>JBJDYD010000101.1:0-46258 GCA_051867015.1 Faecousia sp. | reverse complement strand
CAGCCCATGATAGGCGGCATCGGAGTTTTGTGTCTTACCGGTTCGACCAGCGATACGGTAAATAGAATTTTGCGACAAAAAAATCGGCAGAGCGCCGCCGCCGATTCTATTCCCAATATTCTTTGCGCCATTGAAACACAAAACTCCGGTGCAGCCCATGATAGGCGGCATCGGAGTTTTGTGTCTTACCGGTTCGACCAGCGATATGGTAAAAACAGAATTTTTAAAAAAATTATCGATTCCTTACATAATTAAGGGGAGTCGATTATTTCGCATTCGACTTTGTGGGACTTGATAAATGTCTAAGAGTACAACCATTATATATGTTTATCCTCCCAATGTCAATAAAAAGAAGTCATTACGAAAGGACAACTTTATATGAAGACAAGGTATATTTTACGGAAAGGCAATCACACAGGCGAGATATCAAAATCATACCGCAGTGATCATGTGTCAAAACCTCGTGCACCCCGCAGCAGGCGTACCGATGCGAAGAAGCAGGAGCTCAATCGAATTGCCGCCGCTCGTCGGCTTGCAAGGATACTCGACTGCAATTTTCAAAGCGGCTCATATATGCTTACGCTCACCTACAGCAGTGAGGCGATCCTGAGCATTGCAGGAGGCGTTAGGCAATGCCCGCAGGATTGTTGTATCTACAGGGTGAAATCCATGCATAATTCACAGGGAAAAAACGGAAAATATTACCGCAAGGAGTGTGATTCTATTTGGAGATAAATGTCAGAGATGAGAAGCGGCTGGTCGAGATTTGGCTGACCAACGCAGAGAAGAAAGACCGTGTCTTGCGGGAAAGCCTCAAGCCCATCTATGACAAATACAAGAAGAAAAAATATCTGGTAGCCGTATTTGAATCCGGCGAGGAAAATCTGTATCAGGGAACGCTGGAGCTGCTTTCGTACAATAAGCGGCGCTGCACCGAGTTGGAAGTCCAGCGGGAAAAATTTTTATGTTGAAAGATTTGCAGGAATGAGGTACAATGTTATCTGGTAATATAGATTGGAATTTTCTTGTTATTGATAACGGAGGTGCTGCCTGTGGAAAACGAAATCGCCAAGCGTGGAGAGATTCTGCTCTACAGCGATGAAAGCGGAAAAGAATTTGTCAATGTTGTGTTCAAGGATGAGACCTTCTGGCTGACGCAAAAAGGCATGGCGGAGCTGTTTGATTGTTCTACGGACAATATTTCCCTGCATCTGAAAAACATCTATACCGAGGGTGAATTGGAGCAAAGTGCAACTACCGAGAAATTCTCGGTAGTTCGGAAAGAGGGAGCAAGGGAAGTCAACCGCACCCTTGAGCATTATAATCTCGACGCCATCATTGCCGTGGGATACCGGGTGAACTCCAAGAAAGCCACCCGCTTCCGTCAATGGGCGACGAAAACCCTGAAAGAGTACATCCAAAAGGGCTTCGTTCTCAATGACGAGATGATGAAAAACGGCCGTCCCTTTGGCAAAGACTACTTTGACGAACTCTTAGAGCGCATCCGCGAGATTCGCGCCAGTGAACGCCGAGCCTATCAGAAGATTGCAGATGTGTTTGAACAGTGCAGCTATGACTACGACAAAAACAGCGAAACCACGAAAGCTTTTTATGCTTTCGTACAAAATAAGCTCCACTTTGCTGTAACCGGCAAGACGGCGGCAGAGCTGATCGCGGAACGTGCCACACCGGACAGTCCTACCATGGGTCTGACCACATGGAAAGGTGCGCCCGATGGAAAAATCCTCAAGAGCGACACGCTGGTGGCCAAGAACTACTTAAATGAGAAGGAGCTATCCCGGCTGAATCGGCTGGTGACCATGTTTATTGACTATGCAGAACTGATGGCGGAGGATGAACAGCTCATGTCCATGCAGGACTGGCTCAACGAGACAGACCGCTTTTTGCAGAACAACCGCAGGATCGTGCTGGAAGGCAAGGGCAAAATCTCCCACGATGCTGCGGTCAAAAAAGTCAGCAGGATCTATTCTGAATTCCGCAAAAAACAGGATGCAGCATACATTTCTGATTTTGACCGTGAAACCGCCAAGTATCTCAAAGGTGAATGATTATGACCGAAACATTTGACATTGCCGGTTACGCCCGTATTTCCGTCGATGACGAGCTTGACCGTGACAACATTTCCATTGAAAACCAGAAAGCCATCATTGCGGACTTTGTGAAAACAAGCTTTCCCGGCAGCACACTCACATTCTTCGAGGATCGCGACCGCTCCGGCTACACCTTTGAACAGCGGGAGGGGTATCAGCAGATGCGCCGTGGGTTGATGTCCCACAAGTACGATATCCTCGTCGTCAAGGATTTCTCCCGATTCTCCCGCCGCAACAGCCGTGGGCTGGTGGAACTGGAAGATCTGCGGGATGCAGGGGTACGCATTATTTCCATCGGGGACGGTATTGACTTTCCAAACGATGATGACTGGCTGAAAATTCAATTCCAGTTCCTGATCAACGAGATGCCTGTCACGGACACCTCAAAAAAAGTGCGCAATGTCATCAAGCGCCGGCAGATGGACGGCGAGTGGCTGTGCGCCGCACCTTATGGCTACATCATCAACAATCGCAAGGAATTTGAGATCGTCCCCACGGAGGCGGAGATCGTCCGCAAAATCTTTGATCTCTACAACAACGAGGGCTGGGGCTACAAAAAAATCGCCAATTACCTCACCGACGAGGGTGTGCCCACGCCCCGAATGTCTGAGCAGATGCGCAAAGAAGCCGACGGCAAGGAATACAAGCGAACGGTCAAGACAACGTGGGCCATTGTGACCGTGCAGGGCATTTTGGACAACGATTTCTATATCGGCACCCTCCGTCAAGGCAAGTACACCCGTGCAAAAATCAATGGACGGGATATCAAGCGGGAGGATGACAAACAGATCGTCATTGAAAAGCATCATAAGGCCATCATCGACTACCGCACCTTCGCCACTACCATGGCATTGCGGGAAAAACGCAGCCGTTCCAACTATCGGGGCGTGAAGATCAATGATAATGTGTATTCCGGTTTTCTGGAGTGCGGCGACTGCGGCAGTCCCATGTTTGCCATGAGCCGCAGAGATCTGGCTCCCGCCTACACCTGCGGTACCTATCACCGCCGGGGTCTTAAAGGCTGCACCAGCCACCACATCCGGGTGGATATCCTGGATCAGATGCTGAAGCTGTACGTCCAAAAGGTGATGGAAAATTCGGCAGCCATGCTGGAGCGATTGAATGCAGACCTTGCCAGGGAGCAGGAGGATGTGACGGAAACGGAGGATTCCGCTGACCGTCTGGCAGAGATTCTGGATAACCTTCAGACGGAGCTGAAATCCACCAAGCGGCAGCAGATCCGGGACATCATGAAGCACCCGGAGCAGGAGCAGTTTCTGGAAGAAACCTACGATGAGATAATAGCGGAGCTGCAAAAAAAGATTGAGGGCATCCGCCATCAGATCGAGATGCTTAGCGACAAACGCAACACCATTCTCCGGGTGAACCGGGTGGCGAAAACCGCCATGGATGTGTTCCGAGACATTTTGGGGAAGCCCGCGCTGGAGCGCAACGATCTGGAACTCATTATCCGCCGCATCAGGGTCTACGAAGATCATCTAGAAATCGAACTGAAAGAAGATGTGGATACCCTGATCCACTGCGGCACAGTGGAGATGGCAGTAAATTTTGACCAAGGCAGCATGGATATCTTAAAGACCCGGCTGGTCCAATCGAGTATTCACCGAAAGGATAAGGTCTATGCTGTCAATGTTATCTATGACGGCGACCCGTTGGAGATCTATACGGAGAAGGACGGCGAGGTCATTTTTAAAAAGTATTCCCCGATGGGCGACCTACAGGACTTTGCCGTCCAGTTGTGTGAGTCCATCGGGAAAAACACGGGGCACATTGCCGCAGTCTCTGATCGGGATTCGATCATCGCAGTGGCAGGCGCGCCCAAGCGGGAGCTGCTGGAAAAGCGCAACTCCGCCGAGCTGGAGCAGATCATGGAGCAGCGGAAGAATTACCGCTATCATTCGGGAGATGCCAGACTGCGCCCCGTCGAGTCGGTAGACCGTTATCATCTCGGCGTCGCCGCGCCCATCATCGCAGAGGGCGACCTGATGGGCTGCGTGATGCTGCTCATGAATGAGAACGACGCCGCCCCCACCGAGTCGGAGCAAAAGTTAGCCCAAACCGTCGCGGGCTTCCTCGGTAAACAGATGGAAAACTGACCCGTTTTCAAGCACCCTTGTAGGGCGGTTCTGTTGATTACGGTCAGTGTGGAAACAACAAGATAGCAATTTTTCAACACACAAAGAGACTGCCGCAAAACACGGCAGTCCCTTTGTAAGCTTTATGAGAGGTTGAAAAATTCCTCGGGATCAACAGGCGTATTGTTTTGATAGACCGCAAAATGCAGGTGGGGCTGGGACGCCGTTTCCACGCCTGCGGTCTGCCCGACCGTACCCAGCAGGTCCCCCGCCGAGACCGTGTCGCCGACCTTGACGGCGACCTCCTCGGCAAGATTGGAGTAGTGCGTCGTGTAGCCGTCCGTGTGCCGCAGGACGACGGTCATGCCGAAGCTCTCGTCCTCATAGATCGTGTAGACGCTCCCGTCCGCCGCCGCGACGACCTCCTGCCCTAAGCTCGCACTCAGATCAACGCCCTCATGCGTGCGCCAGTCGCGCGTTGTCTCATTGTAAGCCAGATGATCCGCCGCAAAGGAGTACAGCGTATCGCCCTCCACGGGGCGCACCGTTGTCAGCCGCTTCGGCGAGGTCGGCTCCGTCGGCGTTGTTCCCTCGGTCGCAATAACATCCGCTGCCTGCTGCGAGGGTGTTACCGCAGCGGATGCCTCATTCTGCGAGACGCTTGCCGAGCTTTCCTCGGTTTTCGGCGTCTTGCTCGGTCTTAACAGAAAATAGCCGGATGTTCCCACAGCCACTGCACAAAGAAGCAGGACTATGTAGTAGCCCTTCTCCTTCAAAAAGCTGCGGAAGCCTTTGGATTTGTTGTTTTGCATAATAGCACCTCCGAGCATCAGTATCGACAGAGAAAAAAATTTTTATACCTGAATTTCTCGACCGATTTCGCGTTTTCCCGCCGATATACTGATATTACAGATGCTTTTGGGAGGAGTATACTTATGAAACGATCTGTGATTCGGCTTTGTAGTGCCGTCCTTTTAATGTTGATCGCGCTGAGCGTCTCGGCGGCAACCATCGGCGCAATATCGTCGCAGGACAAGCCCATAGATACGGCTGCGGACACCTATGTATGGGTCAAGCTGCTCTTTGCAACCGAGCCGCGCTCCGAGGAAATTCTTCTGTTTTCCGCAGACGGAATCCCCATTCAGCGGCTTGTAACGGACGAAAACGGCTCAGCGGTCAGCGAGCTGCTGATCCCGGGCAAATATTATGCCTTTACCGCGCAGGGCTGCACGGAATTCACGCTGCACGAAAACGCCTCCGTGACGGCGGACGGCGGCTGCGGCTGGTCGGACGGCACGATTCTGCACTTAACCGGCGCCGAGGTCGGCACAGTGACAGTTGAACGTGCGGCAAAAACGGAACTGCTCACGCAAAACAGCGGTTTTTTGGACTATACGCTGAAAAACGACACCTTCGAGCGCCGTCAGGTCGTGCGCTGCACCGCATCGGGCGGCATTCTGACCTGCACCTTCGAAGGCGTACCCTACGGCACCTATGTCTTGGAGGAAAACGGTACCTCCTGCTGCCGCGTCACCGTCAGTGCCGACCAAAACAGCATCACCGTCACGCTCCCCTAACTCCATCCCCTACGCCTCCGCCCCCGTAGGGCGGGGACACGTGCCCCTAATAGGCTGTTAAGACTAAAACTTTACTTTCTGAAATGTGGACTCTAAAGATCGGTAGCAGTACGCCGTAGGGCGCGACGACCTCGGCGCGCCGGTGCAGGAACTACCAAATGCGTACAAACTCGTTTGTCTGTACCGCCTGCCGCTTCGCGGACGGCACGCCGAGTCGTTAGCGCAGAGGTTTCCGACGAAGGAGCTTTACGGATGCGGCATACCCCCTGCACAGCCGTTGGCGACGAAGGAGCCTTACGGATGTGGCGTGCCCCTTGCGGGTATTGCGGGTGCGTGCCCTACGTTCCGCCAATGAAGCTGCTTTATAAAGTTTTAGTTTTAACGGCATACTATGTCATGCTTTATAAGGAAAAACATCCATATATCGAACCTTAAAGCGGTTGAGGCCGTAGAGACGGTCAATACGAGCCTTCGTTGCCTCGTCGTCGCAGATGCCCTCGCGGATATAGTGATCGAGGGTTTCATAGGTAAAGCCGAGCTTTTCCTCGTCCGTCTGCCCGCACAACCCGTCAATCGGCACTTTCTCAATCAGCACCTCTGGCAGACCCAGCACGCGCCCGATCGCCTTGACTTCACGGACGCAGAGCATGGAAAGCGGGCTGAAATCGCCGGCATTGTCGCCGTAGCGGGTGGAATAGCCGACCCAGTCCTCCGAGAGGTTGCAGGTATTTGCGACTCTGCCGTTATTGCTCTGCGCTACGGCATAGAGCGTTGCCATACGCAGACGCGGAGCAAGGTTGATGGTCGTGTCACGGCTGACCTCTCCGAGCTGCGCTTTGATCTCGCTGAGCATTCCGACATAGCCTTCTTTGATGTTAATGACAAAGTGACGGATGCCGAGATGCTCCACCAAAAGGCGCGCCATGTCGATATCGTGTTGTTCTCCGTTCGGCATGAGTACGCCGATAACGCGTTCCTTCCCCAACGCCTCGACGCACAGCGCCGCGACGACGGAGCTGTCCTTACCGCCAGAAATACCGACAATGGCATTGCAGCCGTTCCCGTTTTGCGCAAACCAATCGCGAATCCACGCAACGATATCACGGCACACTTTTTCTGCGTTGAAATCCATCTTCATATCCTCCTTGGAAAGCTTCACGCATTTGCACATACAATATAACACATTCGTTTTTGATTTTCTACGGTTTTGCTCTTTACTTTTTCAAAAAAAACAGATAGAATAAAATTGAAATTTGCCGAATATGGCAGAATAGGGTGATATTATGAATCAAGTACATAATGCAGTTCGCAGGATCGGCGTTCTCACCAGCGGCGGCGATGCGCCGGGCATGAATGCGGCAGTCCGCGCCGTCGTCCGTAGCGCGATTTTCCGCGGGATTGAGGTTGTCGGCATTCGCCGCGGTTGGAACGGACTGATCAACGGCGATATCGTTCGGTTGGATGAAAAAAGCGTTGCGCACATCATCAACCGCGGCGGTACGATCCTCTATACCGCCCGCAGCGAGGAATTCCGCACCCCCGAAGGGCAGCAAAAAGCCGTAAACACCTGCAAGCTTCTCGGGTTAGACGGTATTGTCGCCATCGGTGGCGACGGCACCTTCCGCGGCGCATTGGCGCTGTCACAGCACGGCATCTCCGTTGTCGGTATCCCCGGGACAATCGACAATGACATTGCCTGCACAAATTATTGCATCGGCTTTGACACTGCGGCAAACACCGCGATTGAATGTATTGATAAGCTGCGCGACACCATGCAGTCACATGAGCGCTGCTCCGTTGTGGAGGTCATGGGCAGAAATGCGGGACATCTGGCGCTTTATGTCGGTCTTGCCGTCGGTGCAACTGCCGTGCTTGTGCCGGAGCAGCAGGAAAACTTCCAGACTGAGGTTATCGAGAAGATTCGCAACGCGCGTCTGAACGGCTTCACACATTACATGGTTGTCGTGGCGGAGGGCGCCGGCAGCGCTTATGAGGTTGCCAAAAAGATCAAGGAAGAAATTTGTATCGAGCCGCGTGTGACCGTCCTCGGTCATATCCAGCGCGGCGGCACGCCCACCGGTCGTGACCGTGTTACAGCGACGCGCATGGGCTATCGCGCGGTGGACATTCTCGCAACCGGTGGAACAAACCGTGTTGTGTGCATTAACGACGGCAGAATGTGCGACATCGACATTGAAGAAGGTCTTGCGCTCCACAAGGGCATAGACGAGGAGGAATGGACCGTTCTCGAAGCAATGACCGGCGTTTGATTCTCCCCTCACTACAATTAACAGAATTTGATCGCTCGGCGTTTCGTCGGGCGATCAAATTACATGATAGATAATAAACAAACCCCGCATTTTCCTTTTGGAAAACACGGGGAATTGTTTTGAATTAGACTCTCTCCTTGACCTTTGCAGCCTTGCCGAGACGGTTGCGGAGGTAGTACAGCTTCGCACGGCGAACCTTGCCGCGGCGGACGGTTTCAACCTTCACAATGTTCGGGGAATGCACGGGGAAAACCTTCTCACAGCCGACGCCGTAGCTCAGACGGCGGACGGTGATAGACTCCTCAATGCCGCCATGCTTGCGGGCAATGATGGTTCCCTCGAATGCCTGCACTCTCTCACGAGCGCCTTCCTTGATTTTCACATGAACGCGAACAGTGTCGCCGACATTCATCTGCGGCAGTTCTTCCTTCATGTACTGGCTGGTCAGAGCCTTCATCAGATCCATAGCTTTGTCCTCCTTGTTTATTAGGCGTTCATTCCGGCGTTGACCGCGCCGCAGAGGACCACCCATTTGCAGACTGATATACTTTACCATGCCGGGCGCTGAAAATCAAGTGTTTTTTTGAATTATTTTATTTTTTCTGCATTGCTTCCGCATTTCTTGGGGAAGGATTGAATTTTTCAGAAAATTCACATATTTGGGTGTATTTTTTCCCGCGCCTATGCTATAATTCAAAGAAGTTACGAATGTACGGGAGATCAATATGAAACAGAAAAAAAGAAATGCCCAGCACATATCTCATCATCGTAATATTCCCGTAATTAACGCAGATTTCCGCGAGGGTCTATCCCCTGAGGAGGTTCGCGTGCGCCAGCAAAACGGTCTGCGCAACATCACCCCCGCGTCGAATACCAAGACGGAACGCCAGATTGTAAAAGAAAAGGTTTTCACTTTCTTTAATCTGATCTTCATCGTTTTGGCAGCGGCACTGCTGCTGGTCGGCTCCTTTAAGAATCTTGCATTTTTAGCGGTCGCCATCGCAAACACCGTGATCGGCATTTTTCAGGAGATCCGCGCAAAGCGTGCCGTTGATAAGCTGACCCTTGTTGCCGCCGGAACGCTCAAGGCGATTCGTTCGGGGGAACGCATTTCTGTCCGAACGGATCAGCTCGTGCGGGACGATATCGTCGAATTCGCAGCGGGTGACCAAATCTGTGCCGACGCCATCGTGCGCGACGGGCAGCTTCAAGTCAATGAGTCACTTTTGACGGGCGAGGCGGACGCAATCCTAAAAAATGCAGGAGACACGCTGAAATCAGGCAGCTTCGTCATTTCCGGTCGCTGCCGCGCGCAGTTGACCCATGTCGGCGCGGACAGCTACGCCGCCAAGCTCGCGGAAGAAGCGCGCAGAGATGTTCGCTCAACCAAGTCCGAGATGATGCGCTCTCTGACGAAGCTCATTACCGTTGTCGGCATCGCATTGATCCCGATGGGAATCATGCTCTTTATTCGGCAAATGGAGTCGCTTTCTCTGCGCGATTCGGTAGAGGCGACGGTTGCCGCGCTCATCGGCATGATCCCGGAAGGGCTGTATCTCCTGACAAGCGTTGCCATTGCGGTAAGCTGCCTGAAGCTCACGAAAAGCCGTGTTCTCGTGCAGGACATGAACTGCATTGAAACACTGGCGCATGTCGATGTGTTATGCGTAGATAAGACAGGTACGATCACAGAACCGGAGATGGAGGTCACGGACATCTATCCGCTGGAGTCAAGCCGTTTTACCTATGAAGACATTGAAAATATTCTCGCCGCCTTTTACTACGGCGAAGAACCGGATAATGAAACCGCCCGCGCAATGTCGGCACAGTTCGGCAGAGAGTCCAATTGGCATGCGGTCAAACGCATCGCCTTTTCCTCTGCGACAAAGTATTCCGGCGCTGATTTTGGGGAAAAAGGGCGTTATGTGATCGGCGCGCCGGAGTTTGTTATGGGCGCGCGCTATGAGCAGATCCGTGAAACCGCAGAACCGTGGTCGGCGCGCGGCTGCCGCGTTCTCTTGCTTGCTTCCTATGAAACGGAATTTGATGCAAAGCTTGAATGCGAATTGGTTACACCGATTGCGCTGATCTATCTTACCAATCTCATCCGTCCCGACGCACCGAAGACCTTCCGCTATTTTGCGGAGCAGGGCGTCTCCATTCGCGTCATTTCGGGCGATAATCCCCTCACCGTCTCCGAGGTCGCTACGCGTGCGGGTATTGAAAACGCTGACCGATATGTGGATTCCACCACACTGGTCTCCGACCGCGATTATGCTGAGGCAGTCCGGAAATACACGGTCTTCGGCCGCGTCACACCGGAGCAAAAGCGCAAGCTCATCCGCGCGTTTCAGGCGCAGGGGCATACCGTTGCAATGACCGGCGACGGTGTCAACGACGTGCTCGCACTGAAAGATGCCGATTGCGGCATTGCAATGGCATCCGGCAGTCAGGCGGCATCACAGGTCTCCCAGATCGTTCTGCTGAATTCGCAATTCTCTGCCATGCCGAGTATTGTTGCCGAGGGGCGCCGTGTCATCAACAATATTCAGCGGGCAGCTTCCCTTTTCTTAGTGAAAAATATCTTCTCCTTTGCGTTGACACTGATTCTGCTCTTTATTAATATGCCCTATCCGCTTCAAGCGATCCAACTCTCGCTGATCAGCACCCTGACCATCGGTGTTCCCTCCTTCTTCCTTGCGCTTGAGCCGAATTACGCGCGCGTTGAGGGCAAGTTTATGCGCAATGTCATACGGCGAGCAATCCCCGGAGGACTGACGAATGTCCTGCTGGTGCTTGCCGCCGGTGCTTTCACAAAGCTGTTCCATCTTCCGGAGACGGATTATAACGCCATGTCCGTGTGGATCGTCTCGGCCGTCGGCTTTGTCACACTTTACTATGTTTGCAAGCCTTTTACGCGTCTGCGCATTGCGGTGTTTTCAACGATGCTTGTTGCGATGCTTTTGGCGTTATTGATTCCGCCCTTTGCCGCTTTCTTTGAAATTATGTCCATCAGCAAGAATTCAATACTCCTCTTTATTCTTCTCATGCTCGCTTGCCCGACGGTGATCCGCTTCTTCCAGCTTATTTTTGACAATCAAGTCGCGCGGCATGAGACGAAAAAGCAGCAGAGAAAGTAACAATCTCCGCCCTGAGATGTAATCCTTTGTCTTAGGGCGGAGACTTTTATGCATCCATTGCGTCAAAATACGACAAAATTTACACAAAAGACATTGAAAAAAAGAAAAAATGGTGTTATAATACCGAGACAAATTACAAAGGGCGGAGGTTCATGTCAACAACAAAGCTAAAAAACGAACGAACGCGCTTTCGCATCAACCCGGACAGCTACGCGCGCCGACGCTCCCTGCGTTACTTTTTTGCTGCAGGCGTTTTACTTCTCGGCGTCTACTTTTCCGAGCTGTTTCGCCTGCTGAAAAAGCCCCTCTTTTCCAAGGTCTATTACGGCAACCTGAACACGACCTTCTTTGCGCTGTCCGCAGCAGCGTACATATTCCTTTTTATTCTTGTCTTACACCGGCAAATCAAGAAGCGGCTGCATGTCAGTCCCTTTCAAAAGCACCCGGAGCCGCTCTCTCTTTCTCGCAAAGGCATTCTTTATTTGCTCACGGTGCTTCCCATCCTCCTGACCGCCGCGATGCTCAACTTCCGTTTTAAGCTTATCTACGAGCTTGGAGAACGGATTACCGGCATGAGCTTGCTCGGAAATGCCGTCAGCTATTTTTTGGCGGCAGCAAAGCTGTTCAGCGCGGTTTATCTGATTTTTTTGATCGAACACGGCTGTGATATTCTCTTTTCGTCTCGACCGCCCGTGCCGCTGGGCGGTGCGGCAGCTCTGCTCACCTTCGGTGTATTAGAGTTGGTGTTTACCGGCTCCGCTTTCGGGGTGCTGTATGCGCTGCTGTTCCTCTATGACGGTATCCTCTATCTCATCTCCGGCAGGCGTTTTGGCATCACCTTTGCGCTTGCACTGATTTTGTACATTTTGTAATATGAAACGACTGATTAAAAACAACTACATCCCGATTTTATTCGCGTTTGTCGCCGTGTGTATGGAGCTGACGGCGGTATATGTCACCAGCGGAAGGCTCCTGATCCGGCGTCCTTGGCTCTACCTTTCCATGCTTGCCATACTGACGCTGCTGCAATACTTCCTGCGAACAAATCGTGCGCGCCATATCTGTGCATCCATCCTGCTGTCGATCTTCTTCGTATGCGACCTTGTGTTTATTGTCATCTACGAAATGACCGGGACGATCTTTGATTTCTCGATGCTCAAGCTGCGCGGCGACGCAATGGCAATTTTAGAGAGTGTGCCGATCAATTTCACTTATACCGCAATCTCCGGTATCTTATTGAGCGCCTTTATCGTATTCGGCAGGACATTTGCTTCTGAGGACGGGAATGCCGCCTTTTCCGGATTCGCAAAGAGAGCTTTGACACTCTGCCTTGCCCTTGTGCTGGTTCTGCATCTATCCCTCACCTATTTGACCGTAGCCGAGGCGAACGACAACGGCGACCTTGCAGAGACGAAGCTTTACGAACCGCTGGAGGGCGGCTATGCCGACAAAGGAATTCTGGGTAACCTTGTCTCGGAGCTTTACCAAGGTGCGTTTGACGAGGTTGAGATCGGGGACACGGAGGAGATCGAGCAATTCCTTTATCAAAGCGTGACGGGCGAAGAGATTCCTATGTTCGGCGCGGCGGAGGGCTATAATGTGGTGACGGTTCTTGCCGAGAGCTTTGAATGGTTCTCCTTCCTTCGCGATGAGGCGCGATATCCGAACGGTTACCATGTGGACGAAGAAGTTCTGCGCGAGCTGTATCCGAATCTCTATTCCTTCTATGACACCTCGTATGTGATGACGAATTTTCATTCACGGGAAAAGACGGATATCTCCGAGAATCTCTCCGTCATCGGCAACTATCCCTTGGATTACTATTTGAATTACGACTATTCCGAGAATAATATCGCCTATTCCCTCCCGAATGTGATGCGTTTGCTTTACGGTGTAGAGTCCAATTCCTTCCATAACGGCACAAACAGCTTCTATAACCGTGACGAGTATCTGACAAATGCTGTCGGTTTTTCCTCCTTTGTCGCTTCGGATGAGATGGCGGCACAGGGAATGACGAATTACTTTGATCTCGGCGAGCGTAATCTCGATTCCGAGATGATCGAGACCTGCAAGGAACAGATGTTCCCTACTGACCGTCGTTTTAATACCTATATTACGACCATCACAATGCACGGTCAATATGCCCATCGAGACAACCTGCAAGAGTATTACGACCTTTTAGACGCTTATGAGCTTCTGCCCTTGCAGGAGGACGACGAGAACGCCAACACCTTCCGCTACTATGCCGCAGCCGCAATGGAGCTGGATCGTGCTATAGGCGTCATGATGGACTATCTTAAAGAAACCGGACTGCTTGACCATACGCTGATTGTCATTTTCGGTGATCACAATGTCTATTATCAATCGCTTTCCAATTATGTCAAGGATATTTATCCGAAGTCTGATCCTGAAGCCGATATTACGGAGCTTTACCGCGTGCCGCTGATGATTAAGGTCGGCGCGCAGTCGGAGCAGGTTGCCATTGACAAATTTACCTGCACGGCGGATATTCAGCCGACGATTCTCTCGTTGCTTGGTATCCGCTATTACGACAATCTTTACTTTGGCAACAGTGTGTTTTCCGAGAAGGAAAGTCTCCTGTATTCGCGGGCATATGACGTATTCTTCACGGATCAGATCTATTTTACTTCGTTAGATCACATTGTTTGGGCATCCCCGCAGGCAGATGAAAGCTATCAGGCAGAGATTGAGCAGCGGGCTGTAACGCTGATGGAGAAGATCTCCTATGTCAACCGCATGTTTGCCGCCGACTTATTCCGTGGCGACGCGTTGACCCGCTTTGAAGAGAATATGCGCTCCATCAACCCATAAAGAATCAGCGCTCCAACGTCGGGGCGCTGATTCTTTATGGGTAAAGTATAGTACTGTCTGCCTGTACAGAATCCATCAGGTGCATACAAGAGATTGCCACAGCGCAAGCGCCTCGCAATGACATAATAAGCCACCCTGTCTGTCATTGCGAGGAGCGAAGCGACGTGGCAATCTATTTGAAAACTCGTACAAGCATTCTGTCTGCCGCTTACGCAGTCTTTGGTGACATGTCCCCTTCTTACTTATGATAAAACCGCTGTGCAACGGTAACAAGCTTGCCTAACAAAGGACGCGCTGTGAAATCGCACTGACCGATGTACTCGCAGAATTCCGCGCCAAAGCCCTGCTTATAGCGATGCAGACCAAGCTTCGGGTTATCCTCTGTCGGATAGCCTTCAACGCCGCGAAAATCGAACCATTTGCAGCCCATTTCCAGGGCATCACATTGCATTCTCCATTGCAGCAGTTCGTTCGGATGATCCTTTCGTACCTCCGTATCTGAGCAGCCATACATAAACCACGCACGGTTGCCCATAAGCACCATAAGCGCGCCTGCGACAACCTTCCCTTCCTCCTCGGCAAGATAAAGCCGCGCGGCGTCTTGCAGTTCGCGGAGAACAGAAGCAAAATAAGGCGCTTTTCTAGCCTCGAATCCATTCTTTTCTGCAACCTGTTCCATCATCCGGCAGAAGCACGGCAGATCGTCTTCAGAGCCAAGCCGAACCGTAATGCCGCTGCGCAGCGCGTGATGGATATTATAGCGCGTCGTGCGGTGGTATTGCGCGGCAAGCGTCTCCGGCGTGTGTCCCTCTAACCGCAGCACATAGCACAGCCGCGGCTGAAACAGAGAAAAATCCGTGGCGCTATTGATGGAAAAGCCCTCTTTTTTGACTGCGTCTGCAAATTGGTTATCTTGCGCGGCAATGCGCGGGTCAATGCGCAGGCAATATGCACCCTCACGTTTTGCAAGCGCCTTTGCGGCAGTGATCAAAGCGTGAAAGGTTTCGGTATCACCGTCCGTAAAAATGGGCCCGCGCGGCGCGTAAAGCAGACAGGTGTGAAAATGCCGTAGGTTATGCCGCAAAAGCGCCATTGTTCCGATAATTTTTCCGGCAGCATCCCTGCAAAGAATGCCGTACCAACCCCAGTCACTTTTTACGCGTCCCCAAAGCGAGGTCTGCATAAAATGACAATTCTCATGCCCGCGCACAAAAAGATCCAATTCTTCCGCGTGCGCAAGATCAACAAACTCGATCATAGTATCCTTCTCTCATTTTATTTGATAGTCTTAGAATAACCTATGTTTGCATCACAAATTTGTCGGACTTGCATCAAAGCTGCATCATTCCGCCGGTTCTGTCATCTCCTCTTTTTCATTTATCTCTGCGGCGGCGAGATTCTCCGCTTCTATTGTGGATATTCCGCCGAATTGCAAAACACCGAAATCGGTTTGATAATACAGCGCAAAGGGGAACCGATTGCCACTGTCATCATACAGGTAGCACCACGAGAGATAAACATTCACTTCTTCCGAAGCCTTATCCTGCATGCCGTCACAAACGGTGACCTTCTCTGCCACAAGCCCGAAATACTCCGCCCATGCGCGTACCATCGACTCAAGCAAGGGATCTGCGCCATTCATCTCATGGAAGGCCTCAATGTCTAAGATTTGCAGATAAAGCAATTCTGCATCCTCTTGATCGACAAGATGCAGGAGTTTTCCCTCCGACGGATCAAACCATGCAAACGCCCAGCCGTCATAGGAGTAGATCTCATAGTATTGAAACGCAATATTGCCGATGCGGTCTACCACGAGAAAAGGGGTTATGTTTAGTCCTTGCGCGAAATGATCAACCATTGTGTAATAGAAAGCATCATTGAGTGCGCCGCACATATAGAGCCTTTCCAACTCCGCAAATAAAGCATCGCTCACCTCCTGCTCCGAACGAAGACCCTCGCTTTTTTCCACCACCAGGGTTGAATAATTACCGTCTGCCAACAGAGACAGCTTTTGCGCAATGCTCAGATCTTCGTAGTTCAGCACGCTGTTGGCGGCATCATAGGTTTCTACCTTCTCCTCAGCGTCCTTTTTCTCAAAATACAGCAGAAGACGAGGGAGGCAGAAAGCAAACACCAATGCCAGCGCCGTCGGAACAATCCAAAGCCATTTCGCTTTTTTCATTCCGCCTCGCCTCCTAATACAAATGATACGCAGGTGCCCTTCCCAACCTCGCTCTCAAATACAAGGCTCGTTTTGTGCAGCTCAGCGATCTGCCGGCACAGCGCAAGGCCCAACCCCGCGCCGCCCTCTGCTCTCGCGCGGGACTTATCGACCATGTAAAACGGTTCCGTCAAACGCGTCAGCGCTTCCTGCGGTATGCCGCGCCCGTTATCGCGCACGGAGAAGCGGAAGCCGTTTTCTACCTGCCTTGCATACAGGCGGATGACGCTCCCCTCCTCCGAAGCTTTGCGCGCGTTGTCAATCAAATTGTATAATAACGTTTGGAGCAGCTCCGGAACAACACTCAGCTCCTGCTCCTCCACACGGGTCTCCAAGCGAATACTTTTCTCTTTCAAAAGATACGCACAGCTTGCGGCGGTATCCTGCACAATCCGCGAAGCGCTCGTTTTCCGAAACTGCGGTGTCTCCCGTTCCAGGGCAAATAAATCCAGCAGTGCAAAGGACATTGCCTCAAGACGCTTTCCCTCGGAAAAAATGTAGTTCGCCGCCTCAAACTGCTTTCTCGGAGGCAGGACGCGGCTTCGTAACGTATCTGCGTAGCCAATGACCGACGTCAGAGGCGTTTTCAGCTCATGGGCAAAGCTTGCGGTAAAATCCTTCTGCCGCTGTGCGGCATCGGCAAGCTCGTGTATCTTGATTTCCAGTGAATCCGCCATCTCGTTAAAACTCTGAGCCAACTGTCCCAATTCATCGTTAGAGCGGACAACGGCACGCTTATCATATTGCCCTTCCGAAAACTGCTTTGCAGCGCGCGAGATGCGACGGATTGGGCGGGTTAAATAAAATGTCAATGCCGTTGTGATACCGATACCAACCGTCAAGATTGCCAGCATGATCCACTGATAGCGCGAAAGATCCCCATCCGCTCGGGTGAAGATAGAGGTAATCTCCCGCATTCGGCTCAGATAAAAAGTGCTGTCAAAACAGGATACATTTTGGGTACAGAGGATAAAGCGTCGGTTTCCCTCGGTGACAATTCTCGTCTTTATCACACCGACCGGCGTATCCATCTCGTTGCTTTGCTGCATTCCGCTTGTGCGCACGAGAACCGTTCCGTTTTCGCGCAGAATGCTGAATTCCCTTTGCTGCGCGGAGCCATCCTGCGTTAAAAGCGTTCGCAGGGACTGCGCTACGCCGTCATCATTGCCGTAGCGCAGCTCATCGGCGCAGAGGGCTTGCACCGTCAGTCCAAATAGGCGCATATCCTCTCGCGCGTCGTTCATTTCGTAATCCAACGAGGAGCGAAATGAACCGCGCACGACAATATAGCCGCTGACAGACAGCGCAACCGCAAGCAGAAGCGCGACAATGGATATCATTTTCCAAGTGAATTTCAAGGCGCAACCTCCAGACGGTAGCCGACTTTATAGATCGCCACCAGCCGTTTCTCCCAGCCTAACTTTTTCCTCAAACGCTGCACGTGCAGATCAACCGTGCGGCTGTCTCCCGTGTACTCTGTCTCCCAGACGCGTTCATAAATGGTATCACGAAACAGCGCGATATTGCGGTTGCGTACAAAAAGCAGCAGCAGCTCATATTCCTTGTGCGTCAACGTGACCGGCACACCGCCGCGGGTAACGAGCATAGAGCGCGGCTCAATCACAACATCGTCAATCTCGTAGCGTTCATCCGCTTTTCCCGCTCTGCGTAGAACGGATTCCACGCGGGCAATCAGTTCCACAATTTCAAAGGGCTTAACCAAATAATCGTCCGCTCCCGCGCGAAGCCCCTGTACACGATCCGCAACGGAACCGCGCGCTGTGATGAAAATCACAGGCGTGCCGGTCGGTCGAATTTGATCCATCAGCTCAAATCCGTTTGCGCCGGGCAGCATGATATCCAGCAGAATCAGATCAAAGGTATTCTCCTCCAAAAGATCGGCAGCGGCGAGTCCGTCGTAAACGCAAGTGCATTGGTAACCGCAGCTGCTTAAATTTAAATCAATCAGATTCGCAATGGGCTTTTCGTCCTCTACGATCAGAATACGCATCAGCGTCCATCTCCCTTTTGATTCGTTCTTTTGTTACTATATTGCATCTGGATTGTATCATATCTGCATCAGAATTTCAATTTTTTGAACGGACTATTGACATTTCTCGCAGAATAGCCTAATATGATTTTACAGACAAAAAAAGGAGGCAACGATATGGGTTTCAAGGGTGACCTGTACATTTGGAAGGATCGCAAGCGTTTTCTCGGCATGCCGCTGAGCTTCACGCGCTATGCAATCAGCAAGGATCGGCTATTCCTCTCTGTCGGTTTTTTGAGCGTCCGTGACGAGGAGATTCTGCTATACCGTGTCCGCGACATCAGCATCAAGCGCACGCTGTGGCAGCGGATCTTCGGTGTTGGCTCAATCAACGTTACTTCTGCGGATAAATCAACGCCGCAGCTCGTTTTAAAGAATATCAAGCACCCCTTAGATATCAAAGAGCTTCTGCATGAGAATGTGGAAGAGTGCAAGATTCGCCGACGTATGCGCGTCAGTGAAATGATGGCGGATATTCACGACGAGCCTGATGACGATTCCGACCTTGATGATTTTGATGACGTACCTGACGCAACATAACAGCTTCAGCTGCCGCGTTTTTGCGGCAGCTTTTGATTTTCCGACATAATTCTTATTGTAACAGCAGCGATTATTTAGTATAATCAGGCTATCAACATTGGGAGGGAATATTGCGTGGAAGCACTATTTGAAAACCTGCAGGACTTTGCCTCGGGCTTTTTCGCAGGTGATTGGAAAATGCTTGTTATGTGGTTGATCGGCGGGCTGCTGATCTACCTCGCGATCAAAAAAGATATGGAGCCGTCGCTGCTGCTTCCCATCGGCTTCGGCGCGATTTTGATGAATCTACCCGGGGTGAATCTCGGGGTTGATGCCGCCGGCAATGCAGAAGGGATTTTGGGATTGCTGTATCACGGCGGCATTGCCAACGAGCTGTTCCCACTCGCGCTGTTTATCGGCATCGGCGCAATGATC
This sequence comes from Faecousia sp., assembly GCA_051867015.1. GTDB lineage: Bacteria > Bacillota > Clostridia > Oscillospirales > Oscillospiraceae > JAZOXB01. The sequence continues at coordinate 27,007 of JBJDYD010000101.1, read as the reverse complement.
GACTTCGGTCCGCTGCTGTCCAATCCCAAGCTGATGATCTTCGGTGCGGCGGCACAGTTCGGCATCTTCTTCACCTTTTTTATGGCAAGCCTGCTTGGCTTTGAGATTCGTGATGCCGCATCTATCGCCATTATCGGTGCGGCGGACGGCCCGACCTCCATTGTCGTCGCCAATGCCCTAAACAGCAGCTATATCGGCGCGATCACCGTTGCCGCCTATTCTTATATGGCGCTTGTCCCGATTGTGCAGCCGCCGATTGTAAAGCTTCTGACAACCAAAAATGAGCGCCGCATCCGAATGGCGTATGCGCCGAAAGAGGTTTCCAAAACCGTCCGCATCCTGTTCCCCGTAGTAATCACCATCATTACCGGGCTGTTTGCGCCGGATGCGGTTGTGCTGATCGGTTTTCTGATGTTCGGCAACCTCATTCGTGAGTGCGGTGTCCTAAACGCCTTATCGGAGACAGCGCAGAAGGTGCTTGCGAATTTGATCACGCTCTTTCTCGGCATTTCCATCGCGGCGAATATGGCTGCCGAGCAGTTCCTCAAGGTCGAGACGCTCCTGATTATGGGACTTGGACTTGTGGCGTTTATTTTTGACACTGCGGGCGGCGTCCTTGTTGCCAAGATCATTAATCTGTTCCTGCCGAAGGACAAGAAGCTCAATCCGATGATCGGCGCGGCGGGCATATCCGCTTTTCCGATGTCCGCGCGCGTTATTCATAAGATGGGGCTGAAGGAGGATCCCCAGAATTTCCTTCTCATGCATACCGTCGGCGTCAACGTTTCCGGTCAGATCGCTTCGGTCATTGCAGGCGGTTTGATCATGCGATTGGTATACACAATCGGTTAAGGAGGGTCAAATCATGCATATCTTACCGGATCAGGCTTTTCAAACCATTGCAGATCGTCCTGCTGCATGGAAAGAGGCACTCTCTCTGATGGCAACAGGCTGGGGCTCAATCTTTATTGTTATCATCATCCTTATGCTGATGATTTATCTGCTCAACAGAGCTTTCCGCAAAAGGAAATAGCGCAAGAAGGAGATTTGTCAAAAAGTTTTCCACACAAAACCGAGGACTTCCTCGATTCTGTGTGGAATTCTCATCTCCATAAAGCTTTTTAGCGGCTGCCGCGCTCATGCTGTGTGCCGAAATAAAAGGATATCACCACGGTAAATATCGTAATATACTGCTGTGTACTGATCTGCCCACGCAGCGCAAGGACGGAGAATACAACGGTCAGTAAAATGGTCACAATGGATTTTACGCAAAGTAGCTGCTCCAGCCTTTCCCGCAACGCAACCACCTCCGGCGTATTCTATGCGGAAAAACAGCTTATGTTGTTTACCTCAGAAGCCGCCGGCAATGTGCGCCATTCCCCTTCGAGCAAAGCCATGAGGATGTCATCGGCATAAGTGTCCCCGTCTCTGATCGCATCTCTTCGGATTCCTTCAATGCGGAAGCCCGCCTTTTCGTACACGCGCTGCGCACACGGATTGAAGGAAAAGACATTTAACTCCAACCTGTGCAGCATCAAGACTTCAAACGCAAAATCGCGCGTGCGTTTCGTAACCCAAGTGCCCAATCCCCTGCCGCGAAAATCCGGACGAAACATTGCAATGCGGAAATTTGCGCACATGATTTCTCGGTCAATCTCGTTGATCACGCTCTCTCCGATAATCCTGCCCGAAGGATCGTGCAGAAGAAAGAGATATCCGTTTTCTTGCGTCTCAAAGCGTCGAAAATATGCGATAATCTCCTCTCGTGTGAATTGCGTTTTACTGCCGGTCAGCCGCGCGACTTCCGCGTCAAGCGGGCTGAAATTCTCGGCATAGTATGCTTCTGCCTCCTCGTTCCGTGCAGACCGGAGAAAAAAACCGTCCTTCTCCCAACAATACTCCATATAACCCCCAACAAAAGCCCTCCGCAAAGCCTGCGGCTTCACGGAGGGCAATAATCGCTAAAACTCAGAATTCCAATGACTCGGCATCCTCTTCGTCGTCTTCATCGAAATCGAATTCCAACAGCTCGTTACACTTCGGGCAGTGGATGGACTCCTGCAGGATTGTGTCCTCATCCAGATGGAGCACTTCACCGCAGGTAGGGCAAGTTACATCATAGATAACCTCATCCTCGTCGTCTTCATCGTCTTCTTCGTCATAATCGTCGTCTTCGTCGAAGTCGAAATCATCCTCATCCTCATAGTCGTCCTCGTCATCCATCAGGTATTCTTCGACGGCGTCGAGATCTTCTTCGATTTCATCCAGCTCATCGGAAACCGCGATAGCGTTCTCCTCAAGGTCACTGATCGAGGTTGCCATCTCGCCGAGCAGATCAACGATACCTGCAATCATTTTTCCCTCGGAGGATTCTTTGTCAAGCTTTAAGCCGTCCATTAAGCCTTTGAGATAAGCTGCTTTTTCAGAGAGAGTCATTGTCGTTCTCCTTTCCGGTCGCGCCCGATCAACCCTTGGCTCTGCCGAGATACTCGCCGGTACGCGTGTCGATAGAAATTCTGTCGCCTTCGTTAATGAACAGAGGAACCTTAACCTCAGCGCCGGTTTCTACAGTGGCGGGCTTCAGGGTGTTTGTAGCGGTGTTGCCTGCCAAGCCCGGCTCGGTCTTGGTGACCTCGAGTTCCACAAAATTGGGAGCTTCCACACCGAATACGCTGCCCTTGTAGGACAGGATGGTGCAGGTATCGTTTTCCTTCACGAACTTAAAGCTGCCGTCCAAAACGCTCGCTTCCACGGGAACCATCTCATAGGTCTCACCGTCCATGAAGTAGTACAGACCGCCGTCATTATAGGAATACTCCATCTTCTTGCGCTCAATATAAGCGGTGGGATACTTGTCGTTCGGGTTGAAGGTTGTCTCGGTGACGCCGCCCGTAATGACATTGCGCATCTTGACGCGGACGAAAGCTGCGCCCTTGCCGGGCTTGACATGCTGGAACTCGATGATCTGCATGACCTTGCCGTCCATGTCGAAGGTAACGCCGTTTCTAAAATCGCTGACAGAAATCATTTATTTGTCCTCCTATTTTCCCCAAAAAGGGCTAATGTATACCGTTAGGCAATAATGCGATATTATTTTAACCGATGATCGGCAAAAAAGCAAGTAGTTCTGTAAATTTCCTCAGAGAATCAGCAAATCTTTTGGACTTTTTGTGATATCGCGGCAGCCGTCCTCTTCAAAAATGACAACGTCCTCAATACGCACGCCGAATTGATCCGGAAGATAGATGCCCGGTTCGGCGGAGGCAACCGCGTGCAGCGGCATCGGTTCCTCATTGCGCAGATTGCAGTTCGGGCTTTCATGGATCTCCAAGCCGAGGCTGTGACCGTAGCCGTGCCCGAAATATTCGCCGTATCCCGCTTCCCGAATCACATTGCGCGCGGCTTCATCTACCGCCTTTCCGCTTACGCCTGCTCTGGAAGCTGCGATACCCGCAAGCTGCGCCTCAAGGACGGTAGCATATACTTTCCTCATTTCCTCTGTGGCATAGCCCAAAGCAACAGTGCGCGTCATATCGGAGCAATAGCCCTGATAAATCACGCCGAAATCCATCGTGACGAAATCACCCTTTTGGAGCTTTCGATCTCCCGGTACACCGTGCGGCATACTCGTATTCGGTCCGGAGACAACAATCGGATCAAAGGAAAGTCCCTCTCCGCCGTTTTTATACAGGCAATAGATCAGCTCTGCGGCAAGCTCCTTCTCGGTCATGCCCTCGCGGATACGGCCGCAGACCTCGGTAAAGGCGCGATCCGTGATCTCTTGCGCCTTGATCATGCGGTCAAGCTCCCACGGCTCCTTCGAGGCGCGGAACGCGTTAATCTGCTTCTGATACGGGACGAAATCCGCTTGCAGTTTTTCGCGGAAGGTATCAAATTCGGTAACCGTCAGATACGCCTCTTCAAAGCCCAGCTTCGTAATACCAAGCTCCTTGAGCGCAGTGTTAAGGCAGGCGTACAGGTCGCGCGCGAAGTCGATAACCTCAAAATCTTTAATATTCTTCTGCGCAGATTCGATGTAGCGGCTGTCGGTAAAGTAGCGCGCGCCGTTCTTCCCGACGATGGCGTAGCCCTCCGCAATATCAAACTCCGCCGCGTACATACGGCTGTAGCGGGAGGTCAGGAAGAGTCCCTGCACCTCGTCTGACAGAATGCTGCGGTACTTTTCAAGATTCTTCATAGTTTTACTCTCCTTTTGTGCGCCATTGCCAAAAACGGCAGCTCAAAAATATGCCGCAGCTTCAGCAAGACGGTATGATTATGTATGGATGTTACGGCAATTGCGGTAATCCCTGCTAAATTCGCGCCAAGCACATCCGTGAATATTTGATCCCCGACCAAAGCGGTCTGCGCGCAGGTTGCGTCAAAGCGCTGCATTGCAAGACGGATTCCTTTCGAGGAGGGCTTTGCGGCGTAGGTCTGGCAAGAGACGCCGTAACGCTCCGAAAACTGCGGCACACGCTGCTTATGGCTGTTTGATACGATACAAAGAGCAATGCCGCATTCCCGCATTCCGGCAAGCCAGTCGAGCAGCTCTTTTGTCGGGACGTCTGTGGTATATGGAAGCATCGTGTTATCAAAGTCCATTAAAAGTAAGCGAATTTCCCGCTCTTTCAGGAAAGACGGTGCAATGTCAGTAATTTTCGGGAAGATAAATCTCGGTAAGAATGATAGCATACTTTTTCCTGTTATCCCATAAGTTTTATACACGGAGTAATATCATAGGTATTATACCACCAAATAGGAGGTTTGTCTATTGCCTTTCCATGTGTATTTTGCTTCGAATTGGAAAGATTCTGTGAACGATCAAAGAATTTTTCCCGCGCAGTACGGTTTCGGCTTCACGGAAAGCGGCGCGCTGCGCTTGCCGGAAAAGCTGCTCCCGGATGCGCTGCGAATCATCGACGACGCGATCCTGCCGAAAGCCATGCCGAACACCGCAGCGCTCAGGGAGCTTGCACAGCAATGCCGCAAGGGCTGTTTTTTTGATTTCGAACGCGCGCCCGCACGGATGCATACGGCGATCATCCGCAGCCTTTCACGGGAACTGAGCGGTGTTCCTTTGCTGGTTGCCGCAGAGCGATTTGCTCCGCTGTGCAGCTCCGTTCTGCCGCTTGTTGCTCCGCCGCCGCGCTGCACGAATTGGCGGAGCTTTGCCTCACAGACCGCTGCGCGTTATCCGAAGGGATGGGTGCTTGAACTGATTCCCTATGCATATTCGGTACAAATGCCTTTTTCCGCGCAAAGCACCGGCAGGCTGCAAGATGCCTTATGCTGCTATCAGCAAACCGGCAAAACGATCCGATATTTTGACACATATGAAACGTTGTCGCAAAAGCTTACGCTTGCGCAGGAGTATGCTTGCCGTGCCGCCATCGGACTGTTAAAGGAGCTGAAGCCGCTTTTACAAAGCGCTCCATGAGCGTTTCCCTTTTAACAACTCGCTGCACATTAACAGCTCGTGGGCGTCGCTCAAAGGATAAGCCTGCCGCGAAAATTGCGGCAGGCTTATTATGAACAGCCGACGATGTCTCACCGACCATCAAGCGCGAGGATGATATTTATTGTAGACAGTCTTAAGATTCTGCTTGACAACCTGTGTATAAATCTGCGTCGATGAGATATCGCTATGTCCGAGCATTTCCTGCAACGAATGCAGATCTGCACCGTTTTCCAGCAGATGCGCAGCAAAGCTGTGGCGCAGTGTATGCGGCGTAATGTCCTTATTGATCTGTGCAGTTTGCTGATAATGCTTAATGATTTTCCAAAAGCCCTGACGCGTCATACGGTCGCCGTTCACGTTGACAAACAGCGCTTCCTCCTCAGGTCCGGAAACCATCTTGGGACGGATCTCTGTCAAATAGGTGGTCAGAACCTTAACGGCAGCAGGATAAAGCGGTATGATGCGGAACTTCCCGTGCCCTTCGCATTTGATAAAGGAACCGGCAAGGCTTACGTCGGAAACATTCAGAGAAATCAGCTCACTTACGCGCATGCCGGTGGCATAGAGCGTCTCAAGCATCGCCTTGTCGCGGTAGCCCTTCATGTCAGTGCATTTCGGCTGATCAAGCAGTAGCTCAACTTCTCTGCCCGTCAAAATTTGGGGCAGCTTTTTTTCTGCCTTCTGCTGCGGAATGTCGTGCACCGGGTTATCCTTCAAGAAGCTTTCACTGATGCAGTAGCCGTAAAAGCTCTTCAAGGAGGCAATACAGCGCGCAACAGTCGCAGGCGATTTTCCGTTGTTCGTCAGATGCTGCGTATATCGGCAGATGCAGTCGCGGTCGCATGCATCCAACGGCACATCCTCAACATCAGACATATAGGAATCGAATTGGCGAATATCGCGCATATAGGAGGCGACGGTATTGGCGGAGGCATGCTTGATATTCAGAAGATAGTTCTCGTACGCAGAAACAAGGCTTGCCATCTTTTGTCCGTTCCTCCCTTAAAACAAGATATAGTGCCTGCCCAAAAAATCAGGCACAAATTATGCGAAAAATATTATTTATACCAATTTTTTTGCGACTGTGATTGTTACTATACCTCAAAAAGGCTTGAATTTCAATACTTTTTCGGATTTTTGTAAAAATTTGTTTATTATGCACAGATATTATGTAAACATCATTATGTTAACCACGTAACCATTTGTATCGGTTTGTAACCATTTTGAAACAGCGCCTCTACATGTAGTGATTGCAGCTTGGCAAACCACCAAATCTTGTGAAATGCATTTTGCAAGATTTCTTGCAATTGTCCAAAAAGGCTTTAGGCATATTTACGGCGTTTTGCCGCCCCGAGGAAACTCCCGATCAGACCCGCGCCGAGGATGCAGGCAGAGACGGGCAGAATATGTCCGTAGCCAATACCGAAAAAGAGTAAATTTGAAAGCAGTAAGAGGCAGAGATAAGCGATAGCAGTCAGCATACCCCAGAGGATCTTTTTCTGAGGCATCCGTATTGCGCAATAGAAACACAAGACAAATGCGATCAGGGCTGTGTAGATGCACACACACGTTCCGGTATACTCCTCCCCTACCAGCTGCTCAAGTATCAATTTGGCAGACAAAAGCGCAAACAGGATTGTCAGCAGCGGCATAGCGATTACAAGCTGTACCACGATCCCCCGTGTGCTCTTCTTCCCTTTTCGTTTCATAGCAACCTCTCCTTCCGTTTGTTACAAGCCTATGCAAGTCCTTCTCCGATATGCAAAAAGAAAAGCCTCTCCCGGTGAAAAACCGTGAGAGGCAAAAAACGTTTATTACAGCTTCTTTTCCTTTTTCTTTTCTTCTTTTTCCTTCTTTTTCTGCTCGGCACGCGCCTTTGCAGCAGCCTGCGCCTCGGCGCGGGCCTTCTGCGCATTTTCCTGCGCGGTGTTATTCGTCATAACGGACCACTTTGCCAGCTCCATGCGAACACGATCCATGCTGGTCTCGATGGTGATGTTTTCATCCTTCATCTCAACAATCTTGCCGACGATACCGCCGATTGTCGTGATTTTATCTCCCACCTTCAGGGAACTGCGAAGCTTTTCTTCTTCCTTTTTCTTCTTTTTTTCCGGACGCATAATCAGGAAATAGAATACCGCGATCATAACCACGATCATAATGATCATGGTAAAGCCACCGCCGCCGGACGACTCTGTGTTGAAAACAAACATGGTTTATCCTCCAAACAAATTAAGTGTTAGTATTATACAGGATAAAACAGCACTTTGCAAGAACAAAGTGTTAATTTTCTCCTTTTTCCTGCTAATCTTCTGCACGCTGCCCCAGCCGCTCGGAATATTCTGCGCGGAACTGTGCAAAGCATCCCTCATCCAGCGCTTTTCTGATGCGTGCAGTCAGTTGATTGTAGAAATACAGGTTGTGCATTACGGAGAGCCGCATGGCAAGCATTTCTTCCGCCTTAAACAGATGGCGCAGATAGGCGCGGGAGTAGCGGCGGCAGACGGGACAGTCGCACTGCATGTCAATGGGGCGCTCATCGCGCTCATACTTTGCGTTTTTCAGATTCATCGTGCCGCTCCAGGTAAAGAGCTTGGCGTGACGGGCGTTTCTTGCGGGCATGACGCAGTCAAAGAAATCCACGCCGCGCGCAACGGCTTCAATGATATTCGAAGGCGTTCCGACCCCCATGAGATAACGCGTTTTGTTCTTGGGCATATACGGTTCGACCGCTTCGATGATTTCGTACATCGTTTCGGTGCTCTCCCCTACCGCAAGCCCGCCGATGGCGTAGCCGGGTAAGTCCAGCTCCGCAATTCGTTTCATATGCCAAATACGCAGATCCGGATAGGTGCCGCCCTGATTGATGCCCCAGAGCATCTGCTGCGGATTGACTGTCGTCGGGAGCTGATTAAGCCGCGCATTCTCCGCCTTGCAGCGTTCCAGCCAGCGTAGCGTCCGCTCAACGGAGCGCTTCACATAATCGCGCGGTGCCGGATTTTCGATACATTCGTCGAATGCCATGCAGATATCCGATCCGAGATTGGACTGAATCTGCATACTCTCCTCAGGGCCCATAAAGATTTTTCTGCCGTCGAGATGGGAAGAAAAGTAAACGCCTTCTTCCTTGATCTTGCGCAGACCGGCGAGCGAAAATACCTGAAATCCGCCGGAGTCCGTCAGAATCGGGCGATCCCAAGTCATAAACTTATGCAGACCGCCCAGATCATGCACAACCTGATCGCCCGGGCGCAAATGCAAATGATAGGTGTTGGAAAGCTCAACCTGACAGCCGATATTCTCCAGATCCGCCGCACTCAGAGCGCCTTTGATCGCGCCTTGTGTGCCGACATTCATAAATACCGGGGTCTGTACTGTTCCGTGCGCGCAGGTAAACACACCGCGCCGCGCTGCGCCCTCGGTTTTTAGAAGTTCAAACATATATTACCTCTCCATTTCCGTTGCTTCTACGCTTTCTCAGACAATGAGCATCGCGTCCCCAAAGCTGAAGAAGCGGTAGCGTTCCTTGACTGCCTCTCGGTAGGCGTGCATCACATTGTCGTATCCGGCAAACGCCGACACCAGCATGATCAACGTGCTTTCCGGCAGATGAAAATTGGTGATCAGGGCATCCATCGCCTGAAAGCGATAGCCGGGGTAGATAAAGATATCCGTCCATGCCGAGCTTTCGGAAAAAGAGCCGTCTTCGTTCGCAAGAGATTCTAAGGTGCGGCAGGAGGTCGTCCCGACGCATACGATCCTTCCGCCGTTTTTCCGGGTGTCGTTCAGAACCTCCGCCGTTGCCTCGGAGATCATACAAAATTCCGCATGCATGTGGTGTTCCGTCACTTCATCCACCTTGACGGGACGGAAGGTGCCGAGTCCGACATGCAGGGTGACATACGCAAGTCGGACACCCTTTGCCGCGATCTTTTCCAGCAGTTCCTTTGTAAAGTGCAGACCTGCCGTCGGCGCGGCAGCGGAGCCTACCACACGGGAATATACCGTCTGATAGCGTTCCCCATCCGCAAGTTCTTCTTTAATATAAGGCGGCAGCGGCATTTTCCCAAGCTGTTCCAAAATCTCAAGAAAAATACCCTCATAATGAAAGCGCACAAGTCGGTTGCCGTTGTCCGACTCCCGCTCAACCGTGGCAGTCAACAGTCCGTCACCAAAGGATAGCTCAGCTCCCTCATGCAGCTTCCGCCCGGGCTTTACAAGGCATTCCCACAAGCCATCGCCCTTATCTGTCAGCAGCAAAACCTCTGCAGCGCCTCCTGTCGGCACTCGATGCCCCAACAGCCTTGCCGGCAGTACGCGAGAGTCGTTCATCACGAGGCAGTCACCGGGCTGCAAATAGTCGATCAAATCGGTAAAATGACGGTGTTCGAGCATTCCGTCCGCTTTATGCAGCACCATCAAGCGTGATGCATCTCTCTGCGCCAGCGGCGTCTGTGCAATCAATTCCTGCGGCAGATCATAATAAAAATCACTTGTTTTCAAGTCTTTCTCTCACCTTCGTGCAAAATCTAGCTTTATTATATCCGAGTACGCATGGAAATGCAAGCACTCCTCTCAGAAATACGGCATAGAATGGCGCGGAGGTGTTCCGAAAATGAATGAACCGTTATTTCGCGGCGCTGCAACCGCAGTTGTCACGCCGTTTTGTGAGAATCGAATCGACATAGCTGCCTTTGACCGCATTTTGGAGCTGCAGCTCGCAGCGAAAATAGACGCCGTCGTCGTCTGCGGTACAAGCGGCGAGGCGTCTACATTGACTGTCGAGGAAAAGACGGGGCTTTGGCAGCATGCGGCGAATTATCTCGGCGGACGGGCAAAGCTGGTTGCGGGAATCGGAACGAATGACACGCGCACATCCGTCGCACTGGCAAGACTTGCAAAAGAATCCGGCGCGGATGGGCTGCTTGCCGTCACGCCCTATTACAATAAGTGCTCACAAGAGGGGCTTGCGCGTCATTATGAGACGATTGCGGAGGCGACCGATCTCCCGCTGATTACTTATAATGTCCCTTCGCGCACCGGCGTCGATCTGAAACCTGAAACCTGCGCCCGGCTGATGCGGCACGAACGGATCAACGGTGTCAAAGAAGCCGGCGGAAGCATCACGCGAATGGCAAAGCTCCGCAGCTTGTGCGGAGCTTCCTTTGCCGTATGGAGCGGGAATGACGATCAGATTGTCGCCATGATGGCACTCGGCGCGTCCGGTGTCGTCTCAGTGCTTTCCAACATCCGCCCGCGCGCAGTGAAAGCAATGACGGATGCCTGTCTTTGCGGAGATTTCCAAACAGCGTCAAAGCTGCAAATTGACTATCTGCCTTTGATCGAGGCGCTCTTTTCCGACGTCAATCCCATCCCCGTGAAAGCCGCGATGGCGGCGCTCGGTATTTGTCGGGAAGAAGTCAGGCTGCCGCTGTGTCCTATTTCGGAAGAAGCGCGTATGCGCTTGCACGCAGCCTTACTTACCTGCCCAGAGCTTTCATAACCCAAACGGGTATGCCGTCTCCTCAGTCTTGCGCAGTCTTCTTATCTTTGGGAAGTACAATGTTTAAGATAATAGCGATCAAAGCGGCGGGGACGATGCCGGAGCCGCCGAAGATGTAAGACAGCCATGCGGGCAGATGCGCCTGCACTGCCGTTGTCGAGCCGATGCCGTAGCCGAGACCAAGCGCAACGGAAACGATTGTTGCGTTTCTGCCCGCAAGCGGCTCTGATGTAATCAGGTTGATGCCGGAGATCACGATATTTGCAAACATGATCACCGCTGCGCCGCCGAGTACCGGCTGCGGCATGATGGAGATGATTGCGCCGACCTTCGGGAAGAGTCCGCAAAGCACGAGGATTCCCGCGCCCATTGCGATGGAAAAACGGTTGACCATCTTTGTCATGCCGACCAAACCGACATTTTGGCTGAACGAGGTATTGGGAAGAACGCCGAAAACAGAAGCCAGCGCGGAGCCGAAGCCGTCGCAGATCACAGAGCCGGAAAGCTCACGGTTTGTGGGCGCTCTGCCCAAGCCGCCCTCCGTCACGCCTGCCGTATCGCCGATGGTCTCGACCGCCGTGACGATAAACATGATGCACATGGGAATAATGGCAGAGAGATTGAATTGCAGCTTCACGGGCAGAATACGCGGAACGGCAAACCATGCCGCATCCTTGACCTGCGACCACTGGGTAATATAGGCACAGGTAACTTCTTTTCCGTCAACAATCATTGTATGCGGCAGGCAAAGCCCCATAATAAAGGAAACAATGTAGCCCACAATAATACCGAGAAGGATCGACGCAACCGACGGGAAACCCTTGAAGGCATGCTTAAAAACGAGAATAGAGATCAGTGTGATCAAGCCGAGGGTTAGATTCCACAGCGCGCCGTAATCCGCGCTTGAACTGCCGCCGCCAAAGAAGCCGATGCCGACGGAGAACAGGCTCAAGCCGATCGCCACCACGACTGTGCCGGTCACAACGGGCGGGAAGAACTTGCGGAGGGGCTTAATGCAGAAGCCGAGTCCCGCCTCGAAGATACCGCCGATCAGCGACGCCCCCATGACTGCGCCGTAGGCATACAGACCTGCTTCCACGCTTGTGGTAATCGTGCCGGCGGTGACGCCCGCCATCATACTTATTGCAATAGATTTATTGATCCCAATAAATCCGGAGGAGGTTCCCATCACGATGGGCAGCCTGCTTCCGATCGGTCCGATTGGATAAAGCTGAATGAAGGTCACAATGCCCGCAATCAGCATTGCGTTTTGCAGCAGAAAAACACGAAGCGCGCCCATGCCCGCCTCTGTTGTAATACCGCAAATCGCCATAATCGCAAGTAAGGGTGATAGATTCCCGACGAACATTGCAAGCACATGCTGTAAGCCGAGTGGGATCGCTTTAATCAACGGCAAACGACCATCCAGTTCCGTTGGCGAGGAATACGTTTTGTTTTTCATTGATCTCTCACCTTTCTCTTGTTTTAAAGTGCTGCGGCAGCCATTGCCTTCCCGCCGCAAGCGCGAGCAGGTATATGATACGGTAAGGACGCATGGGCTTTCTGCACTTTTCTACCCTTATAGAGTAACGGAAAATGTCGCATTCTGCAAGCGGAAAGCGCGAAATCAAAAATTTTTGGAATATTAAACAGATTTTTCTTCGCGGACTTGTGCAACTTGATCAGGCTTTTCCCACCGCCCGCGCAGCTTTGCCGGTTTATGCAGGACACAAAAACGCAGGGTCGGAACATACCGCGCCCTGCGTTTTTGTCAACAAATCAGAAGCAAAATTATCGCAAGTTTCCGTTTGCAGGATTTTCCAAAACCTCTCCCTCTTCGGTGAAACGGGAGCCGTGGCAAGGGCAATCCCAAGATCGTTCGGCACTGTTCCACTTCAAGGCGCAGCCGAGATGCGGACAGCGCGGTTTCGAAACCGTGAGCAGATTTTTCACTGCCTCAAAGCCATTTACAAAGAGCTGCGGCTTCCAAACGCTTCTCGAGGGCGAGAACAAAAGAGCTTCTTCCGTTTCCTTTTCCAGTATTTGATCCCGAAGGAGCATTGCGCACAGCATTGCGCCGGTCATACCCCATTTGTTGAAACCGCTTGCCACATACAGTCTTTGTGTTCTTTTGGAATATTGTCCGATATAAGGCAGACCGTCAAGGCTCATGCAGTCCTGCGCCGCCCAAACGTATTTTTCCTCTGCGGCAGGATAGTGCTTCTTTGCGAAGGCGCGCAGTTCGTCCCAGTTTCCTCCTTGCTTTCCCGTTCGGTGCGCCCCGCCGCCGAGCAGCAGGAGACGGTTATAGTTTCGGAAGGAAAAGCCGGTTTCCTTCTCATCTACATACATTCCATCCAGCGCTTGTGCGTCCTGAAGCGCAAGCACATAGGAGCGGTGCTGATAGAGCTTTAAATAATAGGAGCCATGTTTGTTTAGGAACGGAAAATGCGTTGCAACAATGACAGATGAAGCGTGAATTTTCCCATGCGCCGTGACTGCGGTGTTGCCTTCCAGCGCACGGACAAAGGTATTCTCATAGATATTCAGTCCCTTGGCGATTGCAGCAAGAAATTTCAACGGATGAAACTGCGCTTGATTCGCAAACTTGACCGCACCGACGGTTTGAATCGGCAGTGGAAGCGTCTCACAAAGCTCAGCCGCATAACCGATTTTTTGCAGCGCATCCATTTCGTCGGCAAGCTTTGCGGGGGATTTCGTCGCATAAACATAATTGTCTCGGACTTCATAGTCGCACACAAGCTTTTCGCAAAGCGCTGTATACATATTCAAAGCTGATTCATTCGCCCGCAGATAAGCTCGCGCTGCATCGACGCCGTTATCCTTTACAAGCTTATGGTATATCAACCCATGCTGTGCGGTGATCTTTGCGGTGGTATTCTTTGTCGTACCGCCGCAAATTCTACCCTGTTCTACCAGCAGATAGTTCACACCGCTCTGCTGCAAGAAATACGCTGTCAGGAGTCCTGCAATTCCTCCGCCGATGATGAGCACATCCGTCTTTTTCGTGCCGTCAAGCTGTGGAAATTCCGGCAGCTGCGCCGTTGCCGACCATAGTGATTCCATCATGTACCCCCTGTACGATTTCACTTTTCATTAGTATGTGCAAGAGGAATCGCCTCATTCCACTATCGTTCCGCATTCTTCGAGCGATATATTTTGACTGTGAAGACAAGCAGCGCAATGTGTGCAGAGAATAAAAGTATCCATAGCATTGTCTCCGCTGCGGTGCAGGCTTCCTTAAGAAACAAAAGCGCACTCGGTACAACACTATGGATACTTTTCATAAATAGTAAAATGCTGATTTAAAGGCGTGTAACTTTTAAAACATCGTTTTTAAAATCAGCATGATAGCCTCTGTGTCGCAGAATACCTTGATAATCCTCCATATAGTCAACCTCTGCCCAGAATTTTCCATCCACCGTTTCAACATAAATCGGCCGCTTGCCAACCATGGAATAGAGAATATTCTCCCACCACACAGAATGGTTTTGACTGTTGATCAGTGTGTCCAGCGACGTGAGAAACTCCGGCATAAAGTCCTTACTGAACTTTCCGATTCCGATATATTCCCCTGTTACATCCTCACCGGTCAGTTCTTTGCCGTATTTCTCAAGAAGACCGTTCTCATACTTAAACTTGTAATCTGCCTCCTCCTTACGAGAGCCGTCAGCAAACATCACAGGCGATTTTTCGCAAGCTAGGATTTGCTCCAGCAGTGAAGCTTCCAGAAAAACGTCCGCATTCATAATCAGCGTATCGTCCGTATCCTTCAAAAAATCTTTGGCGAACCAAGCAGAAGCGATACTGTTTGTCACATCAAAAAAAGGATTGTAGAAATATTTCAAGTCAAAGTCCTGAAGGGTCTGACGGATTACCTCACCACGATAGCCAAGTACGATGGCAATATCCGTTACACCGTACTTATGAAACATTTCAACGGTGTATTGGATCAGCTTTTTGCCGCCGATATCCACTGTGCATTTGGGATTTCCGGACAAATAACGGCTGATTCTTGTGCCGCGGCCTGCAGCTAACAGTAAAGCTTTCATATTTAATCTCCTAATCGTTTTATTTTAACTCTTAGCCGTGAAGGATTCCCCTTCTGCACAGATCATCCAGCGCAGCAAACAGCGCATCGTTGTCCGCAATTGTCAGGTTGCCGAGATGACCGACGCGAAACACTTTCTCTGCCAAGTCCCCTCCGTTCGGGCAGACAATGATGTTGTATTCCTCCTTCAGCACCTCAAAGATGCGGAAAGCAGACACCTCACTGCTGACAGGGGTCAAAGAGGTAACTGCATTGGACGGTGCTTGGGAGAACATCCGCAGAGGGTAATTTTGAATGCGGGTGCGGAAATCGGCGGCAATGCTGCGAATCCTCTCACGCTCAGCTTCAACGCCAACCGCATTGATTTGATTCAACCGCGCGTTGATTTGGATCAAAATGCCAACGGCCGGGGTAAAGGGTGTCTGACCACGTTCCCCGTTTTTCAACGCGGCTTTCAGGCTCAGATAATAGCATGCAGGCTGATTATCATTGATGCGTTCGACAGCACGGTTACTGAGCACCATCATGGAAACACCGGGCGGCACCGCCAAAGCCTTCTGAGAACCGGTTAGGACAATGTCCGCGCCCAATTCCTCCATATTCAGCGGGTCAGCCAAAAAAGCGCTGATGGCATCCACAACCAAGTGCAGATGATTTCGACGGCAGAAGTCGCCGATCAGATTCATATCATATAAGACGCCGGTGGAGGTTTCGTGCATGTTTACCAAGAAGCCGGTGTAACCGCCTGCTTCGTAGGGTTTCAGATGCGCAGCGGTTAAAGGATGACCGTTTTGCAGTTCAATTGCGTCATACGGAATGCCGTAAGCCTCGCTGATTTCACAAAAACGATGTCCGAAACTGCCGCCGCAGACGATAAGGAGCTTGTCGTTTTTCGTAAACAGTCCGTTTACCGCAGCATCCATCGCAGCGGTGCCGGAGCCGGTCAGGAAGACGGCGCGGGCATTCTCCGGCGCACCCATCATTTTTTTCAGAAGGCTTTCGCTTTCGAGCATAAGCCGCGAAAAGTCCGGCGTCCGGAAATAAGGGACCGGTTCGGCACCAAGGCCGGCAATATCCGCAGGAATTTGCACCGGTCCGACCGAGAAGTTGATATGATCCTTTTTGATTTCCATTGAAGAGGTTTCCTCCTTTACCAACCGACAAGTCATGTCGTTTCATATAGTGAAGCTAATCCTTCCGGCTATCGCAGCTAATCTTCATTACAATTCCTAAAGCAATCCAAAAAACAAAGGCTATCGCATTGATTTTCAGGAAAACGCTGTTCATAAAGAATGCTTCCACGCAGCCGACTCCGACAATCGCCAGGGGTGTTATAAAACGCATCGGGATATGCGGATGCTTTCGTATATAACGTATTACATTTATAAAAACCAAGATCAGGAAAACTGCCAAAAGCAACGCGCCGAAAGCGCCGGTGCTGACGAAAGCGAACAAATAGTTATTATGTGATTCATAAACCAAGTCACTTTTCTGAAAATCGCCATATTTTTCCTGAAAGTAACGAACAATAAACAAATCCGGGTGTTTATCGCTGATATAATCATTATAGTTGGACAAGGATAGTCCAAACAAACCGATCTCTTTTGACAGTCCAAGGTAATCCTTCCAAATCTGGAATCGGTCATTGGAAATATCTTCTAACCCCCGACGCCGGAGGATGTTCTCGGCTTTCTCACTCGCTTGTTGATCTGCAATACCGGAGCTCTGTTCCTGACTCTCGAGGCTGGTCTCCGATTCTTCACTCACTTTTTGATCCGCAACGCCGGAGTCTTGTTCCTGACTCTGCGATACGTGAGAAACCCACCCCGGAACCTTTGCAAGAACCTCCTTTGCCCCGAAGAAGCATGCTGTGCCGATGAAAACCACACATAATGATACGGCAGTACAAGCACATATTCTTTTCATTTTTTTCCAATGCTTGAAACGGTTTCGCAACGTTAAGAGGGACAGAAAAAACACATATAAAAGCATGGCGACCTGAACGCTGCGGGAACCGCTTAAGATAATATGAATCAGGAAAATACCGGCGGCAATCAACAGCGGTACTTTTATCCACCACCCTCTTTTCGTCACAGCAATATAATGGACGCAGCAGATGATCAGCATCAAGCTCATATATACCGCGTAATCTAGTCCCGTAAAAATACCAAATAATCGGTTATTGAAAAAGCCCTGTCTCACCAGTTCTGGATTCACATCGCGATCCAAAACATAGGTATATCCAATCTGGAAGACATACTGATAAATGGAGACACAGCAAGCAATGAGCCAAACTGCCAAAATCGTTCCAAACAGTATTTTAAAGTACCGATTCATTTTTTGCTGGTTCGATCTGTATACGCAAGAATAGAATAATGCAAACTGTATTGTGACCCAGCAAAAATCAAAAATATTATCCTTTATGCCGTAAGAAAGTGTCAAAAGAGTCGAAACAACCGCTATGGCACAAATACCATACAGCAGTATGCAATAACGTCCCCTCCATAACACGCGATTTGTAAACAGATCTGCCAAAATAAGTACAGCGCCTAACAACCCCAAATAAGTCTTGATATGAGCGAGCGGAGTTTGCACCAGAAACGCAACAAACGGAGCGATTAAGAACAGGACATAGCACAGCAGAGTGAGTCCAATGTAGGCCATGATCACGGTATTCAGCACCGGCACTTTTAAAGTGCTGCGCTCGTCTCCGGTGATTCGATGCCAAATTTTCTTGATTCCTAATTGCTTTTCAGACATTGCTCCTCTTTCCTTCCTTTATTATGATGTGCTGTTTCCCTTTTTCCGCAGCGTTCGGCGCAGAAGCTTCAAAATACCTCGGAATTCCTCTGTTTTGTGGGTACACAGAAGCCAAACAGCAGGATATATGACCGCAACAATGCAGCAGCGGACGACAAGAGAAGTTATGCTGTTATTCGGCACCAGCGCCCTGCTTACGCCGTAACACAGCGCACACCCAACAGCGGCAAGGAGTGTATACAGACCAACCTTTCCAAGGTATTCCCCCCAGCCTCTTTGAAACTGGTACTTGAAAAGCACCCACACCTCCCACGGGAAGTACACAAAGAACATCACAAAGATGGTCGGCACCAGCACGCCGGCAATGCTCCCGGTGTATTTCACCATGACGATGCTTCCGACAAGATTAAGCGTCATACCAACATAAGGCTTGAGCCAGTCCTTTGTCCACAGCCCGGCAGCATCCCGATAGGTCAATTGCATGATGCGGAACATCCATGAGAAAAAGTACACCACAATGAGCATCACCAAACGGTTATCAAGGAGGTATTCTTCCCCCAGCCAAATCGACGCAATAAAGGGCTGATAGAAGCAGAGCATACATGCCGCTGCGCCGCCGATGAGCGCCACCCAGCCGAAGGTCATAATCTTAAACAGACGGTAGTTCTCTTCCCGCGTATCGGTGAGCAGTTTGTTGCCGATGCCGGAAAGGCTTCCGTTCGTAACAATCTCCACAACGCCGTTGACGGCAGTGAGAATATAATAGTAGTTGCTGTAAAGAGACATGGCGGTCAGTCCCAAAAAGGAAGAAATGATAATACTGTCCAAGCTGACCAGCACCGTGCTGCCAACCTTATGACCGAACAGTGTCCAGACTCGTTTATAGATATCGCTTCTTGTGCCGCTGTCCAACCGCCCCCGACACTTAATATTCGGATACATCTTTCGCGCGGCAATCAGATTCGCAATGTTATTCGGAATGACAACCAGCGGCAGGATAATGATATAGGCGTAGTAATTTGCAAAAATCAGCAGCGCCGCAGCCTGTAGAATAAACTGAACGATAAACCGAACCGTAGAGATTTTCAGCGTAACATCCGTTCGTTGATATGCGGTAAAGATTGCGGTATTATAGCCGAACATCAGATAGTCTAACGAGGTCTCTAAAAGGTAAATGGCAAACAGAATATGCAGGTTGACATCCGAGGGGCATTCCCCGTTGACCAAATGAGACAGAAACGGCATCAGGCATAAGCCAAGCCCTAAAATCACCAAACCGACAATCCGATAGACGCGGCGATAAAAGTTCATCATGGCGCACAATGCGTCCTGATCGTCCTCCACGATTGCCTTATACATGGTATAGACCAACGAACTGCTGAAGCCGAGGTTCGCGAGGTTCAGCACTGTCAGAATGGAGGTAAAGAGGCTATTCAATCCGCTGTATTCAAGCCCTAACTTTTTGATGATAATGGTCTTGATCGCAAACGGTCCCAAAAGCGTGACGGCTCGGTAAACCGCGCCCCACACAGTATTTCGCATTGTGTTTTTTGTTCGTGCCAGTTTCATAGCTATTTATCGGCTCCCGTCATGGGAGATTCACCTTTCAAAGCCGGAGGGATCCGGTAATATGGCGTCAAAGACGCGAAGCAGCGCGTTACGCTCCGCTTCAAAATCAAATTCCAAAGGATCGTCGTTGACGCAGACGACCTGATACTTATGCGCAGACAAAAGCTTTGCGGCATCCGCCGCGGTCTGCTGTCCCATCGTGAGGTACGCGCTGTTGGGCTTGTGCGGCATAAAAGAGCCGCTTGCAAGCTGCCAGTAGCGGAAAATATACTGATTTACATCCTCGCGGCAGCGGAACCGATGACGGCAGGTTCTGTCAAGGATCTCCGGCACCGTGTCCCACACCGTTTTTAAGGTGCTCTTGCGATAAGGCACACAGGTATGGAAGTTTCGAATACCCGTATAGCACCCCCACGGCAGCAAATAGAGATTGTTCAGAACATAATGCCCGTTTTTCGGTGAAAACCATTTGAAAAAGTCCCTTTTCAGCATGGCGCGTTTGGAGAAATGCATATTAATGACAGCCATCATATTCAGCATAATATACGGCATAAAGTTCTCAACATCCGTATTTTTAATGATGCCGAAAACGGCAGTATCCGCAGGAAGACCTTTGATGAAGAAATCCTCCGGTTTTGTCGGTGCGTTGAGAAACACATCGTCATTGAAATAGAGAAAGTGTTCCGCCAGTCCCTCGATCCTGTGCATATTCAACTCTATGGTGTGAGAGCTGAAGGTCGGCAGATACTCCTTCGGGATATAATCGCAGTGGTTCACCACATGAAGCTTCGGGTTCTTCGTATTCAGCCATGCGGGTAAATGACCGTAGGTAATAAAATGGATGGTACGAACCCACGGAGCATACCGCTCAATGCCTCGGAACCAATAACGAAGCGTATCCCAGTCACGATAGCGGGCTGCGCTGTTATCAGCGTTCGAGGAAGGCTGAAAGCGGGCGCGCTCCTGCTGCCAGACGGGATCGGAGCCATCAACCCATGGAATCACAATGTCAATCGGAAATGCTTCCATCGCTTACTGTTTCTCCTTCGCGGCAACATCCAAGCAGAATCCGACAGACCAATGCTTCTCGCGGTCCGCCTCCGGTGGAATGGTCATATAATCCCCGTACTGATTTTTCAGGTAGGCATCCGGATCGTGGGGCAGATTGATCTCCATATCTTCAAAGGGACCCTTGATCGGCGGATAATACACATTCTTCGGCATAATATGGCCGAAATAGTGACCGATATCCGTAGGCACTGCCCACAGACCCGTGTCCTTTTTGCCGCGGACAAAGCGGTCGAAGAGGTTGCCCCACTTTTCATAGGAGCGGAATGAGAAGAGGAAGCCGACCGTCATCCGCAACCGATAATTCATCTTTCCGGCAGTTGTCTGATAAAAGAATTCCTTTTTCTTCGGGCTGTTAAAATGACGGAATACCGAAGAAACGGCAATATATTGCAGCGCCAGCGCCGTGACACCCTTGACCGCGCGCACAACCGGATTTTTCGGCACGGATTCAATGGCAAAAATATCAATGTGTACGCCCTGCGGCAGCTCGGTGTCCAGCGTTTGCAGGCTTGCCTTCAATGTGTTCTTTTTATAGACCGCGTAAATCATACTTTCCAAGGGGTATTTGGAGTTAGGCGCGGTCATATCGTACTTATCGCCCAAGGTTTCGTCAAAAATCTGTACAAATCGGTTCAGATCCTCGCGCGGCATGATGATATCCACATCGTCATCCCAAGGAATGAAGCCCTTATGCCGCACGGAACCAAGCGCTGTTCCGCCTGCAGCCATATAGCAAATGTGATTTGCCTCACAAACCGCAATAACATCTTTTAAGATCTCAAGAAAGCATTCTTGCAGTTGGTGAAGCTCATCATCGGACAGCTCATGAAAAATATCCATAGCCGGAGATTTTTGCATTGCTTTACGGGTTGATAACGCATTTTTAAGTAGTCCCATTCCTGCACCTACTCATTTCTCGCAACAGATCGCAGATCCGTTCAGGGTCTGCGATTGCTGCAATAGTAAATTCCTTTATACTGTTTGTAGCTGTGCTGCAAGTCGATAAACACAGCGTCGTGGCGGAAGATCTGTTCCTCCTCCGGCGGAAGCTGCATAAAGTCTCCGTAAGAGATGCGCAGATAATCCTCTACATGATCCGGCACCGGCATGGGGTGCCCTTCAAACAGCAGCTCCTGCGGATGTTCGAACCAAGATTTCGGAAAATGCTGACGCATAATGGTAGCGCCTTCAACCAAAGAAGCAACTGTTTGGCAATCCGACAAGGGATACTTTGCCATGCGTCTTTCTGCCTTCTTCCATATCTTATACCGAATATGGTCGGAGCGGAAAACGGAGAGCGCCAGTTTTGTTGCGTAATAGGTGAGCTTTCCTTTATGCTCGGGCAGGCGCTGAAAATTAAAGCAGCAAAAGAGCATGGAGTGAAACATCTGTCCAAATTTGGCTGCTTTCCCCTCAGGAATCGCATCCAAAGGAATCACATCAATCATCAGTCCCTGATGGATATCCAAATCGACACTGTGCCGATTAATAAAGGTAGTGTTATTATCCTTGATCTCCGTGGCGGAATGGTGGATGTTGATATGCTCATCCGAACGGACGCACGCATAATGCTCTGTATCTGCGTTCCGCGCCCAAAGCGAAGGCAAGCGTTCGTAGTCTTCACGCAGCATAAACACGTCTACGTCGTCATCCCACGGGATAAATCCGTTGTGACGTACCGCACCGAGGCAGGTGCCTCCTGCCAAGACGAAGCGCAAACCGTTCTGCTGACAAAACAGTTGAAAATACAGTAAAATCTCCAGCAGCTTATTCTGAATCTCACGGATCTGTGCGCCGTTGCTGTCCTGCTGCATAGTCTCACACTCCAAATCCTCGCAAGCGACCGCAGAAACACGACCGCGATTGAATCAATCTTTACTTCCTACGCTCGTAGCAGACGCATCTCGCTCATCGTTCATCTCATGGATCAGCTCGTCACGGCGTTTTTCACGCTCACGAGCTTTGTCAATTCCTTCCGTACTGTCTTTGCTGAACATGATCCGCAAAGTCAGAAGCATAAGTTTAATGTCCAGTACAATAGAGTAGTTTTCAATGTACATCAGATCCAGCCGCAGCTTATCATAGGCGCTGGTATTGTATTTGCCGTAAACTTGGGCGTAACCTGTTAAACCGCCTTTGACTTTCAGACGGTATTCAAACTCCGGAATTTCCTTAGAGAATTCATCCGCAAAGCACTTCCGCTCCGGTCTGGGTCCAACAATGCTCATATCGCCTTTGAGAATATTCAGAATCTGCGGCAGCTCATCCAAACGCATAGCGCGAATCACTTTGCCGATTTTGGTAATACGAGGGTCATTATCTTCCGCAAGAACCGCGCCGGCGTATTTTTCCGCATCTACAATCATGCTTCGGAATTTTAGAATATTGAATTCCCTGCCGTTTAACGTCAGACGCTTCTGTTTGTAAAAAACAGGACCGCCGTCCTCAAGCTTTATTGCGGCGGCAATCACCAGCATGAACGGCAATGCGATCACCATTGCGATGGATGAGAGTATTATATCCAATGTTCGCTTTACGATCCGCTGGGTCAGCGTCAATCCACTCCCCTTTACCCGTAAAAGCGGCGTATCAAACAGATTGATCTCCTCGCCGCCCCGCAAAATAATATCGGAGATTTTAGGCGCAACATACACACGGATTCTGTTCCGATAGCAAAACTTCAAAAGATCATTGCGAATCTGCGCCGGAATATCCGTTAGGATCGCAGCATCGAATTTCAAGATTTCGCGGCAAATCTTGTCAAAGCCCTCATCCACGGAAATCAGCTTTTTTACGAGATATTTGTCCTGACGTGCATCCATTTTGATCTTCAGGACAACTGAATTCTCTCCGCCAAAAACCATGATCATGCTGTGCGGTGCATAAAAATGATGATACACGGCAGTTGTGACAATGACAAAGAAGAGGGCAACCAGCATGTCTCCCGCAAACAAAATGAGAATCGGTACAACCGTAATAAGCTGATTCGCAATCAAGCATAGCTGCCAGTAAATAACAAAATTCACCAGCAGCATTGCGATCCATTGCGCCAAGACAACGTCCGTCCTTCGCAGCCTGCCAAACAGGAAACCGTCAAAGTTTTGCAGGAAGATGATCAAAAGCAATGCGTATACGCCCATCAGGACATATTTCCCTTTGTGGAAATAGTTCGGGAAAAGCCCGTCGTTATAGCCGCTGCGCCAAACGATGTAATACATCACGGTAAGCAGCAAAACCTCCAAAAAACCGGAGAGGCCCCGCAAGAGCCCTTTGGTATCTTCAAAACCCCTATCTATTCTTTTACGCATATAGAAGCGCACATCCTTCGTTTCGTTCATCTCCGAATGCAAACGATTTCGGAGACTATCAGCTTATGCAAAGAAAACGCACAAACTAAATTGTATTATACAGCATCGCGTTCAACTTTTCAACCCCTTTTCGACACAGATTGTACAAATTCGATATTTTTTGCATAAATTGAAATCTATATAAATTTTTATTTATAATTTTTAATTACTTTATTCATATTGTTAATTTTATTATATCAGCGCAATACAAATAATGACAATGAATGTGCGCACATATTTTCCGATCTTGACACCCAACACATACGACGAAAAAGAAATTCAGCTATTTTCCCCCTCGTTGCTCGTCTTCAATAAAACATTAAAAAGGGCTAACGGTGTATGCGTCCGTTAACCCTGATCGCAGTATTGGATGTCAATGGCTGCCTACGGCTTTGCTTTTCAAAGAGAATCTACTCTCTGTACCATTTTTCAACCGTTTGAAATTTTCTCTGTGACGAAATGCAATATAGAGAACAGAAACTGCGCACAGAAGGATCACGCTTAACGGCGCTTTTCTCGCAGCCAACGTGATAGGACAGGAAAGCATAGCAAGCGCACATAAGGCAAACGTCGGTCGACATCGCAGAATAAGTCTGAATAACAGAGTATATTTGATTCTACACATACTATATCAACCTAACTTAACTAAACATCTACGATTGTTGATGCTTCGTTGAGGAATGTCATAATCCTCAGAGTAAGTTGAGCGGCATATGTCATTCCGAGTTCTCTTGCGCCTCAGTCCCGTGCAGGAACTGCCGACTGTGTGTATAACAAAAGCTGACAAGAGGTCAGCCCTTTTGTCAGCTTGATAAAATCATGCTTGCGCACTGCCCGTCTCCGGCAGCGCTCCCATATAGTACATCAGCGCTTTGCCGGCATCTTCACTGGTTTTGGTGAATGCTATCTCCGAAATATCAAACAAAATGCAGCCGCAGTGCCCTTGAAAGGTTGGAAAACAGATCACTTTTAAATGGGTGTCTATCTCCGGGCTGTAGTCGATCATTTCCAGTATTTCACCGTAAAGCGTCGCACGCTCATAGCTCCGCAGCCACTTGGAATCCATATTACTGAACAAGCTGCCGAAGGAACTGCCGATCAGCCGTTCCAGCGGTATTTTTTCAAGTCTTGCCAGCGCGAGATTGCCATACCGGAAAATCCAGTCTACAGCACGCCGTTCCTCATTGAACACCATCTCAATATCCGTAAACGCAAATGGCAGATGTTCGAAGCTACAGTAGTGCTTACGATACTCCTCCTCCGTAGTGGGAATGCCGTTCTCACGAAAGCTGCTGAAAATGCTCCTCTGCTTCGCACGGAAACAGTTTATGATTTGCTTTTTCTTTCGAATTGTATATTCCAAAGATTCGCCGTTACTGAGGTTAATGCTGTCAGTAATATCATGTATCGCCCTTACGGAAACAAGGCAGCCGCGGTGTATCTTGATGAAGCCGTCACCTAATTGCTTCTCAAGCTCAGTGATTGTCATTCTTGTTTCATATACTTTACCGCCGGAAACATATATCTCAGCATTTTTTCCGTTCATAAGGATATAAAGAATCGTGCTGATCCCAAGCACAAGTTTTCTTCTATTCGAAACAATCGTTATATAGTTTGCTTCCTCCAAATCAGACACCTCATTCTTATTTCAACCTTAGATGAAGCAGATTCATAATGAAATGCGAGTTTTTACATTATTTACCGAACAGGCAACCCTCATAAATGACGAATTGTAATGCAGCAAAAACAAAACGTAATGCTCATTCATGATTTTGTGCTTTCAAGATCGCGTAAATTCCTTTACCAACTTTTTGCGTGTAATTATAACATAATCCGAAAACAAAGTCAAAATATTTTGAACGATTGGACGAATTTTTAGTTTAAAAGAAATGTTTGTTATAGCATTAAAATACGTCACATGGAGTGATGGTATGAAAAATCATTTACTGATTCTTGCGTTTTTCTGTATTTTTTCAGCTTACTTGCAGGCTGCACTGATAGAATTAAGGCTCAGGAAAACGTTGATCCGCAAAAATCAGCGTCGCTTACCACAGCTTCTGAGAATTTCAAAACGACCAACGCAGCGCAGGCAGATACGCAGAGCGAGCAATCAAATGCACAAAAATCCGATAACACTACCCTCTCAGAGGCGACCGACGATTTTGAATTCATCGTCACCGAAGCCCCCTGACATAGCTTTCTGTAACGACTATTCGAGAGACATAGGAATTGCAGCAGCAGTTTTTGGCACCGTTTTTTCAACAATGAACGGTGGCATTTTTTGTTTTCATATTTTTCGGGTAGAATAATCAAAAAAAACTCGGAGGTAAATACGATGAAAGGACGATCATTAACGGCGGCGGAAATCGCTGGATTTAAGGCACATCTTATCTTGGAGGAACGGAGCGTGGCGACTGTTGAGAAGTATATCCGGGATGTATCAGCGTTTGCGGCTTATGTGCAAAGTGGTGAAATCGCAAAGGAAACTGTAATCGCCTACAAAAAGCACTTGCAGGAAAACTACGCTGTCCGGAGCATCAATTCGATGCTGGCAAGTCTCAACAGTCTGTTTGCCTTTCTCGGCTGGTATGATCTGAAGGTGAAAGCGCTGAAGCTACAGCAGCAGGTCTATTGTCCCGAAGAAAAGGAACTAACCAAAGCGGAATATATCCGGCTTTGCAGGGCGGCAGAGCGTAGGCACAACAAACGGCTGAACCTGATTCTGCAAACCATCTGCGGCACCGGCATCCGGGTCAGTGAGCTGCAATATATCACCGTTGAGGCAGCAAAACTCGGCGAGGCGGTGGTAACCTGCAAGGGCAAAACACGAACTGTCTTCCTTGTGAAGGAGTTGAAACAAAAACTGCTCCGCTATGCTTCAGCGCAAAAAATCGAAAGCGGGTTGATTTTTGTGACACGCAGCGGCAAACCCATCAGCCGGACAAATATCTGGCGCGAGATGAAAGCCCTGTGCGAAGAAGCGAATGTTAATCCTAAAAAGGTTTTTCCGCACAACCTGCGGCACCTGTTTGCCCGTGTGTTCTATGGCATTGAAAAGGACATTGCCAAGCTGGCAGACATTCTCGGTCACAGCAGCATCAACACCACCCGAATTTATATCATCTCCACCGGCACGGAACACCGCCAGCGAATGGAGCATATGCGGCTGATCCTATGAAAAAAAGCCACCGTTAACGGCAGCTATCACATAATCACGATTATGT
>JBJDYD010000100.1:0-9566 GCA_051867015.1 Faecousia sp. | reverse complement strand
CTACAGTTTTAAGCGTTACAGGCTACTACAACCGCAATCGCCGGCAACGCCGTAGGGGCGGATAGTATCCGCCCGAATGCGGGAACTACCGACCGCGCACAAAGCAGCAGGCACCGGCAAAACCCTCAGCGGCTGATTCACTATTCACTATTCCCCGTTCACTATGCCCGATTCACTGCTCTCCCAAAATCGTTCTGGTTTGTTCGGCGTTGCGGTGAATCTCCGTTTTCAACTCCTCCAGCGAGGCAAATTGTTTCTCCGGGCGGAGGAAATCGACCAGCTCCAAGCGCAGGTCGTGTCCGTAGAGGTCGCCGTCAAAATCCAGCAGCCACGGCTCGACCGTCACGCTGCCGCCGTGTACCGTCGGGCGCACACCGATGTTCACCACCGCCATGCGCCGCTGTCCGTCGAAACAGGCGTGTCCCGCGTAGACGCCGAAACGCGGAATCAGAATTCCCTCTGCGGGGCGCAGGTTCGCCGTGGGGATCCCAAGCGTCCTGCCGAGGCGCTGCCCGCTGATGACCTTACCGGAAAGAATATGCGGATGCCCTAAAAACCGAACCGCACGCGCCGCCTCGCCCTGTTCCAATAACGAACGGATCAAGGTTGAGGAGACTGTCTCCCCTTCCAGCGTGATCTTCGGAATGCAGACAAAGCCGACGCCGAGGGCTTCGCATAGCTCCCGCAGCCGTTCCGGCGTTCCCTCCGCGCGGGCGCCAAAGCGGTAATCGTGCCCGCAGACGACAAACGCGGCTTGCTGCTGCTTGCAGAGCGTTTCGCGCACAAACTCCTGCCACGGCTGCTCCATCGTCGCGCGGTCAAAGTGCAGCGTGCGCACCTCGTCGATGCCGTAAATCGTCCGCATCAAATAAGCGCGCTCCTCCGGCGTGTTCAGCAGCGGCAGCTCCTTGCCAAACACCAGGGTGTCGGGATGGTTGTCCATCGTCAGCGCGGCGGCAGCCAGCCCGAGACGGTCGGCGACCTCCCGGGTCTTTTTCAGCAGCCCGCCGTGCCCGAGATGCACGCCGTCAAAAAATCCAAGCGCAAGCACACAGGGTTGATTCATAGATAATCCTCGTGATGTGATAATTTCTGTAGAGCGGGGACATGTCACAGCCGTCCGCATAAGCGGCAGACAGTACATCTGTCATTGCGAACCCAGTGCGCACACTGGGTGTGGCAATCTCCGGCTATAAGCTTGTACGCACTCCGTAGTTCCTGCACTACGCATTTCAGTGAATAGCGTCGAAGTCTGTGGGGAGCTGTAGCAAGCGGCAGCCTTGACGCGTCTGTGGGCAGCCTGTTTTTTGGGACTAAGGGCTAAGGACTAAGGGTGAATGACTTCGGTGTGCTTCGCACGGATTTTGAATTTTGATATACCTGATTTGACAGGCGGTGCGGAGGAACAAATTGCTGCGCAGTCGGTTGTTCCTGCATGAGATTGCCACACCCAGTGTGCGCACTGGGTTCGCAATGACATAGAGGGAGAGCTTGTACGCAGTCGACACTCCCTCCACCCGCCGGCTATCAGCCGCCCGTTTTTTTAATCCGCGCGAAGCGCTCCGACACTATTCACTATTCTCTATTCACTTTTCACTGAAGCCCTTAGCCTACATTGTCATTGCGGGTCAAAAAAGCTTTTGACGGTTTTCAGTTTGCCGTCTGCCGCCTCACAGAGGGCTAAAAATTCGCCGGACAGACTGTAGACCCGATAGCGTCCCTCCGCCCGGTTGCAGGTAAACGCCGCGCCGTTGCGGACGCATTTTTCCTGTCCCGCCGTCAGGCGCAAGCGCGGACATGCCGAAAACAGCGTATCCACAGGCTTCAAGAGCGCCTGCGGGTCAGAATGCGCAAGGATCTCGTCCAGCGTGACCGCTTCCGCAATCGTGTACGCCCCTGCCTGCACCCGCCGCAGAGACGCCATACACCCGCCGCAGCCCAGCGCCTGCCCGATATCGTGGCAGAGGGTGCGGATATAAGTCCCCTTCGAGCAATGGATCCGCAAACGCGCGGAATTCTCCGAAAAATCCAATAAATCGAGGGAAAAAATCGTGATCTCCCGGGGCTTCCGTTCGATTTCCTTGCCCGCGCGCGCCAGTTCATAGAGCTTCTTTCCGCCGACCTTCACCGCGGAATACATCGGCGGGAGCTGCTGCTGCGCGCCCGTAAAGCGGGATAAGACCGCCCGCAGCGCCGCCTCATCTACGGTGACAGGGCGGGTTTCGAGGGTCGTGCCCGTGGTGTCCTGCGTGTCGGTTGTCACGCCGAGCAGGAGCGTGGCTTCATAGCTTTTCTCCGCGTGCTCGAAAAATTCCACCGCCCGCGTCGCCCGTCCGACAAACACCGGCAGCACGCCCGTCGCCATCGGGTCCAGCGTCCCGCCGTGCCCGACGCGCTTTTCGTGCAGGGCGCCCCGCAGCTTGCTAACCACATCCTGCGAGGTCCAGCCCTCCGGCTTGTCCACGATCAAAATACCGTTTACCATCAGAGCTTGACTCCCTCGGCTTCGATTGCGGCTAAAACCGCCTGTTTCGCGCCCTCAATGCCGCCGTCCACGCTCGCGCCCGCCGCCGCCTTATGTCCGCCGCCGCCGAGCCGCGCGCAGATCGCCGAGGCGTTGTAGTTCGGCGAGGTGCGGACGGAGATTTTGCCCCGCTCCCCGACCTGCCGCAGCATGACCGCAATCTCCACACCGGCGATCTCCCGCCCGAAGCCGGAGATGTCATCAATATCGTCCTCGGTCAAGCCCAATTCGTCTTTGAGCTTGTCCGGAATCGCGCTGACGGCGACCTTTCCGTCGGCGTAAAATTCGGTCTCCTGCGTCAAATGCGCCTCCAGCTGCAAACGGGGCAGGCGCTTTGTCAAAAACATGACCTGATTGATCGCGAAGGTATCCGCACCGCAGTCGATGCATTCCGCCGCCGCGCGGAGGGTGTTCGCCGTCACATTGCTGAAACGGAAGCAGCCCGTGTCCGTCGAAAGCCCCAGATACAGCGCCTCGGCGGTACGCTTGTCAATCGGCGCGTCCATTGCCCGCAATATCGCAAGAACGACCTCCGCGCAGGCTGCCGCCGCGGCATCCACATAGCCCTGCGGTGCAAAATCGTCACTGCGGGCGTGATGGTCAAGCTTTAATTGGATTTGGTTGACATAATCTACCGCGTTGTAGGCTAAAATTCCACTCGACGCCACATCGACGCTGACAAGAAACGCCCTCTCCGG
The DNA here is from genome assembly GCA_051867015.1 of Faecousia sp. Classification (GTDB taxonomy): domain Bacteria; phylum Bacillota; class Clostridia; order Oscillospirales; family Oscillospiraceae; genus JAZOXB01. Next base: position 6,344 of record JBJDYD010000100.1, on the reverse strand, counting down.
CAGGGAATCCACGGTCAAGCCGTCTAAATACGGGCGGTATTTCTCGGTAAACTGGGGGTTTTCCAGCACAGCCGCCGTCTTGCCGAGGGCACGCAGACCGCCGCACAGCGCCGCCGCCGAGCCGATGGTATCCCCGTCGGGGCGGCGGTGAGTTAACATAATATAGTTGTCGTTTTGCAGCAGAAGCGCTGCCGCCTCAGCAATGGTCAGCAGCTTCATCGTCGGAGTCCTCCGGAATATCGAGCTTGGAGAGAATCTCTAAAATATGCGCGCCGTGGGTGATGGAGTCGTCCGGCTGCCATTGCAGCTCAGGGGTATAGCGGAGCTGAAGGCTTCTGCCCAGCTCACGGCGCAGGTAGCCTGCGGAGGATTTCAAGCCCGCAAGCGTCTCCTTGGTATATTCCTTGTCCAGCAGCGAAACATAGATTTTCGCATAACGGAGATCGGGCGTTGTCTCGACGCGGGTGATGGAGAGCATGGTCTTATGCACGCGCGGGTCTTTCAGCTCCCGCAGCAGGTCGGACAGCTCGCGCTGGATCTCCTCGTTAATGCGTCCGATACGGTTGGATGCCATAATGTTCCTCCTTAGAAAAAGCGGGAGCGGTCAAACGCCCCCGCGATAAATCGAAATGAAAAATGAAGGGATGAAGAAATGAGGGAATAAAGAACCGTTTTCAAAATACGCAGCTGCCTGCACAAGATTGCCACGTCGCTGCGCTCCTCGCAATGACACGAAAAGGCTACCCCAATTTGTCATTGCGAGACCGGTGTGCACACTACCCGCAAGGAGTACGCCGCATCCGTAAGGCTCCTTCATCGCGAACGGCTGCGCAGTGGTCGTGGCAATCTCCGGCGGTAGGTCTGTACGCACTCGGTAGTTCCTGCACCGGCGCGCCGAGTCGTCGCGCCCTACGATGAGGGTGCGTTCCACAGTTCGTAGGGCACGACGACCCCGGCGTGCCGTCCGCGAAGCGGCAGACGGTACAAACGAACAAGCTTGTACGCACTCCGTAGTTCCTGCACGCGGGCGGATACTATCCGCCCCTACGGCATAGATTCCAATGCTTCTCGTAGGGGCGGCTATCAGCCGCCCGTAGGTACGGGGCGCGGGTTTGCACGCACTCGGTAGTTCCTGCACCGGCGGGGACATGTCCGTGCACTACAGTGAAATTCCGTATAAAAGGGTCAGCGCGGGACTTCCTCCATGATGAAGCATTCGAAGATGTCGCCTTCCTTGATGTCGTTGAACTTCTCGACGGACATGCCGCACTCGTAGTTCGCGGCGACCTCCTTGACGGAGTCCTTGAAGCGCTGCAGAGAGCCGATGTTGCCCTCATAGATGACGATATTGTCTCTGAGCACACGCACCTGCGCGTCGCGGGTGACCTTGCCGTCCTTGACGTAGCAGCCTGCGATAGTGCCGATGGCGGAAACCTTGTAGGTCTGGCGCACCTCGGCATGTCCGATGACCGCCTCGCGGTACTTCGGCGCAAGCATACCCTTCATGGCAGCCTCGATCTCGTCGATGGCGTCGTAAATGACCCGGTACATCCGCAGATCGACATTCGAACGCTGTGCCGAGGCGGCAGCGGCGGAGTCAGGACGGACGTTGAAGCCGACGACAATCGCGTTGGCGGTGGAGGCGAGGAGAATATCGGACTCGTTGATCGCGCCGACCGCCGCGTGGATCACGCGGACGCGTACCTCCTCGTTCGAGAGCTTTTCGAGGCTTGCCTTGACCGCCTCGGCGGAGCCTTGCACGTCCGCCTTGACGATGAGGTTCAGTTCCTTCATCTCGCCCTCCTGCATCTTGGCAAAGAGGTTGTCGAGGGTGACCTTGCTGGTCAGCTTCGCGGCGGCTTCCTTCTCCTTCTGCTTGCGCTGCTCCACGAGCTGACGCGCCATACGCTCGTCGGCAACGGCGTCAAACTCGTCGCCGGGGGTTGGCGCTTCCGCAAGACCCGTGATCTCCACGGGGATGGAGGGGCCTGCCTCGGTGATGGAGCGTCCCTTGTCGTCCATCATCACGCGGACTTTACCGACAGCGGTGCCCGCAATGATGAGGTCGCCCTTATGCAGCGTGCCGTTTTGCACCAGCAGGGTCGCGATGGGACCGCGCGTCTTGTCCAGTCTGGCCTCAATGACCGTGCCCTTGGCGGCGCGGTTCGGGTTGGCTTTCAGCTCCGCCAGCTCTGCGGTCATAATGACGGTTTCCAGCAGCTCGTCGATGCCCTCGCGGGTCTTTGCGGAAATGCGGCAAACCTCCGTGTCGCCGCCCCACTCGGAGGGGACGAGATCATGCTCGGTGAGCTGGGTGAGGATGCGGTCGGGATTCGCGCCCGGCTTATCCATCTTATTCACGGCGACGATGATGGGAATCTTCGCCGCCTTGGCGTGGTTGATCGCCTCAATGGTCTGGGGCATGATGCCGTCATCCGCCGCAACGACCAAGATCGCAATATCGGTGCACATCGCGCCGCGGGCGCGCATGGAGGTAAAGGCGGCGTGACCCGGGGTGTCCAGGAAGGTGATGGGTTTGCCGTTGATCTTTACCGTGTAGGCGCCGATGTGCTGCGTGATACCGCCCGCCTCACCGGAGGCGACATTCGTCTCGCGCACCGCGTCCAGCAGGCTCGTCTTGCCGTGGTCAACGTGACCCATGACGACCACGACGGGGCTGCGCTCGACCAGTTCCTCCTCGGTGTCCACATGGTCGTCGATCAGGCGCTCTTCAATCGTGACAACGACCTCCCGTTCCACCTTGCAGCCCAGCTCGGTGGCGACGAATTCGGCGGTGTCAAAGTCGATGGTCTGGTTGATGCTCGCCATCACGCCGTTTTTGAGCAGGCACTTGATCAGCTCCGTGGCGGTCTTCTTCATGCGGGACGCCAGCTCGCCCACGGTGATCTCGTCGGGGATCTTGACGGTCAGCGGCGTCTTCTTGATGATCTCCAGCTGGAGTCTGCGCAGCTTCTCCTGCTCCTCGTTGCGGCGCTTGCTGCCCATCGCCTTCTTATTATCCTTGCCCTTATTCTTATTTTTATTTCCGATCTTCTGCTTGCCGCCGGAATAATTCTGCACGCGCTCGGAAACGAGGCTGTCCACGCGGTCGTCAAAGCGGTCGGCGTTGACCGTGACCGCCTTCGTGTCGACGACGCGGCGCTCGCGTTTCCGCTGCTCGGGCTTCGGCGCAGCCGGCTTCTCCTCCGCAGGCTTGGCAGGCTCCTGCTTTGCCGCTTCGGCATGCTTCGGCGCTTCCTTCTTCTGCTCGGCGGGCTTTTCCTCCTTTTTCGCCGGAGGCGTAACCGCGAACACCTCCGCGATTGAAGCGATCTGGTGCTGCTGCGTGATATGGTCAAAGAGCGCGTTGAGCTGCTCCTCGGTCAGCACCTGCGCGTTGCTGCGCGGCTTTTCAAAATATTTGCCGACGATCTCGGTGATCTCCTTTGTGGACATTCCGAAATCCGCTGCGACTTCCTTCACTCGATACTTCACTAAACTCATAAAGCCACCTCCGTGTTACTTTTTCCCAAATCGGACATTGCGGCGGTGCGCCTTTTCCTCCGCACGCCGTTTTTCCACGCGCTGCACGCGGGCATCCAAGTCCGCCAGCAGCGCGGCATATTTCTCCGGTTCGCCAAGGGTCTTGACGAACGCCTGTGCCAGCCTGACATCCGTAATCGCCGCAATGGCGCAGCTCGTCGTTCCGAGCGCGTCGCCCAAATCGTCCTTCGAAAAGGAGAGGGTCAAAAGCGGCTGCGCGGTTCCCGCGACGAAGCTCTTTGCCCTGCGCAGGGTATGAGGCGAGGCGTCCGCCGCCAAAAGCACCAGCCGCGCGCGGCTCGCCCTGCACATCGCGCCCACCTGCTCCTCACCGAGGACGAGATTGCCGCCCTTGCGGGAGAGGCTGAGCAATCCGAGGCTTTTATTCTGTTCCATGCGCCGCCTCCATTTCCGCCAGCAGGGCGTCATAGACCTCCTGCGGGATCTCGGTTTCAAACGCGCGGGAGAGCGCCTTGGTCTTGACGGCGCGTTTGAGGCATTCGGGATTCGGGCAGACATACGCCCCTCTGCCGGATGCCTTGCCTCTCAAATCGAGCGTGACCGCGCCCTCCGGACTGCGCACCACGCGCAGCAGCTCCCGTTTCGGCCTCATCTCGCGGCAGCCGAGGCATTGCCGCATCGGTATTTTCTTCGGCACGGTAATCGCTTCCTTTCTTATTTTTTCAGTGAATCGTGAATGGTGAACAGTGAATGGTGAATAGGTTGCGCCCCAATGGAGCCTGCAGCACGCGGCATCCTTGACGCGCCCACGCAGGCGAAGCGTGAATGGTGAATCACTGCGGAGCGCTCCTCGCAATGCCACGGAAAGGCAACCCTGATTTGTCATTGCGAACCCAGTGCGCACACTGGGTGCGGCAATCTCGTGCAGGAACTGCCGACCTCGTATAAGCCCATACCGGCGGGCGGCTATTAGCCGCCCCTACGAGAAATATCGCGATCTATGCCGTAGGGGCGGATATCATCCGCCCGTGTGCAGGCACCATCAGCTGCGTACCAAACCGCAGACATCGGAAAACCCGCATCGCGCAACCTGTTCACTATTCACTATTCTCTATTCACTATATAAAAGCGCTCTTACTCCTCCGCCGGGGCTTCTGTCTCCTGCGGGGCTTCCTCCTGCGCCGCTTCCTCCGCTGTCTCTGCCACGGATGCGGGCTTGATGTCGATCTTGCAGCCGGTCAGGCGGGCGGCGAGGCGGGCGTTCTGTCCCTCCTTGCCGATGGCGAGGGAGAGCTGATCGTCCGGCACGATCACGCGGCACGCCTTCATGCCGGCGAGCTGCGTCACGGAGATCACGTCCGCAGGAGAGAGCGCCGCGGCGACAAAGGTGCAGACATCCTCCGACCAGACGATAATATCCACCTTCTCGCCCTGCAGCTCCTCGACCACCGCGTTCACACGCGCGCCGCGTGCGCCGACGCAGGCGCCGACGGGATCAATGTTCTCCTCCGTCGCGCAGACGGCAATCTTTGTGCGGGAGCCTGCCTCGCGGGCAATGGAGCGGATCTCCACCGCGCCCGAAGCGATCTCGGGAACCTCTAATTCAAACAGCCGCTTGACAAGGGCGGGATGGGTGCGGGAGACCATAACCTGCGGCCCGCGGCTGCTGCGGCGCACCTCGACGACATAAACGCGGATCATATCGCCCTCGGTGAAATGCTCGCCATGCACCTGCTCGCTGACAGCAAGCAAAGCGTCGGTACGGTCGTTGCCCTGCCCGATGCGGACGGTGATATCGCCCGAATTGTCGATGCGCAGCACCGTACCGGTGAGAATTTCATGCTCCTTCGAAGAGAAGCTCTCAAAGACCATGCCGCGCTCCGCCTCGCGGATGCCCTGAATGATGACCTGCTTTGCGGTCTGGGCGGCGATGCGTCCGAACGCCTGCGTCTTGATCTCAACGTTGATGAGATCGCCGAGCTGGGCGGTCTTGTCGATCTTGCGGGCGGCGTCAAGCAGAATTTCCGTCGCGGGGCTGATGACCTCATCCACGACCTCCTTCTGCGCGTACATCAGAAGCTTCTCCTCCGTCAGCTCGACATAGACATTGTCGGTGTAGCCGTCCTTGTCCTTCTTATACGCGGCGACCAGCGCCTGGGTAATGCGCTCGACCATGTAATCCACGGGAATGCCGCGCTCCTTTTCCAGCTGACGCAGCGCCGCAAAGATTTCAGCGTTCATAATCGTGTTCTCCTTATTTTCTTTTCCTGTTTGGGTAGCTCTTGCAGACCGCATTTGAAAATGCCCCCTTAGAATTCCACGCGAAGCCGCACCAAGGCGACCTCGGATTTTTCAAACGTCATCGTGTTTTTTCCCACCGTGACGGTCACATCGCCGTCCTGATAGCCCTGCAAAACGCCGGCAAATTCCTTGCTGCCGTTTTTCGGGCGGTAGAGCTTGACCAGCACCGGCGCGCCGAGAAAGCGTTCGAAATCGGACGGACGCTTCAAAACGCGCTCCAAGCCCGCCGAGCAGACCTCGAAGCGGTAGCTCTCGGGGATGGGGTCGTATTCGTCCAGCACGGGATCCACCGCGCGGGAGACCGCCTCGCAGTCGTCGATGTCCACGCCGCCGTCCTTGTCGATGTAAAGGCGCAGAAACCATTCGCCGCCCTCGCGGACATATTCCACGTCCCACAGCTCGCAGCCGTTCTGTTCCACCAGCGGCTGCGCAAGCTGCCAAACCTGTTCCGTAATTTTCATAAACCCATCCATCCTTTGTTTCCGTCGTAGTAGTTTGTAACAGTTAAAAGTTGTGTATCAGCCTCTGTAGTAGGCAGT
>JBJDYD010000099.1:0-2170 GCA_051867015.1 Faecousia sp. | reverse complement strand
TGATACACAACTTTTAATTGTTACAAACTAGTAGGGGCGGCTATCAGCCGCCCGCGTTTTGACGAAGGGTTAAGAGTGAATGGCTGCGGTGTGCTCCGCGCGGATTTCATCGCCGCCTACGCAGGAACGACCGACGGCGTACCAAGCAGCAAACACCGAAAAAACCGCAGCGCCGGCATTCACTATTCACTATTCACTATTCACTATTCGCTATTCGCCATCCCCCGTTTCCCTCACAAAAAGAGCAGTCCGCAGACGATGCCGAGGGCGGCGGAGCAGAGGATAATCAAAATCGGGCTGACCTTTTTCATTGCCGCGACAACGGCGGCGGCAAAAATCCCGGCGGTACACAAAAATTCGGGTTGGATGACCGCACGCCATGAAACCGTCCCGCTGTGGAAAAACACCGTCGGGAGCATCCCCCACAGGGCGCACGCCATCAGCCCGACAACCGCCGGACGCAGACCGTACATCACGCCGCTCACCGCGCGGCTGTTTTTGAATTTCACATAAAACCTTGCGACAATTAAAATAACGAGGAACGAGGGCAGCACGACGCCCATTGTCGCCGCAAGCGCACCGAGGATACCCGCCGTCTCCGCGCCGACATAGGTGGAGATGTTGATGGCGAACGGTCCCGGCGTGGATTCGCTGACAGCGACAAAATCGACCAGTCCCTCCATCGTCAGCCAGCCGTGGGCGACGACCTCCTCCTGAATCAGCGGCAGCATCGCGTAGCCGCCGCCGAAGGTGAACAGACCGATTTTAAAAAAGGTATAGAACAGCTCGAGCAGGCGCATCATTGCATCGCACCCCGCCTTCGCTGCACAAGGCAGTAGACAAAGCCCGCAAGACCGCACAGGGCGATCAGGGCAATGACGCTCCAATCAAGGATCGCCGCCCATAAAAAAGCAGCGATCATCACGCACCACGAGAAGCCGTTATGCTCCGCGCGCCTCCAAAACGAGACGACCGCCTTGACAATCAGCGCCAGCACACCCGCGCGGATGCCGAAAAAGGCATACCGCACGATACGGTAGTCCATCACGCGGCGCAGGAAAAACGCAATCAGCAGAATGATGATAAATGAGGGCAGCACCACACCGACCGTCGCGGCGAAGGCGCCGAGGAGACCTGCCGTGCGATAGCCGATAAAGGTAGCGGAGTTGACGGCAATCGGTCCGGGGGTGGACTCGGCAATGGCGACAATATCGGAAATTTCGTCTTTTTCGATCAGTCTGCGTTTTTCTGCCGTCTCATACTCGATCAGCGGGATCATGGCGTAGCCGCCGCCAAAGGTAAACGCGCCGATCTTTAGAAAGATGAAAAATAACCGCAGCGCCGTTTTCACTCGCTCCCGCAGGGGCATGAAAAGACCTCCTTAAAATCGCGAAATCCTTTGTAGGGCTTAGGGCAGCATGTCCCCGCCGGTGCAGGAGCTGCCGACTGCGTACAAACCTACAGCCGGAGATTGCCGCAACCAGTGTGCGCACCGGGTGCGCAATGACAAATATGGGTTGCCTTTCCGTGTCATTGCGAGGAGCGCAGCCACGTGTCAATCTCGTGCAGGAACTTCCAAGTGCGTACAAACCTACAGCCGGAGATTGCCACACCCAGTGTGCGCACTGGGTTCGCAATGACAAAGCTGGGTTGCCTTTCCGTGTCATTGCGAGGAGCGCAGCCACGTGTCAATCTCGTGCAGGAACTTCCAAGTGCGTACAAACCTACAACCGGAGATTGCCGCACCCAGTGTGCGCACCGGGTGCGCAATGACAAAGCTGGGTTGCCTTTCCGTGTCATTGCGAGGAGCGCAGCGACGCGGCAATCTCGTGCAGGAACTTCCAAGTGCGTACAAACCTACAGCCGGAGATTGCCGCACCCAGTGTGCGCACCGGGTGCGCAATGACAAATATGGGTTGCCTTTCCGTGTCATTGCGAGGAGCGCAGCCACGTGGCAATCTCGTGCAGGAACTTCCAAGTGCGTACAAACCTACAGCCGGAGATTGCCACACCCAGTGTGCGCACCGGGTGCGCAATGACAAAGGAGCACTACACAGGCATGTCTTCTGCCAGTCTTGATTTTACTTAGTATAACGCATTTTCCCGCAAAACGCAACCGTCGTTTTTTTTGCTTGGAAATGTGTGAAAAATTTTTGAAATTTGCAGAAAA
>JBJDYD010000098.1:0-9646 GCA_051867015.1 Faecousia sp. | reverse complement strand
GGGCGGCTTCGGGACTTTCACCCGTTAGAGTATGCGCCCGCCGGGCGCACCGCAAAAAAGACCCTGCAGAATTTCTTCTGCAAGGTCTTTTCCTGTTATGATTTTACAAATCGGGTTTTCCCCAAATCAGAACTTTCAATTAGTTCTTCTTGTTCTTAATCGCAGCCTGTGCGGCGGCGAGGCGGGCGATGGGGACGCGGAAGGGGCTGCAGGAGACATAGTCCAGACCGACCTGATGGCAGAACTCGACGGAAGCGGGATCGCCGCCGTGCTCGCCGCAGATGCCGAGCTTCAGGTTCGGGCGGGTCTGTCTGCCGAGCTCCGCAGCAGTCTTGATCAGACGGCCGACGCCGGTCTGGTCGAGGTGCGCGAACGGGTCAAACTCATAGATCTTCTTATCATAGTACGCGTCAAGGAACTTACCTGCGTCGTCACGGCTGAAGCCGAAGGTCATCTGAGTCAGGTCGTTCGTGCCGAAGGAGAAGAACTCGGCTTCCTTCGCGATCTCGTCTGCCGTCAGGGCAGCGCGCGGGATCTCGATCATCGTGCCGACCTTGTACTTCATCTCAACGCCGGCTTCGGCGATGATCTTATCGGCGGTCGCGACGACGACGTCCTTGACGTACTTGAGCTCCTTGACCTCGCCGACCAGCGGGATCATGATTTCCGGCTCGATGCGGTACCACGGGAACTCGTGGTTGACCTTGATGGCGGCATTGATGACAGCGGTGGTCTGCATCTCGGCGATCTCCGGATAGGTGACAGCCAGACGGCAGCCGCGGTGACCCATCATCGGGTTGAACTCGTGCAGGGAGGAGATGACTTCCTTCAGCTCCTCAACAGAAACATTCAGCTCTTCCGCGATCTCCGCAATGTCCTCTTCCTTGGTGGGCAGGAACTCATGCAGGGGCGGGTCGAGGTAACGGACGGTCATCGGACGGCCCTGCAGCTCGCGGTACATCTGCTCGAAGTCGCTCTGCTGATAGGGCAGGATCTTGGCAAGGGCTTCCTTGCGCGCCTCGACGGTCTTGGCGACGATCATTTCGCGCATTGCCTTGATACGGGTGGATTCAAAGAACATATGCTCGGTGCGGCAAAGACCGATGCCCTCGGCGCCGAAGGCGACTGCCTGCGCGGTGTCGCGGGGGTTATCGGCGTTGGTGCGCACGCGGAGGGTGCGGAAGCTGTCCGCCCACTTCATCAGGCGGTTGAAGTTGCCGCTGATGCTTGCCGGAACGGTAGCGACGGCGCAGCCATAGATGTTGCCGGTGGAGCCGTCAATGGAGATCCAGTCGCCCTCACGGTAGGTCTTACCGGCGAGGGTGAAGTACTTCTCCTCTTCGTGCATGGCGATCTCGCCGCAGCCGGAGACGCAGCAGGTGCCCATGCCGCGGGCGACAACGGCTGCGTGGGAGGTCATACCGCCGCGGACGGTCAGGATGCCCTGTGCGGCTGCCATACCCTCGATGTCCTCGGGGCTGGTCTCGAGACGGACGAGAACGACCTTCTCGCCGTTGGCTGCCCACGCCTTTGCGTCCTCAGCGGTGAAGACGACACGGCCGCAGGCTGCGCCGGGGGAGGCTGCAAGACCCTTGCCGACGACCTCGGCTGCCTTCAGAGCAGCGGCGTCAAACTGCGGGTGCAGCAGAGCGTCGAGCTGCTTCGGCTCAACACGCATAACGGCTTCCTCGCGGGAGATCATGCCCTCGTCGACGAGGTCGCAGGCGATCTTCAGGGCGGCAGCGGCGGTGCGCTTGCCGTTACGGGTCTGGAGCATATAGAGCTTGCCGTTTTCGATGGTGAACTCCATGTCCTGCATATCGCGGTAGTGGTTCTCGAGGCGGTTCGCGATATCGACGAACTGCTTATAGACACCGGGCATATCCTCCTGCAGCTTGGAGATCTTGCTCGGGGTACGGATACCGGCGACGACATCCTCGCCCTGTGCGTTGATGAGGTATTCGCCGAAGAGTGCCTTTTCACCGGTGGCGGGGTCACGGGTGAACGCAACGCCCGTGCCGGACTTATCGTTCAGGTTGCCGAAGACCATCGGCTGCACATTGACGGCAGTGCCCCAGGAATAGGGGATGTCGTTCATGCGGCGGTAAACATTGGCGCGGGGGTTGTCCCAGGAGCGGAAGACTGCCTTGATGGCTTCCATGAGCTGAACGGCAGGATCGGTCGGGAAGTCCTCGCCCTTTTCCTTCTTATAGTGTTCCTTGAACAGCACGACGAGTTTCTTCATGTCGTCTGCGTCGAGGTCGATGTCATTCTTGACACCCTTTTCTGCCTTGACTTCGTCGATGATGACTTCGAAGGTCTTCTTGGAAAGCTCCATAACGACATCGGAGAACATCTGGATGAAGCGGCGGTAGGAGTCATAAACGAAACGGGTGAATGCGGGGATGGGGTTGCCTTCGATCAGACCGGCAGCGACCTCGTCGTTCAAGCCGAGGTTCAAAATGGTGTCCATCATGCCGGGCATGGAAGCGCGGGCGCCGGAGCGGACGGAGACGAGGAGCGGATTCTTCGCGTCGCCGAACTTTTTGCCGTTGATTTTTTCGATTTTTGCCAGAGCCTCGTAGACCTGAGCTTTGATCTCGTCGTTGATGCTGCGGCCGTCCTCATAGTACTTGGTGCAGGCTTCGGTGGAGATGGTGAAGCCCTGCGGAACCGGCATACCGAGGTTGGTCATTTCGGCGAGGTTCGCACCCTTGCCGCCGAGCAGCTCACGCATGGAGCCATTGCCTTCGGAGAACAGGTATACATACTTGTGCATAGTTTGTTAAACCCCTTTCGTGTGTTGGAAACGGCATTTCACGACCGTTTCAGGCATTTTTAGTCTTAAAGATTTTTATCGCCCAAAAAGTATAGCACATCTGTTCCGATTTTGCAAATAATTTCCGCAAAAAATCGAAAAAAACAGGAAAAAAATTTCCCCTCCGCCCGAAAATGTAAAAAAATACCGCCGCGCGGCAAAAAAGCGCGGGGCGCAGCCAGTAAAAACGGCAAAATCTAAAAGAAAGCGCTTCCTCCTCCCAATCGGCCACGAAACGGCAGAAGGCAGTTCCTACACAGGCGGATACTATCCGCCCCTACGAGAAATTTTGCAGCTCACGCCGTAGGGGCGGCTATCAGCCGCCCGGTGCAGGAACTGCCTGTTAGGCTAAGGGCTAAGGACTAAGGGTGAATGACTGAGGAGCGCTCCGCGCGGATTAAAAACGCGGGCGGATACTATCCGCCCCTACGAGAAATTTTGCAGTTCACGCCGTAGGGGCGGCTATCAGCCGCCTGGTGCAGGAACTGCCGACTGCGTACAAAACTGTTCGTCCGCACTAAATGTAAATTAAAATAATTCAAAATCCGTGCGAAGCACACCACAGTCCTTCACCATTCACTCTTAGCCCTTAGCCAAAAAGTCCGCCCACAGACGCGTCAAGTATGCCGCGCGCTGCAGCTTTCCACAGACCGCCACCATTCACTATTCACTGCCTCTCTGTTCTCTATCCCGCGCGTTTGGGCAGGCGGATGGTCAAAACGATCTCCGTGTCTGTTTCCTCCTGCTTGGCCTGCGCGTCGATGCCCGCGCCGCGCACCAGCTCGAGGGAATGGTTCACGCTGTTGAGAAACAGGCGCACATCCCGCACGATGAGCTTGCGCAGTCCCCGTTTCGGCTCCTGCGCGCGTTTTTTCTCCAAATACGCCTCAATGTATGCCTCCGTCTTTGCCACATTCAGCTGCTGTTTCACAATGGTGTGCAGCACCTCCAGCCGTTCCTCCTCCGTTTCCAGCCGCAGCAGCGCCCGCGCATGGCGTTCGGAAAGTCCGTTTTCGCGCAGCTCGGCAAGCACCTGCGGACTGTGCCTTAAGAGGCGGAGCTTGTTGGCGACGGCGCTCTGACTTTTTCCCACCCGCGCCGCCGCCTGTTCCTGACTCAGGTGATACAGCCGCATCAGCCTTGCCAGTCCCTCCGCCTCTTCGATGTAATCGAGGTCGCGCCGCTGTAGGTTCTCCACCAGCGCGACCATGCCTGACTGCTCCTCATCCACCGTCAGCAAAATGCACGGCACCTCCGTGCAGCCTGCCAGCTTTGCCGCCCGCAGCCGCCGCTCCCCTGCGACCAGCTCATATTCACTCCCGCGCCGCCGCACGGTGAGCGGCTGCAAGATGCCGTACTGCTCAATGCTCGCGGCAAGCTCCCGCAGCCCCTCGGGGTCGAAAATTTTGCGCGGCTGCGACGGGTTCGGGTGAAGTCTGCCGATCGGCAGATAGAGCACGCGCCCGCTTTCGAGCAGTCCTCGGTTTTTTCTCACCGTATCTCCTCCCATCATAAAAATCTCCCCGCCTCATATTTTACGCGAAACCCATGCGAAAACCCGCGAAAGCGCAGAGCAAAACCACAAGAAATTGCGATTATTTTATTTCCCGCCCACAACATCTTGGGAAATAAGCGGGAAATACGGGATTTGCGGCGGCAATGCCGAAAAATGGCGAAACGAGCGCTTGTACTGCGCGCCTTTTTTCGGTATAATATATAGAAAGCGTTCATTTGATTACCGATAAAGCTCCTATGTTGCCAAGCTTGCAGTCGAAGATTGCCACGTCGCTGCGCTCCTCGCAATGACACGGCAGGCTGCCCTATTTGTCATTGCGAGCCGAGGAACGAGGCGTGGCAATCTCATGCAATAACAACCGGGTGCATACCAGTTTATTTCTCTGTATGTCTGCCGCTTGCGCGGTCTTAGGGGGACATGTCCCCGCCCTACAAATGTGCAGCGATGGAGAAAAACAGCACATCCCTCAGGAGGAATACACCATGAAACTGAAATTACTTGCCGTCGGCGATGTTGTCGCAAGCAGCGGTTTGGACTATTTGAAAGCCCGGCTTCCCGCGTTAAAGCGGGAAAAAGCAATCGACTTCTGCGTCGTCAACGGCGAAAACACCGCCGTTTTAGGTCTGACGCCGCAGCAGGCGGACGAAATTCTCGATGCCGGCGCGGATGTCATTACCATGGGCAACCACACTTGGGGCAAGCGGGAGCTGATCCCCTATATAGGTCACTCGCGCGAGCTTTTGCGCCCCGCGAATCTCCCGCCGCAGCAGCCCGGGCGCGGTTGGGGCGTTTACCGACGCTCCTTCGGGGAGATTGCCGTGATCGACCTGATCGGTCGGTGCGGCATGGACTACACGCCGGACAATCCCTTTTTGCAGGTCGAGCGCATTCTAAGTCGGCTGGAGACAAAGCTGATCTTTGTCGAGCTGCACGCGGAGGCGACCTCGGAAAAGCTCGCAATGGGCTGGATGCTCGACGGCAAGGTCAGCGCCGTCTGGGGCACCCACACCCATGTGCAAACCTCGGACGAGCGCATTTTGCCCCGGGGGACAGGCTACCTGACCGACCTCGGCATGACGGGGCCGCGAGACTCCGTCCTCGGCATCCGTCCTGAGCTGTCCTACAAAAAATTTCGCGGCGACCTGACCGGACGCTACGAGCCTGCGCCCGGCCCCTGCAAATTGGAGGGCTGCATTTTCACGGTAGACGGAAATACGGGGCGCTGCATCGACATAGAAAGGGTGAGGCTGAGTGATTAAATTCGTGCATGCGGCAGATCTGCATTTAGACGCTGCGTTTTCCGGCGTTTCTCCCGAACAGGCTGCGCAGCGGCGCAGGGAGCAGCGGCAGGCGCTGGCGCTCTTGGCGGAGGCATGCTGCGGCAGTGATCTTGTTTTGCTTGCGGGCGACCTGTTTGACAGCGCGCGCGTTTATCAGGATACGATTGACGCCCTAAAGGCCTTTTTTGCCGCAGTCGACGCCGAAGTTTTCATCGCCCCGGGCAATCATGATTTTGTGACAAGCGGTTCTCCGTATCTAACGGAGCATTGGGGCGAAAACGTCCATATTTTCACGAAAAACGAGATAGAATGCGTGCATTTAGAGGCGCTGCGCTGCGATGTTTACGGCGCGGGCTTCACAAGGGCGGAGGCGCCGAATTTGCTTGCCGGCTTCCGCGTGCGCGACCCCGAGGTGCTGAATCTCATGGTGCTGCACGGCGACTTGCAGCCGAATTCCCCCTACAATCCGATCGCGCCAGAGGACATTGCCTTTTCCGGGCTGGATTATCTCGCCCTCGGGCATATCCACGCGGGCTTTGTCAAGCAGTGCGGCAAGACAACCTGCGCCATGCCCGGCTGCCTGATGGGACGCGGCTTCGACGAGTGCGGCCAAAAGGGCGCGCTCCGCGTCACCTTAGGGAAAGCCGACTGTCAAACGGATTTCGCTCCGATTCCGACCAGAAGATATGAGATTCTCTCCGTCGAAGCTGGGGATGACCCGCTTGCCGCCATCCGTGCCGCCTTGCCTGAGCAAACGCAGGAGGACTGCTACCGCATTCTTCTGACAGGCGAAGCGGAGCGACCGGATACGGACATGCTCGAAAGCATCCTCGCGCCTTCGTTTTACAGTCTCTCTGTGCGCGACCGAACCTATCCCAAGCAGGCGCTTTGGGCAGCTTCCGGCGAGGACACCCTCCGCGGACATTTTCTGCATGAGCTAAAGGGGCAATATGACGCCGCAGACGAGGCAAGCCGCCGCACGATCACACTGGCGGCAAGACTGGTCACGAATCTGATGGACGGACGGGAGGTTGGAATATGAGGATTCTCAAAATGCGCGCCTCCTTCGGCAGGCTGCACGGCGAATTGACGCTTGATGGAGGCTTCAACTGCCTATGTCTGCCGAACGAGGCGGGAAAATCGACCTGGAGCGCGTTTTTGGTCGCCATGCTCTACGGCATCGACACCTCCGAACGCGCCGGTGCCGCGAATCAGGGCTTGCCCGCAAAGGAGCGCTATAAGCCGTGGGACGGCGGCGCAATGGAGGGCGCAATGGAGCTTTTATGGAACGGGCGGCATATCACAATCGAACGCACCACAAAGGGACGCGTCCCGATGGGCGTTTTCCGCGCCTATGAGACGGACAGCGGCGCAAGCGTCACGGAGCTGACGGCGGAAAACTGCGGCCGCATGCTGTGCGGCGTCGAGCGGTCGGTCTTTGAGCGAACCGCGTTTATCCGCCAGCTCGGACTTGCCGTGACCGGCGACGCCGCGCTCGAGCAGCGGCTGAACGCCTTAGTCTCCACCGGTGAGGAGGGCGCAAAATCCTACTCCGAGCTGGAAAAGGAGCTGCGCGCCGTCAAGAATCGGCTGACGGGACGCGCCGGACGCATTCCGAAGCTGACGGAGCGGGCGCAGGCAGTGGAAAAAACGCTGACGGAGCTGCGCGCAATGCAGGACGAGACGCTTGCTCTGATCGCGCAGCGCGACGAGGCGGCAAAGGAAGCCGCGCATTTGGAAGCCCTGCAAAGGCGCATCACCCGCGCGCAGAACGCAAAAAGGCGCGTTGCATACAACGAAGCGGCGCAGAAGCTGCAGGCGCAGGAGCTGCTTTGCAACAAGCTCCGCGAGACGGTCGAGGCACTGCCCACGGAGCAGGAGCTGCACACCCTGCGGCGGGAGCTGGACGCGGCGGAGAGCACCTTGCAGACCGCAAGGATGGAAGCCGCGTTTTATGTCAGCGACGTGCCAAAGCCCGCAGTACCGCAGTGCTTTGAAGGTATGGATGCGGAAGCCGCGCGGGAAAAGGTGCATGCTGCCGCGCTGGAATATCAGAAGCTGCGCGCCGTCAAGCCGGTGAAAGCCTTCCCCCTTCTGCTGCTTGCCGCCCTTCTCCTTTTGGCAGGCGTGGGACTGTGCTTTGTCCTGCTGCCGTTGGGACTTGCCCTCTTCGGAATCGGCGCGGTACTGCTTTGCGTGCTGTACATCTATATTACGCGGCGCAAGACCCGCGCAAGGGAGAATGCGCACAAAGCGGATTTGATCTTATCCCGCTACGGGGTGGAGAACTGCGAGGAGCTTGCCGCGCTGTCCTCCCGTTACACAGAGGCACTGCAAGCTTACGGTGCGGAATGCGCGGAGGCGGAGGCGAAACAGCAGGCGCTGCAAAAGGCGGTCGAGGACGCTGCCGCGCAGGTAGACGCGCTGGTCGCAAAGACCGCCCGTTTCGCCCCCGACTGCCGCACCGCCGCAGACTGCCGCGAGGCAATCACCGCCGCACAGCGTGCGCATGAGCATCTTTTGGGCGAGAGCCGCGTTTTGGAAGGGCTGCGCAGGCAATGTGACTCCATGCGTTTCCTGCTGGACGAGACGGAGGACGCAGCGGAGGATGCCGAAGCGCTGACCCTTGATGAGGCAAAAATCTCTTATGAGCAACGCCGAGCAGCGGAAAAATGCAGCGACCTGACAACGCGCCTTGCCGCGCTGCGGGGCGCGATCTCCGCAAAGGGAGATCCCATCGTTTTGGAGGCAGAATCGGAGCGTTTGCAGGAGGCGCTTGCCCAGGCGCGGGAGCAGAGCGATGCTGTCGAGCTGGCGTTGGCTGCGCTGCAAAAGGCGGATGAAGCCCTTCGTTCCCGCTTCGCCCCGCAGATCACCGCCGAGGCAGGCGCGATCTTGTCAGCGCTGACCGAGGGAAAATATCCGAGGCTCCTGCTTGCGCCCGATATGCGGCTCTCGGTGCGCGAGGAGACGGGCACGGTTATGCGTCCCGCTGCCGCCATGAGCTGCGGCACTGCGGATCAAATGTACCTCGCCCTGCGTCTTGCCATGTGTCATAAGCTTCTGCCGGACGACGCGCCGCTGGTTCTGGATGACGCGCTGGTCAATTTCGACGATACCCGCGCCGCCGCCGCCCTGCGGGTGCTGCGGGAGGAAGCAAAAAATCGGCAGGTGATCCTGTTCACCTGCCGCCGATTTGAGGAAGCGATATAATGTATTTTGATTCACACAGTCATATGGACGACCGCCGCTTTGACGGCGACCGTGAGGAAATCTTCAACGATCTGCAAAACCACGGTGTCGGGCTGCTCATGAACGTCGGCTGCGATTTGGAATCCTCCGAACGCTCCGTCGCGCTGGCGGAACGCTATCCCTTTATCTATGCCGCCGTGGGCAGCCATCCCGACGACGCCGACCGGGTAGACGGCAAGCTGCTCGACCGCTACCGCAGCCTTGCCGGGCATGAGAAGGTGCGCGCCATCGGGGAGATCGGCTTGGACTATCACTATGAGGATGTGCCCCGCGCGCAGCAGATCATCGCGTTTGAGCAGCAATTAGAGCTTGCCGAAGCGCTGAAGCTGCCCGTCATTGTCCACGAGAGAGAGGCGCACGGCGACGCGGTGGAGATCGTCAAGCGCCATCCTGACGCGCGCGGCGTGTTTCACTGTTTCTCCGGCTCAAAGGAGCTGGCGCTTTGGCTGGTCGAGCGCGGGTGGTACATCGGCTTTACGGGCGTTGTGACCTTCAAAAACGCGCGCAGAGCCGTCGAAGCGGTGCAGGCGCTGCCGCTCGACCGCATTCTGATTGAGACAGACTGCCCCTACATGGCACCCGAGCCCTATCGCGGACGGCGCAACGACAGCCGCTATGTCCCCCTCGTCGCGGCAAAGATCGCCGAACTCAAGGGCATCTCCCCCGAGGAAGCCGGCAGCATCACCACCGAAAATGCCAAACGCCTGTTCTCGATCCCCTGACCCCTCGTAGTAGCCTGTAACGCTTAAAACTGTAGGCAGCCCGTAGGGCACGACGACT
>JBJDYD010000097.1:0-2200 GCA_051867015.1 Faecousia sp. | reverse complement strand
ATACACAACTTTTAACTGTTACAAACTAGTAGGGGCGGCTATCAGCCGCCCGCGTGCAGGCACTTCTTAAGAGTCCGTAGCGCGCGGCATCTCTGACGCGCCCATGCAGGGGCAGCAGAGAATAGAGAATAGATAAAAGAGAATAGTGAAAAACGTCGGAGCGCTCCGCGCAGATTCCAATGTAGATCGTGGACATGTCCCCGACGGTGCAGGAACCTCCAACCATGTACAAACCTCCCTACCCTGTCATTGCGCGACCCCAACGGGGTCGCGGCAATCTCGTGCAGGAACTACCCGCTGCGTACAATCCCGTCCATCTGTCCCTCTCCTCGCCTCTCCCGTCAAGCCTTTTTCCGATTTTCCAGAAAAAGGCTTGACTTTTTTCTCTCTGTTTGTATAATAAGTTATACAAATTATACCGCAAAGGAGAATCCCTATGGCAAGCACTTCGTTCCCCGAAGGAAAATACATGGCACCCGTGAAGGTCGGGCCGAAGGGGCAAATCGTCATTCCCGCCGAGGTGCGGGAGATGTTCGGCATCCGTCCGGGCGACACGCTGCTGCTTTTGGCTGATCTCGCAAGAGGCATTGCCCTCCCCGCCCCCAAGCAGGCGCAGGAGATCGTCGAGGAGATCACAAAACAAACCATGCAGGGAGGAATGCCATTATGAACGCGATCCAAACCCATTTGCTGACAAAGCGCTTCAAGGAGAAAACCGCCGTGGACGCATTGGAGCTGACCGTCCCCGTGGGCGAATTATTCGCGCTTTTGGGGGTGAACGGCGCAGGCAAGACGACCACGATCAAGCTGCTCTCCGGTCTTCTCGCGCCGACTTCCGGCGAGGCGGAGATCTTCGGCATCTCGATCCTCTCCCAAAAGATCAAGCACCTGCTTGCCGTTTCCCCGCAGGAGACGGCAGTCGCGCCGAATTTGACGGTGCGTGAAAACCTGGAACTGATGGCAGGCATCGCGGACGCCTCCCGCAAGGAGGCAAAGGCGCGCGCAGAAGCAATGCTGGACGAAGCCCATCTGTGCGAGGTGGCGGAGAAGCGCGCCAAAACCCTCTCCGGCGGCTGGCAGCGGCGGCTGTCCATTGCCATGGCGTTGATCTCCGAACCGAAGCTGCTGTTTTTGGACGAACCGACCCTCGGGCTGGATGTTCTCGCACGGCGGGAGCTGTGGCGGGAGATCAAGGCGCTCAAGGGCAGGATCACCGTCGTCCTGACCACGCATTATATGGAGGAGGCGGAGCAGCTTGCCGATCGTGTAGGAATCATGGCAAACGGGAAGCTCCGCGTCTGCGGCACACCTGCGGAGCTGATTGCCCGCGCAGGCAAAAAAAGCTTTGAGGACGCCTTTGTGGCGCTGGCAGGAGGTGTAGAGGCATGAGAAGAACGCTCTTTTTCGCGCGCCGCAACCAAAAGGAGCTGCTGCGCGATCCAATCAGCCTGTTTTTCGGCATTCTGTTCCCGATCATTCTCCTGCTTCTGCTGACAGTGATCGACCGCAGCCTGCCCGCCGAGGCGCAGATGGATTTGTTCCACGCGGAAAAGCTCGCGCCGGGCATCGCGGTGTTCAGCCTGAGCTTTATCGCGCTGTTTGCCGCAATGCTGATTTCAAAGGATCGGGGCAGCTCCTTCCTTCTGCGGCTTTACACCTCGCCGCTCACAGGCAGGGATTTTATCCTCGGCTATCTCCTGCCGCTGCTGCCGATGGCGCTGGTACAGATGCTTGCCTGCTTCGCAGCGGCAATGGCGCTCGGCTTGCATTTTACATTTTATATTTTCTTGGCAATCGCGGTCTGCCTGCCGATTGCGGCGGTGAATATCGCCATCGGAATGCTCTGCGGGACGCTGCTGAGTGAAAAGGCAGTCGGCGGCGTCTGCGGCGCTCTGCTGACGAATCTCTCGGCGTGGCTGTCCGGCATCTGGTTCTCCCTTGACCTGATCGGCGGCGCATTCAAAACAGTCGCCTATCTCCTGCCCTTTGCCAACGCGGTAGACGCCGCCCGCGCCGCTCTTTCAGGCAATTACGGCGCAATCTGGGCAAATCTCCGCATCGTCCTCCTCTGGGCACTCGTCCTCCTCCTGACCGCCATCGCCGTCTTCGCCAAAAAAATGAAGCTCAAATAAACGCACACCCCCTCTGTAGTAGTTTGTAACAATTAAAAGTTGTGTATCAGCCTCTGTAGTAGGCAGTT
>JBJDYD010000096.1:0-2204 GCA_051867015.1 Faecousia sp. | reverse complement strand
TTGTGTTCCAACGGTTTGCGGGCCTTCCTGCTTCTGTTTGCTGTCAAATTCGGGAGTATAGCACGGCTTGCGGGAAAATGCAATCCCAATTTTTTGTCTTTCTTCGGCGGATTTTTTGTCTTTCTTTGGCGGATCAGATTGATTGCCGCTCCGATGCCACAAGGGCTGCCTGTCTGCGGCGGTGGAAGGAAGCCAGCGCGCCGAGCCAGCCGAGGGGTGTCAGGATGGTGCCGACGATGCAGGGAACGCGCACCCAAAGGCTGCGGAAGCTGACACCGCAAATCGCCAAAATCAAAGAGAGCAGCAGGCAGACCGCGCCGACGCGCCAAGACCACGCAAAGCACAAATGCACGCGGCGCATTTTCACCGATGCCGTAGGCGCGCCGCCCAGCCGAAGCTGCCGCTCCCGCAGGCGGATTGCCGCGAGATTGAGCGTCTGCAATCCGAAGGCGATATACAGCGCCTCCTTGCCGACGAAGGTATGCAGACCGAAGCCGATCAAAAAGCAAAGGATAAACGCCGCGCCGACGCCGCCAAAGGCGAGACAGACCGTAAGCGCGATGAGCCAATCATGCCGCCGAAGCGTTGATTTCATTATTTTCACCTCATTGAGAAAAGATAGCAGATCGCGGGGCAAAATGCAAGGGAATTTCTGAACCAATCTGTAAGAGCGGTCGGCGAGAGATTTTGCCGAAAATTGAGGTTTGAAAACCGCAGGAATACTTTGTGTATTTCAAGGTTTTCAAAACGAAAAGTTGCGGCAAAAGATCCGCCGACCGCCGCAGCCGATTGGTTCAGGGGTTCCCTATCTTATTGGCAGTCCGGGCAAGGCGTATAGCCCTGCGAGATCGCCAAATTGGTGCTGTACGCCCAGTAGCTTTGCTTTTTGAAGCGGCTGCACTCATAGCTATGGTAATAGTTCGTCCCGTCGTTTTCAATAAACACAACATGGCGGTCGATAAAGCTTGCAAGCTGCTCCAGCGCGGCGTTGCGGCTCTCTAAAGCATTGAGCTTTTCCTGCAGGGTCTTCTCCTGCTTTTCCAGCGCCTCAACCTGCGCGGCGTAGGTCTTATTCTCCTCGGTCAGCTGCAAATTGTCCTCCTGCAGCTCCCGCAGGGATTGGTCAATCTCCGAGCCTTGCATACGGTAGGTGTTGAGCACCTGCTCCAGCCGCGTGATCTCGTCCTCTGCCTCGGTCAGCCGCGCGGAGAGCTGCGATACCTTGTCCTTCTGTTCGGCGATCTCATCCTCCTTGCCGCTGAGCTGACTTTGCAGGCGTTGGTTCTCCTCCTGCTGCGACAGCAGAAGGGTGCGCTCACGGGCAGTGTCGAAATACAGCTTTACCCCGTAGCCGCAGGCGGCGACCAAAAGCGCGCAGAAAATCGAAAGCCACACCAGGGCAACCTTGAGGCGGTGGGTGCCTTTGCGCTCCTGCTTTTTTTCCGGGAGCTTTCCTGGCTTCTGCGGCGTTTTCGCTGCCGGACTGACCTGTGCGGGAAGGACAATGCGCGTGCTTAAATACGGAGACTCCTCCAACGGCTCGCGCACTGTTTTTTCGCACTCCCCGCAGAAGGAAACCCCATTGGGAACCTCTCTCCCGCAGCGCAGACAATACATCCTGCCCACCTCCAATAAGTTATGTGTTGCGGCTTGCCGCTATGCCGTACGTTGGTGAATGGCGAAGGGCTAAGGGTGAATGACTGCGGACCGCTCCGCGCGGATTTCAATCATGTTCGCGCCGTAACCCAAAAACAAAGCCGGTATCCGCAGATACCGGTTCTATTTTACAACATTTTTCGACAGATGTAAAGCCTTTTGCCCCGGCTTCTGCGTTCCCGGCGGCGGGGGATTGTACGCCGTCGGTGGTTCCTGCTTTTTGGCTAAGGGCTAAGGGTGAATGGTGAATGACTGTGGTGTGCTTCGCACGATTAAAAATACGGATCGGCTGCCCTATTATGTCATTGCGAGGCGCGCAGCAACGCGGTAGCGCAGTCGGTCGTTCCTGCACCGGCGCGCCGGGGTCGTCGCGCCCTACGGCGAGGGTGCGTTCCACATTCGTAGGGCACGACGACTCGGCGTGCCGTCCGCGCAAGCGGCAGACGGTACAGATTAACAAGTTTGTACGAACCCGGTAGTTCCCACACCCGCCGACGATCAGCCGACCGCTTTTTTGATCCGCGCGGAGCGCTCCGACACTATTCACT
>JBJDYD010000095.1:0-9823 GCA_051867015.1 Faecousia sp. | reverse complement strand
TTGTCGGTGTGGTCGCCGATGATCTTGATGGAGTTCTTGTTTGCGCCGACGGTGCCGTCGCCGCCGAGACCCCAGAACTTGCACTCGATGGTGCCTTCCGCTGCGGTGTTGGGCGCGGGCTTCTCCTCGAGGGAGAGGTGAGTCACATCGTCGTTGATGCCGATGGTGAACTGACGCTTCATCTCGTCCTTGGACAGCTCCTCAAAGACCGCAAACACGGATGCGGGAGGCGTGTCCTTCGAGCCGAGACCGTAACGACCGCCGATGACGGGGATCATACGGCCGGCGTTTGCCAGCGCGGTGACGACATCGAGATAGAGCGGCTCGCCCAGCGCGCCCGGCTCCTTGGTGCGGTCGAGAACGGCGATTTTCTTGCAGGTGGCGGGAATCGCCTCGAGCAGACGGTCGGCACGGAACGGACGGTACAGGCGAACCTTGACAAGGCCGACCTTCTCGCCGTGGGCGTTCATGTAGTCAATGACTTCCTCCGCGACGTCGCAGATGGAGCCCATGGCGATGATGACGCGGTCAGCGTCGGGGGCGCCGTAGTAGTTAAAGAGCTTGTAGTCGGTGCCGAGCTTGGCGTTGATCTTGCCCATGTACTCCTCGACGATCTCAGGCAGCGCGTCATAGTACTTGTTGCAGGCTTCACGGTGCTGGAAGAAGGTGTCGCCGTTCTCGTGAGAGCCGCGCATGGCGGGACGCTCGGGGTTCAGGCAGTGCTTGCGGAACGCGGCAACGGCGTCCATGTCGCACATTTCCTTCAGGTCTTCATAGTCCCAAACGGCGATCTTCTGGATTTCGTGGGAGGTACGGAAGCCGTCAAAGAAGTTGATGAACGGCACGCGGCCCTTGATCGCGGCGAGGTGCGCCACGGGAGCGAGATCCATGACCTCCTGCGGGTTGGTCTCGCAGAGCATGGCAAAGCCGGTCTGACGGCAGGCGTAGACGTCGGAATGGTCGCCGAAGATGTTCAGGGCGTGGGTGGCGAGGGTACGGGCGGAGACGTGGAACACGCCCGGCAGCAGCTCGCCCGCGATCTTATACATATTCGGGATCATGAGCAGCAGACCCTGCGAAGCGGTGTAGGTGGTGGTCAGAGCGCCGGCGGCGAGAGAGCCGTGCACGGTGCCGGATGCGCCCGCCTCGGACTGCATCTCAACGACCTTGACGCGGTTGCCGAAGATGTTCAGACGACCCTGCGCCGACCACTGATCGACATAGTCCGCCATCGGGCTGGAGGGGGTGATGGGGTAAATGCCGGCTACCTCGGTAAACGCGTAGCTGACATGCGCGGCGGCGGTATTGCCGTCCATTGTCTTGAGTTTTCTGGTCAAAATGAAATACCTCCTAAAAAAGTATTGATTTGCAGACACATTCATTCTACCACCGATTTTCGGTTTTGTAAATCAGAAAAACGCGCCAAGGAGCAGATTTTGCGGAAAATAAACGAAAAATTTTGAAATGGAGCAAAGAAGCGAAAATTAGAATTGTTTTTAGGAACGTTTTGCTGTATGATAATAGAATAAGGTAAAAAAGGATACTTTATTTCCGGCTGATCTTACGGAATCCACACCGCCGGATGCGGCGCTGCATTGCCAGAGAAAAGGTATCCTTTTCTCAGCAGTCAGAATAAAGAAAGAAAGGAGTGACGGCTGTGATCTCTCGCTTGGATTCCATGGGACTGAGCGGCATCAGCGGGTATCCCGTGTCGGTGGAGTGCTTTATTTCGAGCGGGCTGCCTGCGTTTGATATCGTCGGACTGCCGGACGCGGCGGTCAAGGAGGCAAGAGAGCGCGTCCGTGCCGCGATTAAGAACAGCGGGTTCAAATTTCCCGTCAGCCGCATTACCCTGAATCTCGCGCCTGCCAACACGAAAAAGTCCGGCACGCTGTACGATCTGCCGATTCTGCTCGGCATCCTCGCGACGACGGAGGTTTGCAGAATTCCAAAGGAACCGTCGGCGTTTTTGGGTGAGCTGAGCTTGGAGGGCAAGCTGCGCCCTGTGAACGGGGTGCTGCCGATGGCGATTGCGGCGCAGAAGGCGGGTTTCCAAACCCTCTATGTCCCCGCGGCAAACGCGAAGGAGGCGACGCTGGCGGGGGAGATCAAGGTCATTCCCGTTGCTGAGGTGCGTCAGCTCATTGCGCATTTACGCGGCGAGCTTGAGATCGCGCCGGAGCCACACTGGATTCCGCGAGAGGACACGGAGAACCTGCCCGACTTTGCCGATGTGAAGGGGCAGGAGAATGTCAAGCGGGCGCTGGAGATCGCGGCGGCGGGATCGCACAATGTCCTTTTGGTGGGACCGCCGGGCTCGGGCAAGAGTATGCTGGCAAAACGCCTGCCCTCGATTTTGCCGGATATGACGCGGGAGGAAGCGCTGGAGGTCACGCAGATTCATTCCGTGATGGGGCTGCTCCCGCCGGAATCGCCGCTCATTCGCCGCAGACCCTTCCGCTCGCCGCACCATACGATCTCCGCAGCGGGCTTGACGGGCGGCGGCACGATCCCGCATCCGGGAGAGATCTCCCTTGCGCACAAGGGCGTGCTGTTTTTGGACGAGCTGCCGGAATTCCGCAAGGAGACCTTGGAGGTCATGCGCCAGCCGCTGGAGGACGGCGTTGTGACGATCTCCAGAGCCAGCGGCGCGGCGACCTTTCCCAGTCAGTTTCAGCTCGTGTGCGCGATGAATCCCTGCCGCTGCGGCTGGTACGGCGACCCCACGGGACGCTGCGTCTGCACGCAGGCGTCGGTCAATCAGTATCTTTCACGCATTTCGGGACCGCTGCTGGATCGTATTGACATTATCGTGCAGGTGCCGGCGCTCAACTTTGACGAACTGCGCAGACACGCCGCACCGGAGCCGTCTTCGGCAATCAAAAAACGCGTTGAGGCGGCGAGGAGCGTTCAGCGGGAGCGCTTCGGACACAGCCGCTGCCATTGCAACGCGAATATGCAGACGCCGGAGCTGCGCCGCTACTGTGAGCTGGATGAAGCCTGCGCGACGCTGATGCGTCAGGCGTTTGACGCGCTCGGTCTGACCGCAAGAAGCTACGACCGCATCCGCAAGGTTGCGCGGACGATTGCGGATTTGGACGGAAGCGCCGAAATTCAGCCCCAGCACCTCGCGGAGGCAATCCAGTACCGTAGCTATCAATTTACACAAGTGTGAGGAGTATAGAATCATGAATGAAATGTTTTTGCTGAAGCTGGGGGAGATCGTCCTGAAGGGCGGCAACCGCTTCCAGTTTGAGAACCGCTTAAAGACCAATGTGGCGCGGAGAATGCGCCCGTTTGGTGAGTTCGGCGTGCGTATTATGCAATCGACGCTCTATGTCGAGCCCCAGAACGAGCTTTGCGACCTCGACGGCGCGTGGGACGCCTGCCATACGATTTTCGGCGTGGTCAGCCTGTGCCGCTGCCGCCCCTGTGAGAAAGACTTGGACGCGATTTTTGCCACCACCATGGAATACCTTGGGGACGATTTACGCATGGCAAGCTCCTTCAAGGTCGAGTCCAAGCGGTCGGACAAGCGGTTCCCGCTCAATTCCATTCAGCTCTCGCAGGAGATCGGCGGGCGCATTGCCGAGGCGATCCCCAGCCTGACCGTCGATGTGCATCACCCGGAGTATACCGTCTATGTTGAGGTGCGTGACCGCGCCGCCTACGTCCACGGACCTGCGGAACAGGGCGCGGGCGGACTGCCGACCGGCGTAGGTGGGCGCGCAATGGTTCTCCTCTCGGGCGGCATCGACTCTCCCGTTGCGGGCTATATGATCGCCAAGCGCGGCGTGGAGCTGGAATGCGTTCACTTCTTCTCTTACCCTTACACGAGTGAGCTTGCCAAGGATAAAGTTTTGGAGCTTGCCCGCCTGATGACGCGCTACTGCGGCAGGATGACCGTGAACATCGTCGGCTTTACCGAAATTCAGGAAGCCATTCGCGACAACTGCCCGGAGGAGTATTTTACGCTCATCATGCGCCGCTTTATGATGATGATCTCCGAACGCATCGCGCGCGACCACGGCTGCGGCTGCCTTGTCACGGGCGAAAACCTCGGACAGGTCGCCTCGCAGACGATGGAAGCGATGGCGGTCACGGGCGCTTGCGTCGAGCTGCCGATCTTCCAGCCGCTTATCGGTATGGACAAGGAGGAGATCGTTACCATTGCCCGAAAAATCGGCACGATGGAGACGTCCATTTTGCCCTATGAGGACTGCTGCACGGTCTTTACGCCGCGCCATCCCAAGACAAAGCCAACCAAGGGACAGGTCGACCACGCCTGCGAAAAGCTGGACTTTGATGGGTTGATCGAGCGTGCGCTGCAAAACACCGAGCTTGTGAAGGTGCGTTATCATGGATGAGGCGGTGCAGGTGATCCGCCTTTTGACCGCACAGGGAAAGACCCTCGCCACGGCGGAGAGCTGCACTGGCGGTCTGCTCGGCAAGCTCCTGACCGATGTGCCGGGCGCTTCTGCGGTGTATTTGGGCGGCGTGATCTCCTATGCCTATGAAGTGAAGGAAAAGCTTTTGGGCGTGGACGCCGAACTTCTGCGGGAAAAAGGCGCGGTGTGCGAGGAAGTGGCGCTGCAAATGGCACAGGGTGCAAGACAACGTTTCGGCGCGGACTTTGCTTTGTCTACCACCGGCAACGCAGGCCCCGGTGCGGATGAAAAGAATCCGAACGTCGGAGAAATCTATGTGGCGCTCTCTGATCAAGCGGGAAGCCTGTGCAGAAAGCTGACCCTGCACGGAAATCGAGAGGAAAACCGCACGGATACCTGCAGGGCTGCCTTGCGCCTCCTCTTGGAGTGCTGCAATGCGTAAGTATATCGCTGCTGCTGCGTTCTGGCTCTATCTTGCGGTGCTGCTTCGCATCACGATGTTCAGAAGCGGTTGGTATCAACATGACTTTTGTTCGGGCAGTATTGAACTGATCCCGTTCCGAACCATCTTTACCTATCTTTCTGCGGGACAGTGGCGCTACTTTCTCTATCTGTTCGGGGGAAATATTTTTTGGTTTCTCCCGTTTGGCTTCTATGGCGCCGCAAGAGAAAGAGGCTTTGCCGTTACGATTCTGCTTTCATCGCTTCTGTCTTTGACAATCGAAATACTGCAATTTGTGCTTGGCAGCGGCTGCACCGAGACGGAGGACATCCTCCTCAACACGCTGGGCGGCGCTTTGGGCTGGCTCGTGTTTCGAGGGATCAAACGGCTCAGAAAGAAAAAGGCTTCATTTGCCGAAAAAATCGTGTAAAAACAGTTGAATATGAAATATAGTAATAGAGAAGAAGGAAAGGAACTTATTATGAACCGGTTTATAAAACGAATCCTGTCGGTTTTTCTGCTGCTTGCCGTTCTGACGGCGTGCCTGCTTCCCGCTGAGGCGGCGACGGGAAGTAAGATCGCCAACCCGGGGCAGCGCGATGTGGTATGCACCGCGCTTTCGGCGCAGGCAGAGGCATATTATACCGACGCGTATACTTACGAACAGATGAAGGAACTGGACGGCGCACAGAACACAACCGATTCCTATGCCGCGACGCAGAACAACCCGTTGTATCAAACGCTCTATACCCTGATGTCCTCTACGCAGACGGAGTATTACAGTTATTCATCTCTCAGCAAGGATTTTGCCTATACGGACACGCAAAACGGTGTGTATGACGGAACAATGAGCTGCCTTTGGGCGGGACGCACGGCGGTTTGGAACGGAAACTACTTTAACAGAGAGCATGTTTGGCCGAAATCACGCGCTTCGTTCTATCAGATCAACGGCGGCGCGGATCGGCACCACCTCCGCCCGGTCAGTGCTACGATAAATCAGGACTCGCATATAAACCGCCCTTACGGCACAGCCACCGGCGGCACGCTTGCCTACGACGAGGTGGGCAATCTCGGCGGCAGATATACCGCTGCTTATTTCGAGCCGAATGACAATGTTAAGGGCGATACCGCGCGCATTTTGCTGTACATCTATGTTCGCTGGCAGCAGCCCAATCTCTACTCGGATGTAAAGAAAGAAAATCTCCCTGCTTTGGATTCTGACGATGTTAATAACGGCGGAGACAATGGCTTGAAGGTCATTGAAAGCCTCGACACTCTCCTTGCCTGGTGCGAGCTGGACCCCGTGGATACTTGGGAGATGGGCAGAAATGATGCCATTGAGCGAATCCAAGGGAACCGTAATGTCTTTATCGACTATCCGGAGCTTGCGTGGCTGCTCTTCGGCAAGGCGATTCCCACAGACATGACCACGCCTTCCGGTGAGGCGAAAAACTCCGCGCCGCAGTATACGGTTACGGCACGCTCCAATAATGACGCCTTCGGCACGGTGTCGCAGAACGACAGGACGATCACCGCAACGCCGGAGAACGGCTATATGGTCTCGGGTTACGAAGTCTCTCCCGCAGGCGCGGCGACCGTGACGCAGAGCGGCAATACCTTCACCGTCAGCAAAGTCAAGGCGGACTGCACCGTGACGATCATCTTTGCGCCGAAGCCTGTCGCGACGATCACCTATATCGTCCCGAACGGCGTGACGGTCAGCGGCACGACAACATGTTATGTCGGGGATACCGTGACGCTTGCCGCTGCCAACGGTACGCCGACAGAGGGCGAGGGATATACCTTCTTCGGCTGGTCGCCCGCTGAGATCATCGACACGGCCGTGCAGCCCTCCGTGCAGAAAGCAGGGGCGAGCTATACGGTCAAGGCGGCGCAGACGACCTTCTACGGTGTGTTTACCTACCTCGACGGTACGATACCACATTATATCTCGAATCCCTGTAAGCATGAGTTTACTCACTTAGAGACGATTGCCCCGACTTGCGTACAGGACGGCGCGGAGAATATCGTCTGTGATGCCTGCGGTGCGATACGCTTCTCGACGCCGATTGCCAAGACGGGACACGACTATGTGGATACCGTTGTCGACCCGAACTGTAATAATAAGGGCTATACTCTGCACACCTGCAAAACCTGCGGCGAGAGCTATAAAAATACCTATACGGCAGCCCTCGGACATGAGTATGTCTCGAAGGTGACAAAGCCCGCGACCGCGACGGAGGACGGCGTGCTGACGTACACCTGCACCCGCTGTGACAGCAGCTATACAGGGGTTATTCCCGCGACGGGAGAGGATAAGCCCACGGTGCATGACTGCCCAAGCGATGCTTACAGCGACCTTGACAAGACCGAATGGTATCACAAGGGCGTTGATCTGATGCTGGAGATGGGCTATATGAACGGCGTCGGGAACGGGAGGTTTGATCCTTCGGGAACGACGACCCGGGCGATGATCGTGACGATTCTTTGGCGCATTGCGGGAGAACCTGTGCCGGAGACGGAAAATACCTTCAGCGATGTGGCTGCGGGACAGTGGTACACCGACGCGATCACATGGGCTGCGGAGAATGATGTGGTGAACGGCGTCGGAGACGGGAAATTTGATCCGGACGGAAAGATTACTCGCGAGCAGATGGCGACGATCCTGTTCCGCTACGCCGGAAGCCTCGGCGCGGACACGAGCAAGCGCGCAGAGCTGAGCGGTTTCTCTGATGGCGGAAAGACCGCAGACTGGGCAACCGACGCGGTGCAGTGGGCAGTTGCCGAGGGAATCATCAACGGCTCTGAGGGCAAGCTCCTGCCGCAGGACAGCGCCACCAGAGCGCAGGTCGCAACGATTCTCTATCGCGCGATGGAACTGATTACCGAATAAAGCACAGAATTACAACGCCCTCCCTGATCTGCTGAGCTTCAGGGAGGGCGTCCTGTAGGGCGGGGAGATGTACTAAGTACCCATTAGGCTAAGGACTAAGAGCTAAGGGTGAATGACTGTGGAGCGCTCCGCGCGGATTAAAAAATACAAATGCACTCTCGCCGTAGGGCTCGTACCCGCAAGGGGCATGCCGCATCCGTAAGGCTCCGTCGTCGCCAACGGCTGCGCTAACGACCCGGCGCGCCGGTATAGGAATTACCGATTTCGTACAAGGAAGAAAAAAGATTGCCACGGCGCAAGCGCCTCGCAATGACAAATAGGACAGCTTTCCCGTAACTCCCCGCCCTACAGGTATGGGAAGAAGCCCCGCCGTAGGGGACGGCATCCTCGACGTCCCGTGTGCCGGAACTACCAAATGCGTACAGGGAACGAAATAGATTGCCACGTCGCTGCGCTCCTCGCAATGACATATGAGGGTGCCTTTCTCTGTCATTGCGAGGAGCGCAGCGACGTGGTAGCGCAGCCGTTCGCGAGGAACGAGCGTTACGGATGCGGCATACCCCTTGCGGGTACAATCTCGTGCAAGTATTCTCTTCAAAACTGTAGCGCGCGGCATCCTTGACGCGCCTGTGTAGGAACTACGAACTGCGTACAAATTCGTTCATTCGTACCGTCTGTCTACGGGGACATGTCCCCGCCTACGGATGCAAAGCGACACAATAATAGCCGCCATTGGAGCGTTTGTTCTCAATGGCGGCGTTTTCTATGTCAATTTCTGCGGAGATCGTCGATCAATAGGGCGAGATGACCGGCGGTTTTGGAATCCAATCCTCTCGTGTCAATGCGCAGGCAGTCCTCGCGCCCAAGTAAATAGTCCGTGGTCACACAAAATAGGTCAGCCAAACGGAGCAGCATTTCAATCGAGGGCTGAATGTTGTCGTTCTCCCAATTGGAGACTGCCTGCTTTGATACGCCTAACCGCTCCGCCAATGCCACCTGACTGTACCCCTGCGCCAACCGCAGCTCCCGAATCCGTTTGTTGAGCATATTTCTCACCTTTGTCCAAGATTTCAATACTATTATCCACGATATATTGACAACATTAAAATACTTTGGTATATTTATTTTGGACATTGTGAAAATCGAGAAAAAATAACAGAAGCATTCGCGCATTTTCAGTTGTAAAACCGATTTTCCCGTGTTATACTGTACTTGCGACACAACCAAATATTTTGCCCACAATGAGTGCGCGTTTTTGCTTTGGTAAAAACGTGGACTCCTGCTTTCGCGTACTCTGAGTGGGCGTAAGGTTGTGTCGCAGCAATTGGAGTCGCGCGTTTTTCGGTGCGCGGCTTCGGCTGCGCACTTTTTTGTTATGGGAGGCGAAAACAGAAAAAGCTATTTTTCCTATCGTTCCATTTAGGTTACGCTGACTCGGTCGTATATATGGCGTCGAGCGGTGTGTGCAACGGCTCAGACGGCAAGCTCCTGCCGCAGGCAACGCAACGATTTTGATGCGGTATATTGAAAACATTGTGAAAAGAAAACCGATGAAAATGTACTTATGTTCGTAAAAAAGAAAGGAGAATGATCTATGAAAAAACGCATTCTATCCCTTTTACTCATGTTTGCTCTTGTGTGCAGTCTACTGCCCATAAGCAGCATGTCAGTAAGCGCTGATTCAAGTACGGATATTGCATATCCCGTTGAAGGCGGTAATATCTATTTTGATAAAGAAACCGGTACAATTACAGACTGTGATGATACCGTAACAAATGCCGACATTCCTGCAACAATTGACGGTGTCGCTGTGACGAGCATTGGACATTGGGCATTCCGCAGTCGTAGCAGCTTGACGAGTGTGATCATCCCAAACAGCGTGATTAGCATTGGTTATAGCGCGTTCGAGGATTGCAGCAGCTTGACAAGCGTGACAATCCCCAATAGTGTGACGAGTATCAGAGGTTATGCGTTCTCCGGTTGCAGCAGCTTGACGAGCGTGATCATCCCGAACAGCGTGACAAGTATTGGGTATAGCGCGTTCAAGGATTGCAGCAGCTTGACGAGTGTGATCATCCCGAACAGCGTGACGAGTATTGG
>JBJDYD010000094.1:0-9912 GCA_051867015.1 Faecousia sp. | reverse complement strand
GTCGTGCCCTACGGGCTACCTACAGTTTTAAGCGTTACAGGCTACTACGAGAAATTTCGCAGTTCACGCCGTAGGGGCGGATATTATCCGCCCGGTGCAGGAACTGCCGACTGCGTACCAACCTACAGTCGGAGATTGCCACGTCGCTACGCTCCTCGCAATGACAAATGAGGGTAGCTAACCCACATTTTTAAATCGTGCGGAGCACACCACAGTCATTCACCATTCACCCTTAGCCCTTAGCTAAAAAGTCTGCCCACAGACACGTCAGGGATACCGCGCGCAACAGCTTCCCACAGACCGCCACCTGTTCACTATTCACTATTCACTGTTCACTATTCCCGATTCCCCGTTCCCCGTTTCACAGCACCTGCAACACGCACCCCTTCAAATACGCCGTGTGTTCGACGTTGAGGGCGGCGGGATGGTCGCGGGACTGGGTCAGGCGTTCCAGCAGGCGGACGGTTCTGCCGCTGTCCGCCGCCGCCTCGCGGAGCATCTTTTCAAACAACGGCTGCGTCATAAACTGGCTGCAGGAGCAGGTCAGCAGGATGCCCCCCGCCTCGGTCAGCCGCATACAGCGCAGATTCAATTCCTTATACCCGCGATACGCCGCCTCCAACGCGCGCTTGCTCTTGGCAAAGGCAGGCGGATCGCAAATGACAACGCCGTAGCGCTCCCCCGCCTCGCTCTCCTGCTTGACAAGGTCAAACACATTGGCGCAGACGGTCGTAATTCGCTCCTCCACACCGTTGCGCGCGGCGTTTTCCCGCACCATCGCCAGCGCGCTCTCGGAAACATCCACCGCGCGGACGCTTTTCGCGCCGTAAATCGCGGCATGGACGGAGAAGCCGCCCGTGTGGCAGCACAGATCAAGGACGGTCTTTCCCTTGCAATAGGGCTTGAGCCGTCCGCGGTTTTCCTGCTGATCGAGGAAATGCCCCGTCTTCTGCCCGTTCTCCAAATCCACCGCCATGCTCGCGTCATGCTCCCGGATCAGAAGCTCGTCGGGGACTTTGCCGTAAACGCAGCCCTTTTGCTGCGCCATGCCCTCCTTCTCACGGACAGGCACATCATCCCGCTCATAGATGCAGCGCGGCTGAAAAATCTCCGCAAGCGCAGAGAAAATCTCCGCCTTGCGCCGTTCCATGCCGAGGCAGACGATCTGCACCGAGAGGCAGTCGGCAAATTTATCCACCGTCAGTCCCGGCAGCCCGTCGGACTCGCCGAACACCACGCGGCAGGCATTGTCAAAGCCGAGGGCGCGGCGGTTTTCCCATGCGGCGAGAATGCGGCGGCGGAAAAAGTCCCCGTCCACCGTCTCCGTCCGCTCCCGTGTCAGCACGCGCACCACGATCTTGGACTTGCTGTTGAAAAAGCCCTTCGCCAAAAAGCGGCAGCGGCTGTCAAGCACCTCGACGATGTCGCCGTCCTCGCAGCGGTCGTCCGCCCAGTCAATCTCGTTGTCAAACACCCAAAGTCCGCCGCCGAGAAGGTCGCGTTCCTCCCCGCGCCGCAGACAGACCTGTCCAAGCTCCATAAAGCCTCCCTGAAAAGCGCCGTAATGGAAAATATTTTTTTCATTATACCACAGAATTCCCCGTTTGCACAGTCAAAAAAACGACCGCCGTGAAAATATAGACCGCCCCAACCAAACCGACGAAAAAAGGCTGCCCTCTTTCACAAGAAGACAGTCTGATTTCAAGGGATAGAAAACAAAACGGTTGCATTTTACGCGCTATGATGCTACAATATTCGCGGCGCTTTCCGCGTCGGGGTGCTGCCACCTACGGCGGACGGTTGTCTCCCGCTTTGGGAGGTGATGCGCATGGTTACATATGCGGAGCTGTTCGCTCTCATCACTGCAATTTGTGCCATCATTTCTATTGTCATTTTGATTCTTGACTTTAGAAACAGAAAGTAATTCTTTTTACATAGCAAAAAGATTACTCCGTCCACGAGCCCACCAAGCTTGACGGAGTAATCTGTCATTCTTCAGGAGGCAACCGTTCGTCGGCAGCACCTCTCTACACACAGTATACCACGGAGAACCCGCATTTGCAAGGGCTTCTCCGTATTTTTTACGGTTGCATTTTACGCGCTATGATGCTACAATATTTACGCCGCAGCTTGCGGCAGGTGCTGCCACCTACGGCGGACGGCTGTCTTCCTCGCCCTTCCCGTTTTCCGAGACAGGACGAGGGAGGTGATGTGCATGTATGTTACTTATGCGGAGCTGTTCAGCTTTGTTTTGGTACTCTGTGCCGTCATTTCTTTGGTCAAGAACCATAGAAACAAGTAACTTTTTAGGACATAGAAAGATTACTCCGTCCAAGTGCCGTACCAAAGCCTGACGGAGTAATCTGTCCGGGCGAGGGAGGCAACCGTTCGTCGGCAGCACCTCTCTACCCACAGTATACCACGGAGAACCCGCATTTGCAAGGGCTTCTCCGTATTTTTTACGGTTGCATTTTACGCGCTATGATGCTACAATATTTACGCCGCAGCTTGCGGCAGGTGCTGCCACCTACGGCGGACGGCTGTCTTCCTCGCCCTTCCCGTTTTCCGAGACAGGACGAGGGAGGTGATGTGCATGTATGTTACTTATGCGGAGCTGTTCAGCTTTGTTTTGGTACTCTGTGCCGTCATTTCTTTGGTCAAGAACCATAGAAACAAGTAACTTTTTAGGACATAGAAAGATTACTCCGTCCAAGTGCCGTACCAAAGCCTGACGGAGTAATCTGTCCGGGCGAGGGAGGCAACCGTTCGTCGGCAGCACCTCTCTACCCACAGTATACCACGGAGAACCCGCATTTGCAAGGGCTTCTCCGTTTTTTTGTTTGCACCGCTCCGCACCGGTTTTGCACAGGCGGGGTCTGTCGAAAAAGTAGATTTTTTTCTCGAAGGGCGTCGAAAGGGCGCGCGGTTACCATAAGAATTTCACAGAATCCTGTGCATAATTCTGTGCAATTGTTGAAAACTCAGCGCTTTGCTGCACAGGCGGATACAAAAATTGTGGTGTTATGTCTACCGAAGTCCCACAAATTGTGGTTTGTGTGTGTTCGTCCGATTTTTTGTGAAAATGCCGAAAGCATTCCTGTGCAATTGTGAATTTTCTTGATCTCCTGTAGCATTTTGCCCGCAGTTTTGTTATAATCTAAACTGAAAATCTATGAATTTCGGAACCCGCCTTCCTTCGGAGGCGAGAGGAGCTTGCATATATGTTGGAATTGCTCAGTCCCGCCGGATCGGTTGACGCGCTGCGGGCGGCGGTCTGCAACGGCGCGGACGCGGTCTACCTCGGCGTGGAGGACTTTAACGCCCGTCACGGCGCGAAAAATTTCAAATTGGATGACCTCGCGGAGAATGTGCGCTACTGCCACGTGCGCGGGGTGCAGGTACATCTGACGCTGAACACGCTGGTGTCAGACCGGGAGCTGCCCGCTGCCGCGAAGACCATTGCCGCCGCAGCCAAGGCGGGGATCGACGCCTTCATCGTGCAGGATCTCGGTATGCTGGAGCTTTGCCGCCAGATCGCGCCCCGCGTGCCGCTGCATGCCTCGACGCAGATGAGCATCCATTCCCTTGAGGGCGTGCGGGAGGCTGCCGCCCTGGGTGTGAGCCGCGTGGTGCTGGCGCGGGAGCTGCCGAAGGAGGACATCGCCTTTATCTGCCGCAACAGCCCCGTAGAGATCGAGGTCTTCGTCCACGGCGCGCTGTGCATGTGCTATTCCGGGCAGTGCTATATGTCCTCCGTCATCGGGCGGCGCAGCGGCAACCGCGGGCAGTGCGCCCAACCGTGCCGCCTGCCCTACGGCTATGACCGTTTTGAAGAAAAATACCCCCTGAGCCTCAAGGACAACTGCCTTGTGGAATACTTGCGGGAGTTAGAGCGCCTCGGCGTCGCCAGCATAAAAATAGAAGGACGCATGAAGCGCCCGGAATATGTCGCCACTGCCACGCGCATCTACCGCCATGCCATTGACGAGGGCAGCGTCGGAGAAGAGAGTCTCCGCGCCTTACGGGCGGCGTTCTCCCGTCAGGGCTTCACGCAGGGCTACTATCTGGGCAGGCGCGGCGGGGAGATGTTCGGCACGCGCGGCAGTGAGAAGGAGGACAAGGCGCTGCTGCAAGCCGCCCGCGCCTCCTATGAAAACGCGGAGACGCAGCGCGTTCCGGTCGATTTTTACGCCATCGTCGCGCGCGGGCAGAATGTCATGCTCGCCGTGCAGGACGACGCAGGTCACGTCTGCAAGACGCAGGGCGCACCCCCGCAGGAGGCAATCAGCCGAGATCTGACGCAGGAGGAGCTGACGCAGCGCCTGCAAAAGACCGGCGGCACGCCCTATCTCTGCCGCACGGTGCGCTGCGTCCTCGACCGCGGCTTGAGCGTGTCGGCTGCGGAGCTGAATCAACTCCGGCGCGAGGCGCTGATGCAGCTGTCCGCCGTGCGCGGCAGGAAGGACGCGGCGGAATTAGGCGCGTATACCGAGCCGCAGCGCTTTGCCGGTTCGAAGGAGCCGCCGAAGCTCACGGTCAGCGTCCTTAAGACCGAGCAGATCACCCCGCGGATGCTGCAGCTGAAGCCCGCCGTGCTCTATGTCCCGCTGTCCGAAATTCTCGCGCAGCAGGAATTCTACCGCACCCTTGCCGCAAAGCAGACCCTCGCCGCCATCCTGCCCCGCGTGGTGTGGGATGACGAGATGCCCGCTCTGCTCTCCTCGCTGCGCACCCTGCCCATACTCGGCATTCATCGGGTGCTGACGGGGAATTTGGGGCAGTTCTCCGCCGCGCAGTCCAGAGGGCTGGAGATCGCGGGGGACTTCGGGCTGAACCTCTATAATTCCCGCGCAATGCAGCAAATGAAGCACCGGGGGCTGATCAGCGCAACGGCATCGTTTGAAATGACGCTGCCGCAGCTGCGCGACCTGTCCAAGCCCCTGCCGACGGAGCTGCTGATTTACGGCCGCCTGCCGCTGATGCTGACGGAAAACTGCCTGATCAGAAACCGTTCCGGCGCGTGCGCCTGCGAAACGGGCGCGGCAAAGCTCGTGGATCGCATCGGGGAGGAGTTCCGCGTCGTGCGCGACTGCGGCACCTGCCGAAGCGTTCTGTTAAACGGCAAGAAGCTCTATCTTCTGGACAAAATGGACGACCTGCGCAAGCTGGGTCTGTGGGCGGTGCGTCTCTCGTTTACGACGGAAAACCCCGCAGAAATCGACGGCATCCTCGCCGCATGGACGGGCAAAGCCCATTTCGACCCCGGCGCCTGCACCAGAGGCCTCTACCTCCGCGGCGTTGAGTGATGAAGGGTTGTTTCAGTGAATAGTGAATAGTGTCGGAGCGCTCCGCGCGGATTTGAAAAGCGGGCGGCTGATAGCCGCCCCTACGAGAAATTTTACAGTTTACGCCGTAGGGGCGGCTATCAGCCGCCCGGTGCAGGAACTACCGACTGCGTACAAGAAATCGGCAAGAGATTGCCACGGCGCGTTGCGCCTCGCAATGACAAAGAGGGTGGCTGATCCACATTTTTCCAATCCGTGCGAAGCACACCACAGTCATTCACCATTCACCCTTAGCCCTTAGCCAAAAGGCTTTCCACAGGCGCATCAAGGATACCTCAGCGCACAGCTTCCCACAGGCCGCAACTATTCACTATTCACTGTTCACGATTCACTCTTCACTATTTTTCCCCCGAAAGGAGCTTCCCATGAGTATTATTCTTGCTTCCGAATCTCCGAGAAGGCGTGAGCTTTTGGCGCGGATGGGGCTGGACTTTATCGTCCGCACCGCGCCGCATGATGAAACCATGAATCCCTTTGCCGTCCCCTCCGATGAGGTCGCCCGCGTGAGTCTTCTGAAGGCGCAGGCGGTCTATCCAACCTGTCGGGACGAGGATATCATCGTGGCGGCGGATACGATTGTCGTCTGCGACGGACTGATGATGGGCAAGCCCCGCTCCGAGGCGGACGCGTTTTCCATGCTGCGCCGTCTTTCCGGCAAGGATCATCAGGTGATGTCCGGTCTGACCGTGATGCAGGGCAGCTTCACCGAAACCGTAACCGTCACGACGGGCATCCGCTTCCGCCACCTTGCCGATGAGGAGATTCGCGCCTATATCGCCACGGGCGAGCCGATGGACAAGGCAGGCGCTTACGCCATTCAGGGCTTGGCTGCCATGTTTATCATCGGCATTGACGGAGATTATTATAATGTGATGGGTCTGCCCGTCTGTACGCTTGCAACGATCCTGCGCAAGTTGGGCGTGCAGCTATTGAGGTGATACAATTTGAAAAAACAATTATCCCCCCGCGTGAAGACGATATTCATTCTCGCCGTTGTACTCTCGGTCGTCACGGCGATTGTCTCCGGTCTGTTCGGCACAACATGGCTCGGCAGGACGGTGCAGGCGGTTATGACGCCCCTGCGCAGCGGCGTGAGCGCGATTACGCGGCAGGTGGAGCGGTACTATAACTACGTTTTCGGCTACGAGGCGCTGGAGGCGGAGAATGACTATCTCGAGAAGCGCATTATGCAGATTGAGGACGATATCCGCAGCGCCGACTCCTTACAGCGCGAAAATGAGCGTCTGCGCGAGCTGCTCGGACTGAGCGAGGAGCATACGGACTATCGCTTCTGCGCCGCGTATATCGTCTCGTGGGGCTCCTCCAACTGGAAAAGCTCCTTTACCATCGGCAAGGGCACGAATTCCGGGCTTGCCAAGGGCATGGTCGCCATCACCGAGTACGGGCAGGTTGTGGGGCTCATCACCGACATCGGGCCGAACTGGGCGGAGATCACGACCATTCTCGACTCCTCCGTGGAGATCAGCGCAAGCATTGCCTCCTCCGGCTATACGGGCGTGGTGCAGGGCGCGCTGAACAGCGGCAGCGCCGGTAAGCTGCGCATGAATTACCTGCCCGGCGAGGCGGTGCTGCGCAATAACGATCAGGTCGTGACCACCGGCTCGTCGGTCTATCCGAAGGATCTGATCCTCGGCTATATTGAGGACGCAAGCTTTGACGAGACAGGCGTCGCCAAATACGCCATGCTCCGTCCCGCCGCCGATTTTGACGGACTGGAGCAGGTCTTTATCGTCACGCAATATGTGAACGAATAAGCGGAGGGCGCCATGCTGGATAAACTCTATATCACGCCGAAGCAATGGCTGCGAATTCTGCGCTGGACGCTGTATTCTCTGCTGCTTCTGCTGGCGATTCTGCTGCAAACGGTCGTATTCGGCAACCGCACCCTGTTCGGCACGCATCCCGACTTCGTACCCGTCGTGATTGCCTGCGTCTGCCTGCGGGAGGGCGCGGAGCGCGGCGGCACCTTCGCGCTGCTCGGCTCTCTGTTTTGGTACCTGACCGGCGCGGAGCAGGGCAGCGTGTGCATTGTGACGCTGACCGTGCTGCCCGTGGTCGGCAGTCTTCTGTGCCGAACGCTGCTGGAAGACCGCTTTCTCCCCTGCCTGCTCATCGTGCTGGTTACCCTGTTTGCGGAGCAGACGGCAATGTTCCTGCTGAAATTTTTCTTTGACGGGCTATCCGGCATGTTCTTTGTGCGGAAGCTGCTGCCCTGCGTGGCGGTGTCGCTGCTTGCGCAGCCGGTCGTATATTGGCTCGTCAAACGCATTGCAAAGATCGGAGCGTCCCATGAATCAACATAAATTTTCCTTTCGCGTCACCGCCCTTGTCCTGTTGGCAGCGGTGATGCTCGGCGTCTTTTCCGCGCGGCTGTACAATGTGCAGGTCATCGAAGGGGCGGCGCAGGAGGCTGCTCCCTCCGGCTCCTACACCTACTATACCCGCGTGACCGCCGCGCGGGGAGAGATCCTTGACCGCAACGGCAAGGTGCTGGTCGGAAACCGCGCCTCCTTCAATATTGTTCTGATCTATCCGGTGCTGTTCAGCTCCGAGGATCCGAACGGGAGCCTGCGCGCCCTGACGAATCTCGCCGTCTCCCACGGCTTGGAGCTTGTCGATCACCTGCCCGTGACCACGGAAAAGCCCTATGAATACACGAAGGATCAGTACTCCTCCGTTTGGAACAACTATTTCAAGATGTTTTTGGCAGCGCGCGAGTGGGACAGCGACATCTCCGCGCCGCAGCTCATCCGCCGTCTGCGGGAGCGGTACCATATCCCGGACGACTGGACGGAGGAGGAGGCGCGCCGCGTCATCTCCGTGCGCTATGAATTAGAGCTGCGCTACTGCGGCACGAATCTGCCCAACTATGTCATGCTGGAGGACGTGGACACGATCTCTCTTGCGGAGATTACCGAATTGAACATTCCGGGCGTAACCGTTGAAAAGTCCACCGTCCGTGAGTATTACACGGACTATGCCGCGCATATTTTGGGCAGAGTTGCAGACATGAACCCCGAGGAATACGAATACTACAAGCAGTTTGACTACGCAATGGATGCCAAGGTCGGCAAGGAGGGCTTGGAGAAAGCCTTTGAGCTGGAGCTGCACGCCACAGACGGCATGCTGGAGACGACCATTGCCTCCGACGGCACCATCCTTGAGAAGCATTATGTCACCGAACCGGTCGCGGGCAATAATGTGGAGCTGTCCATTGACATTGACCTGCAAAAGGTTGCCGAGGACAGCTTGGAGAATCTCATTTTGGATCTGCGGGAGAACGGACTGAACGGCACCGACCGAGGGAAAGACGCCGAGGGTGGCGCGGTGGTTGCCATGTCGGTCAAGACGGGGGAGGTTCTGGTCAGCGCCAGCTATCCGACCTTCAACCTTTCGACCTACGCGGAGGATTATAACGATCTGCTGGAGCAGGATTTTGCGCCGCTGTATAACCGCGCCGTGCAGGGCACCTATCCGCCCGGCTCCACCTTTAAGATGGTCACAACCATCGCCGCCATCAACGATAAGGTCATTAAACCGGGCTATGAGATCAATGACCTCGGCGTCTACCGCCGCTTTGAGGACGCCGGTTACCTGCCCCGCTGTATGCTCTATACCACCTCGAACGGCACGGCGACCCACGGCTCGATCAATGTCATGGAGGCGCTGTCCGTCTCCTGTAACTACTACTTCTATGAAATCGGCTGGATGACCGGCATCGAAGCCATCGACAAGACGGCAAAGGCGCTCGGCTTAGGTGAATCGACCGGCATCGAGATCTACGAGGAGACAGGGCACCGCGCCAACCCCGAGACGAAGAGCGCACTCTATGCGGGCAGCAGCGGCGAATGGTACGGCGGCGATACCGTCTCGGCAGCCATCGGGCAGTCGGAAAACCGCTTCACACCGATGCAGCTCTGCTCCTATACGTCGGCGCTTGCCAATCGCGGCGTGCGCTATCAGGCGAGCTTCCTGCGCCGTGTCCTTTCGTCAGACTACGAAGAACTGGTGCAGGAGCATACGCCGACCGTCCTGAGCACCTTGGAGATCAGCGACGATGCCTACGCAGCCTATACCGAAGGCATGCGCCTCGCGGTCACCTCCTACAGCGGCACCTCCCACGGTCTGTTCGGCGATTATGAGGTTGCGGTCTGCGCCAAGACGGGCACCGCAGAGCACGGCTCGGGCGGCTCGGATAACGCCTCGTTCGTCCTCTACGCACCGGCGGAGGACCCAGAAATTGCCATTGCGGTCTATGTAGAAAAGGGCGCGCAGGGCGGCAATCTCGGAAAAATTGCGAAAGCGATCTTGGATGTCTACTTCTCCGAAGCCTCCGCCGTCGATACCGTCCCCGCCGAAAACCACCTGAACTGACCCCCACCCCATGTCATTGCGAGGAGCGCAGCGACGCGGTAGCGCAGCCTTTCGCGAGGAACGAGCGTTAAGGATGCGGCATACCCCTTGCGGGTGCAATCTCCGCACGGACTAAGAGCTAAGGACTAAGGGTGAATGACTGAGGAGCGCTCCGCGCGGATTTGAAATGCGG
>JBJDYD010000093.1:0-9969 GCA_051867015.1 Faecousia sp. | reverse complement strand
CCCGGCTCGTAGCTGGCTACCACACATCCGGGGCAAATATATAGTAACAGGAGAATTCAAAAATGCTGATTGATTTTCCCATGATGGAAGAAACCATCTTCCCGAACTTCAAAGGCGGTGAAAAGGAATACGCCGCAAAAATGTTCTTTGACGGGAAAAACCGTATCATGCGCGGCAGGTTGATCCCCGGTGCGTCCATCGGAATGCACACCCATGAGACCTCCTCGGAGATCATCTATATCCTCTCGGGCACTGCGAGCATCACCTGCGACGGAAAGCCCGAAACGCTGACCGCCGGACAATGCCACTATTGCCCCAAGGGCAGCACCCATACGATGAAGAATAACGGCACCGACGACCTGACCTTCTTCGCCGTCGTCCCGGAACAATAAATTTCCACTACCCCCTTTGTCATTGCGAGACCGGTGCGCACACCGGTCGTGGCAATCTCAGGCTGTAGGTTTGTACGCACTTGGTAGTTCCTGCACGAGATTGCCACGTCGCTGCGCTCCTCGCAATGACACGGAAAAGCGACCCCAATCTGTCATTGCGAGACCAGTGCGCACACCGGTCGTGGCAATCTCAAGCTATAGCTTTGTACACATCCCATAGTTCCTGCACAAGATTGCCACGTCGCTGCGCTCCTCGCAATGACAATGAGGGCAGCGAATACACTTTTTTAAATCCGTGCGGAGCACACCGCAGTCCTTCACCCTTAGCCCTTAGCCAAAAAGATACCCACAGGCCCCTACCTATTCACTATTCACCATTCACTATTCACGATTCACAGAATAAAGAAAGTCGAGATACACCATGTTTGAGATCACCTTCCGTTTTGAAAATTCCGAGGATACTGTCGTCATCGCCGCTTCCCCTGAGGAGACGATCCTCGATGCCGCGCGCAAGGCGAATGTCGCCATCGACGCGCCCTGCTCCGGCAACGGCTCCTGCGGCAAGTGCCGTGTCAAGCTGCTCTCCGGCGAGGTCAGCGGCTTGCAGACCTCCCACATCTCCG
The DNA here is from genome assembly GCA_051867015.1 of Faecousia sp. Lineage (GTDB taxonomy): Bacteria > Bacillota > Clostridia > Oscillospirales > Oscillospiraceae > JAZOXB01. Next base: position 8,954 of record JBJDYD010000093.1, on the reverse strand, counting down.
ACGAGGAGTACGCCGAGGGCTGGCGGCTGTCCTGCTGCACCAAGCCCCTGTCCGACCTGAGCGTATTGGTGCCCGACATCGCCTCCGCCTACCGCAGCCGCATGAAGACCGCCGACCTTTCCAGCGGCAAGGAGATCGAAATTTTCGAAAACCTCCTCTCCGGCGTCCGCGGGGCGGGTGTCGAGCTGAAAAACGCCTTTGAGACGGTCGATCTGACCCTCGATGCGCCCACGCTGGACGACACCATGCCCGACAACGAACGTCTGACCCGTGCCCTTGCCGAGAAGGTCGGCGGGGAGATCGAGCTGCCCTTCTACCCGATGCGCCGCCTGCCCTCCGTGCTGCGCGAGAACGATTTCTCGATTCGCGTGATCGGTGAGCGCAAGGGCAATCAATTCCTGATCTACGACATCACCGGACAGAAGGATACGCGCCCCCTCTGCGGCGTCGGCATCGACATCGGCACCACCACCGTCTCCGCCGTCCTGTTCGACCTCAAGGACGGGCGTCTTTTGGCAAAGGCCTCCGGCGGCAACGGACAAATTCGCTACGGCGCGGATGTCATCAATCGCATCATCGAGCAGGGCAAGACCGGCGGCAGGAAGAAATTGCAGGACGCGATCATCAAAGAAACCCTTGTCCCCCTCATTGCCGCATTGTGTCAGCAGGCAGGCGTCCCCGCGACGCGGATCTACCGCATGGCGGTCGCCTCCAACACGACGATGAACCATCTCCTCCTCGGCGTGGACGCAGACCCGGTGCGCACCGAGCCGTATATCCCCGCGTTCTTCCACTATGAAGCCCTCAAGGCGCAGGACATCGGTCTGCCCGCCCATCCCAACGCCTCCGTCCGTATCGCGCCGAACATCGGCTCCTATGTGGGCGGCGACATCACGGCGGGTGCCTTTGCCGCAATGCTGTGGGACAGAGACGAGCTTTCCCTATTCATCGACCTCGGCACAAACGGCGAGATCGTCTTCGGCAACCGCGATTTCCTTGTCTCCTGCGCCTGCTCGGCAGGTCCCGCCTTTGAGGGTGGCGACATCTCCTGCGGTATGCGTGCGACGGACGGCGCAATTGAATCCGTCACCATCGACGAAGCCACGATGGAGCCGACCCTCGGCATCATCGGAGAAGCGGGTCAGAAGCCCGTCGGACTTTGCGGCAGCGGCATCATCGACCTGATCGCGGAGCTGTTCCGCTGCGGCATCATCAATTCCAAGGGTCTTTTCGTCCGCGAGGGCGCGAGAGTCGCCCATGACCGCCACGGCTGCGGGCGCTATATCCTCGCCAAAGCAACCGAATCCGCCACGGGCAGAGAGGTGGCGCTTGACGAGGTGGATATCGTGAATTTCATCCGCGCTAAGGGTGCGATCTATTCCGCGATCGACACCCTGCTCTCCGCCATGGACATGGACGAGAGCGTTTTGGAAGCGGTCTATGTGGCAGGCGGCATCGGCAGCGGCATCAATATGCAAAACGCCGTCCGGATCGGCATGTTCCCGAATGTGCCGCCGGAGATGTTCCACTATATCGGCAACTCGTCCCTCGCGGGTGCGTATGCCATCGCCCTGTCCGAGGCAGCCGACGCCAAGGTTTCCGAGGTTGCGCGGAACATGACCTACATGGAGCTGTCCACCCACCCCGGCTACATGGACGCCTTCGTCGCCGCCTGCTTCCTCCCCCACACCGACGCCTCCCGTTTTGAACCTCTCGCGTAAAGCCCCGCCCTCACCGTAGGGCGCGACGACCCCGGCGCGCCGGTGTAGGAACTACTTTTATTTATTTGGAGAGGTACGAAAATGAATTATCCGAAACGGAAGAGGCTTCGGTTGTCTGACTATGACTATTCCTCTGAGGGTGTATATTTTCTGACACTCTGCACAAAAGATCGAGCGCCGATTCTTTCAAATATCAAAAAAGCGAATGAGAACGACGAAGCGGTTGCCGCCATTTCGTTAACACAGCTCGGAGGCATTGTGCAGGAATATATTCTTTCGATTCCTAAGGCGTACCCCTATATCAACGTGGATTCGTATGTCATTATGCCGGATCATGTTCATCTGCTCTTGCGCATAACCTCAGTGCCGACGCGGCGCGCCGAGTCGTCGCGCCCTACGGCGTCCGTGATTGCACAAACTGTTGCAGTTTTCAAGCGTTTGACAAGCCGCGATTGCAAGCAAACACTTTGGCAAGACGGCTATTATGACCATATCATCCGTGACGCACGGGATTACCAAACGCGCATCGAATACATCGAAACCAACCCCTTACGCAAGATTCTGAACAAGGAGTAACCCATATGCAAGTTGAAAACCACAAGGAAGAAGTGCCGTTTGCGTATTATTGCGAGAAATTTGCCGCGATGGATGCGCAGGAGGCGGGAAATCGGCTCGGTATCCCATTCGAAAACGGGGCGTTTACCGTGACCCTGCTCGGCGCTGCCTATCATATTTCGCACCCGACCTATGCCCTCCGTGCGGACGAGGGGGCGCTTGCCTCCCTTCCCGCGCAGACCTTTTTGCTGCGCTATCTGCTGGAAGGCAAGTCCGCAGCGCCCTGCGCGGATTTCAAGACCTTCCGCGAAATGCCCTGGGGCGAACTCTACATCAAGCCCTTTACCGGCAGAGTGCTGACCCGCGCCGCCTTTACCTTCGGCACAAGGGTCGATGCATTCCGCGCCGCCGCCGAAAAGCTGGGCGGACTGCCCCTCAAGCACGGCGACGCGGCGTATGAATTCCGCTTTTTGGACGAATACCGCCTGCGTCTGATCGTGTGGGAGGGTGACGACGAATTCCCCCCGAACGCCCAGCTCCTCTACTCGGCAAACTTCGAAGACGGCTTTGCCGCAGAAGACCGCGTGGTCGCCGGCGATCTGCTGATTACCGCACTGAAAGCAAAAATGTGAGGATATACATCGTTCGCGGGCGGCTGATAGCCGCCCCTACTAGCCTGTAACGCTTAAAACTGTAGGCAGCCCGTAGGGCACGACGACTCGGCGTGCCGTCCGCGAAGCGGCAGACAGTATAAATGAACGAGTTTGTACACATTTGGTAGTTCCTGCACCGGCGCGCCGAGGTCGTCGCGCCCTACGGCGTACTGCTACCGATCTCAAAGGCTCGTATTTTAGATTAACTGCCTACTACAGAGGCTGATGCACAACTTTTAATTGTTACAAACTACTACAGCGAGGACTGTCAGATTACTCGTAGGGGCGGCTATCAGCCGCCCGCGTGCAGGAACCACCGTTCGCGTCCAAGCTGTCCCCGCCTTACAGGGGAAAGGGATAAAAAATCCAAAAAATTGCGCGGAAACGGTTGACAAGTATTCTATATAGTGATACAATCTTTTTCGGTAAAAACATATCGAATATGTTTTGAACGGTACCGCGCAGCCACTGCAACGGCAAGCGGTATGACAAACTCATTGCGTGAGGTCATTCCAACGGCGTAGCGCAAAATTTGATAAAAGGAGATATTCCAAATGAGTTTCAAATCCGACATCGAAATCGCACAGGAAACCGAGATGCTGCCGATCACTGAGGTTGCCAAGACCGCAGGCATCGACGACAAGTACATCGAACAGTACGGCAAGTACAAGGCAAAGGTTGACTACAACATTCTCAAGGAAGTCAAGCGCGAGGACGGCAAGCTGATCCTCGTCACCGCCATCAACCCCACCCCCGCAGGCGAAGGCAAGACCACCACGACCGTCGGTCTGGCAGACGGCATGCGCAAGCTGGGCAAGAACGTCCTCGTCGCGCTCCGTGAGCCGTCCCTCGGCCCGGTCTTCGGCGTCAAGGGCGGCGCGGCAGGCGGCGGCTACGCACAGGTCGTCCCCATGGAGGACATCAACCTGCACTTCACCGGTGACTTCCACGCCATCGGCGCAGCGAACAACCTCCTTGCCGCTATGCTGGATAACCATATTTATCAGGGCAACCGCCTCGGCATTGACCCCCGCCGCATCACCTGGCGCCGCTGCGTCGATATGAACGACCGTCAGCTCCGCTTTGTCGTGGACGGCTTGGGCGGCAGAGTCAACGGCACCCCCCGTGAGGACGGCTACGACATCACCGTCGCCTCCGAGATCATGGCAGTGCTCTGCCTCGCCTCCGACATCACCGACCTCAAGGAGCGTCTGTCCCGCCTCGTCGTCGGCTACACCTATGACGAAAAGCCCGTCACCGCAGGCGACCTGAACGCACAGGGCGCAATGACCGCGCTGCTCAAGGACGCGCTGAAGCCCAACCTCGTGCAGACCCTCGAGCATACCGCCGCGTTCGTCCACGGCGGTCCCTTCGCCAACATTGCGCACGGCTGCAACTCCGTCACCGCGACGAAGGTTGCTATGCGTCTGTCCGACTACACCGTGACCGAAGCAGGCTTCGGCGCTGACCTCGGCGCTGAGAAGTTCCTCGACATCAAGTGCCGCATGGCTGGTCTGAAGCCGAGCTGCGTCGTCCTCGTTGCCACCGTCCGCGCCCTGAAGTACAACGGCGGCGTGCCGAAGGCAGAGACCGGCGTGGAGAACCTCGAGGCGCTGGAAAAGGGTCTTCCCAACCTGCTGCAGCACGTTTCCAACATCACCAACGTCTACAAGCTGCCCTGCGTTGTTGCGATCAACCGCTTCCCGCAGGACACCGAGGCGGAGCTGAAGCTCGTCGAGGACAAGTGCCGCGAGCTGGGCGTCAACGTCGCTTTGTCCGAGGTCTGGGCAAAGGGCGGCGAAGGCGGCATCGAGCTGGCGAAGGAAGTCATCCGTCTGTGCGACCAGCCCAACGACTTCACCTTCTCCTATGAGCTGGATAAGCCCATCAAGGAAAAGATCCGCGACATCGTCACGAAGATCTACCACGGCGACGACGTGGCATTCACTCCGAACGCCGAGAAGCAGATTAAGACGCTGACCGAGCTGGGCTACGACAAGATGCCCATCTGCATGGCGAAGACGCAGTATTCCTTCTCCGACGATCCCACCAAGCTGGGCGCGCCGAAGGGCTTTACCGTCACCGTCCGCAATGTCAAGGTCTCCGCAGGCGCGGGCTTCCTCGTTGCGCTGACCGGTGAGATCATGACCATGCCCGGTCTGCCGAAGGTTCCCGCCGCCGAGCGCATCGACGTGGACGAGAACGGCAAGATCAGCGGTCTGTTCTAATTGAAAAACCCCATAACTCCGGCGGCAACCCCGCCGGAGTTTTTCGGATTCACCCCGATAGCGCGGGGCGCAGTGAATCGTGAATAGAGAATCGTGAATAGTGAACAGTGAACCGTCGTTTTGGCTTTCTCTGTTTTTCGCTGCCTTATACGCGTTCGAAGGTGCTTAACCGTATCGCTATTCACCATTCACAATTCACTGTTCACTATTCACTAAAATTTGATATTCCCGCACGCAGATAGACAATTCCGCTATATAAAGTAGAATAAGGAGAGTTTATTTATGGATATGACAACCGCATCCTGCAGAGAATTTGTGAAGGTTCTTGCCTCGAATGAGCCTGCGCCCGGCGGCGGCGGCGCTGCGGCGTTGGTCGGCGCAATCGGCACGGCTTTAGGCAACATGGTCGGCTCCCTGACCGTCGGCAAGAAGAAGTATGCCGATGTCGAGGCGGAGATCATCGCCCTGCAAAAGAAATGTGACGATCTGCAAAAGGAGCTGCTGGATCAAGTCCCCGCCGACGCGGAGGGCTTCGTCCCGCTGGCAAAGGCGTACGGCATCCCGAAGGACGATCCCAACCGCGACACCGTTTTGGAGGAAGCGACCGTGATTGCCTGCAAGGTTCCCGTACATATTATGGAGCTGTGCTGCGAGGCGCTGGACGCCATCGCCGTGTTTGCCGCGAAGGGCAGCCGTCTGGCAGTGTCCGACGCGGGCTGCGGCGCAGTCATTGTGAAGTCCGCATTGCAGGCGGCGTCCTTGAATGTCTTCATCAACACCAAGACCCTCAAAAACCGCGCCTACGCCGAGGAGCTGAACGCGAAATGCCTCGGTATGCTCGACCAATACGGCAAGCTGGCAGACGAAATTTTCGAAACCGTCAAGAACGGCTTCTTCAAATAAGCACTATCCGACCTGCCATTTGTGGGTGCTTTGCTCCTCGCAATGACACGGAAAGCTACCCCAATTTGTCATTGCGAGACCAGTGCGCACACTACCCGCAAGGGGTACACCGCATCCGTAACGCTCCTTCGTCGCGAAGGGCTGCGCACCGGTCGTGGCAATCTCAGGCTGTAGCTTTGTACCCACTTGGTACTTCCTGCACGAGATTGCCACGTCGCTGCGCTCCTCGCAATGACATATAAAGCTACCCTAATTTGTCATTGCGAGACCAGTGCGCACACTGGTCGTGGCAATCTCAGGCTGGAGGTTTGTACGCACTCGCAGTTCCTGCACAAGATTGCACCCGCGAGGGGTACGCCGCATCCGTAACGCTCCTTTGTCGCGAACGGCTGCGCAGCCACGTCGCTTCGCTCCTCGCAATGACATAATAAGAAACCCGATACACAATTAAAATCCGTGCGAAGCACACCACAGTCATTCACCCTTAGCTCTTAGTCCTTAGCTCTTAATCATTCACCCTTAGCTCTTAGTCCTTAGCTCTTAATCATTCACCCTTAGTCCTTAGCTCTTAGCCCCAAAGAATATCAACAACAAGGAGAAGATAACTTATGGCAAAGCAATTACTCGGCAAAGAAGTGACCGACGCTTTAAACGCGAAACTGACCGAACGCGCAAGTGCCCTCAAGGCAAAGGGCGTCACCCCGACCCTCGGCATTCTGCGCATCGGCGAGGACCCCTCCGACCTCTCCTATGAGCGCGGCGCGACCAAACGTGCTGAGCTGATCGGCATTGAGGTGCAGAAATTCCTCCTCCCCGGAGACGCAACCAAGGAGCAGGTGCTCGCCGCCATCGACGAGCTGAACGCCAACGACGCCATCCACGGCGTTTTGATGTTCCGCCCGCTGCCCAAGCACCTCAAGGCGGACACCGACGAAATCTGCAACCGCCTCGACCCGAAGAAGGACGTCGACTGCATGACCGACCTGAGCAACGCGGGCGTCTTCGAAGGCAGAAGCGACCTCGGCTTCGCCCCCTGCACCCCCGCCGCCTGCATGGAGATCCTCGACTACTACGGCATCGACTGCAAGGGTAAGAACGCCGTCGTAATCGGCAGAAGCCTCGTCGTCGGCAAGCCCGCCGCGATGATGCTCATGGGCAAGAACGCCACCGTTACCGTCTGCCACACCAAGACCGTCAACACCGCTGAAATCTGCCGCAACGCGGATATCGTCGTCTCGGCAGCCGGCGTGCTGAACTCCCTGACGAAAGACTATGTCCGCGAGGGGCAGGTCGTCATTGATGTCTCGATCAACTGGGACGAGAACAAGCCCAACGCAAAGGGCGGTCTCGGCGCGATTGCGGGCGACGCGGTCTATTCCGAGGTCGAGCCGATTGTCGCGGCGATCACCCCCGTCCCCGGCGGCGTTGGCAGCGTCACAACCTCCGTCCTCATGAAGCATGTCATTGAGGCAGCCGAGCGCGCGTAACGACCGATGAAAAAGCTCAAGTCTCTCTCTCCAAGCGGCTTTCTGCGGCTGCTGTTTGGTTTTTTTACGCTGGCATTTCTGATCGGCGCGGTCATTTTGCCCGACCGCAAGGGGATGTTCGACGGTCTGTGGCGCATTCTGTCGCAGCCGGCAAAGGTCGCAACCAACTATTTTGACTACGGCGGCTATTCCGGCGCGTTCCTGAACGCGGGTTTGGTCTGCCTGATCTGCACCGCCCTGTTCTTCCTGCCGAAGGCGAAGGCGAACGCCGCCTCGGTCATCGCGTTTTTGCTCACGGCGGGCTTCGCCTTCTGGGGCATCAATGTGCTGAACATCTGGTTCGGCTTCCTCGGCGTGGCGCTTTACTGCCTCGTCAAGCGGGAAAGCCTCGGCGCGAATGTCAACGCGATGATTTTCACCTCCGGACTCGCCCCGCTGATCTCCGACCTGCTCCTGCGCTACCCGAATGCGGACGTGACCGGCTTTTCGTGGACGGGTCTGCTCCTCGCCCTCGGCGTCGGGCTGATCATCGGCTTCTTCCTGCCGGCGGGACTCGTCCACTCCCCGAATCTGCACAAGGGCTATGACCTCTACTCCGCCGCCGTCCCCATCGGCATGACCGCGTTCTTCCTGCGCGCCGTGCTGTATACGGTCTTGGGCGGCAACCTGTCCGACCTCAAGGTGCTGACCGATCTCAAGGTCGCCTCCTGGAGCGTATGCAATGTCTTCTGCTTCATCGTCTTTGGGCTGTGCATTGTCTTTGCCCTGCTCATGGGCTGCAAGCCGAAGGACTATTGGAACCTGATGAAGGACAGCGGGCACGGTGTCGATTACGCGCAGAAATACGGCACGGCAACGACCCTGATGAATGTCGGCGTGTTCGGGCTGTTCATCGTGCTGTACTATAACCTCGTGGGCGCGACCTTCAACGCCGTCACCTTCGGCTGCATCTTCTGTATGCTCGCCACCTGCTGCTCCGGCTCCCATCCGCGCAACATTTGGCCCATCATGGTCGGCTACTTCGGCGCTTCCCTCCTGTTCGAGCTGCTCTTCGTCGGCGCGGACGGGGCATACGCGCAGTCGATCAACGCGCAGTCCATCGTCGTCGGGCTTTGCTTCGCGGGCGGACTGTCCCCGATCTCCGGCAGATACGGCTGGTACTTCGGCATTTTGGCGGGCGTGCTCCACTTCTGCCTGGTCACGAGCGTTCCCCTGCTGCACGGCGGCTTCTGCCTGTATAACGGCGGCTTCACGGCAGCCTTCGTCTGCGTCCTGCTTGTGCCCTTCCTTGAGCGCTTTTTCAAGACCAAGGATGAACGCCTTGCGGCAAAAGCGGAAAAGTAGGCAAAATCAGGCTCTTCCCTAGAAAGTGTGGGTAGGATAGAGCAAAAGCTGTAAAAAATAAAG
>JBJDYD010000092.1:0-10002 GCA_051867015.1 Faecousia sp. | reverse complement strand
GAACGCGTTAAGCCTTTCGGGCCGCGGAAGGTTGCAAGGAAGCATAGATAGGCTCCGTTTGGATTTGTCTCCCGCTCAATCTGCAAATTGGAAACCGTAAGTCCTGCCTCGCGGGCAGCTTGAAGGAATTCGCCCAGAGAAATTGCCTGCTCCAATTCGACATACAGCTCCGTTGCACGCATATGACGGCGCATGTAACTATCCCACATATGCAGAAGCGTCAAAACCACAAAGATCGACACCGCGCCGATCAGCGCAACCTCATAGAAGCCGATGCCTACTGCCAAGCCAACGCAGGCGGAAGCCCACAATCCGGCTGCGGTCGTTAAGCCTTTGATCTGATTCCTCGATGTGACAATGATCGTCCCCGCTCCGAGAAAGCCGATGCCGCTGACGACCTGCGCCGCCATGCGCACCGGATCGCCAACGCCGAACACCTGCACGGCATATTGATTCGTAATCATCACGATGCATGCACCGATGCAGACCAGCATGTAGGTGCGCAGTCCCGCCGGGCGATTTTTCATGCCCCGCTCCATTCCGATTGCACCGCCGAGAATAATTGCGGTGAGGATGCGAACAAAAACGGAAAGCAGCGTCAGTTCACGCAGCTCAAACATGGGACGACCTCCTTGCTCAGATTCCGTGCCGGTTGCAGTGTTATTATCATAGCAAACCAACACTGAAAAAGCAAGCCGCGCGTCCATTTCTTTCCTATACTTTTTGCTTGACACATACCCCATAGGGGTATATAATAAAGATGAATAAGAGAAGAAAGGAAGGTAAACGCTATGGAGGAAGAAGCTTGCTGCTGCGCAAAGACCAAAGAACGCACGGCGGAGGAATATCGCAGCTTGATCCACCGTTTAAATCGTATTGAAGGTCAGGTGCGCGGCATCAAAGGGATGCTGGAGCGCAACGCCTATTGTACGGATATCCTCGTGCAGTCCTCCGCAATCAGCGCGGCGCTGAACGCTTTTAATCGGGAGCTGCTTGCAAATCATATTCGCACCTGTGTTGTCGATGACGTTCGGGCGGGAAAAGACGAAGTCATTGACGAGCTGGTTGCAACGCTGCAAAAGCTAATGAAATAGAGGAGGTCAGAATATGCAACAATACTCTGTCACAGGCATGAGCTGCGCCGCGTGCAGTGCCCGTGTGGAAAAGGCGGTCCGTGCGGTTGAGGGCGTGACGGACTGCTCCGTCAGTCTGCTGACCAACTCCATGGGCGTGGAGGGCACTGCCTCGGAGCATGCCATTATTGCGGCGGTGGAGGCTGCGGGTTACGGCGCTTCCCGTAAGGGCGTGCAAAAAGCTGCGTCACAAGAGGAGGACACGCTAAAGGATCGGGAGACTCCCGCGCTGAAACAACGTCTGATCGTCTCGGTCGGTTTTCTTCTCGTGCTGATGTATTTCTCGATGGGGCATATGCTTGGACTCCCCTTACCACGCTTTTTTGAAGAGAATCATGTTGCCGTCGGACTTGTGCAGCTCCTTTTGTCAGGCATCATCATGGTCATTAATCAGAAGTTCTTCGTTAGCGGTTTTAAAAGTCTGTGGCATCGCGCGCCGAACATGGATACCTTGGTGGCTCTCGGCGCAATGGCTTCCTTCCTTTGGAGCGTTTATGCCCTCTTTGCTATGACGGCGGCGCAGGCACACGGCGACATGGCTGCGGAAATGCGTTTGATGGACGAGTTCTATTTTGAATCCGCCGCGATGATCCTTACCCTCATCACCGTCGGTAAGCTGCTGGAGGCACGCGCGAAGGGCAAAACCACGGACGCGCTGAAAAGTCTGATGAAGCTTGCGCCGAAAACCGCCGTAATCCTGAAGGACGGGAAAGAAGTCACCGTTCCCATCGAGCAAGTGCGTAAGGGCGATCGCTATATCGTCCGCCCGGGGGAAAGCATCCCCGTAGACGGTGTCGTGCTTCACGGCAGCAGCGCGGTAAACGAAGCGGCGCTGACAGGCGAAAGCCTCCCCGTAGACAAGACAGTAGGTGATCCCGTCTCCGCCGCGACGGTCAATCAGTCGGGTTTTTTAGAATGTGAAGCGACCCGCGTCGGAGAAGATACCACGCTCTCGCAGATCATCAAAATGGTCAGCGACGCGGCTGCGACAAAAGCGCCGATTGCGAAGGTTGCAGATAAGGTCTCAGGCGTTTTTGTACCCGTCGTGATCGGTATCGCCGTCATTACTATCATCATTTGGCTTTTGGTCGGAAAAGAGTTCAGCTTTGCGCTGGCGCGAGGCATCTCCGTGCTGGTCATCAGCTGCCCCTGTGCGCTTGGACTTGCAACGCCCGTTGCGATCATGGTCGGTAACGGCGTCGGCGCGAAAAACGGCATTCTGTTTAAGACTGCTGTCTCGTTGGAGACGACCGGCAAGGTGCAGATCGTCGCGCTGGACAAAACCGGCACGATTACACGCGGCGAACCGACCGTTACGGAGTTCGTGCCGTCAGAGGGCTGCAGCGAGGAAGAGCTGCTCACAGTCGCCTTTGCCTTAGAGCAAAAAAGTGAGCATCCGCTTGCAAAAGCGATTGTGCAGGCAGCGAAGGAACGGAAGCTGACGGCCGAGGAGGTTACGGATTTCCGCGCGCTGCCGGGAAACGGTCTGAGCGCAAGTCTAAACGGCACTTCTCTATTCGGCGGAAGCCTCCGCTTTATTGGCAGCCACGTCTCCATACCGGAGGCGGTGCGTTTGCAGGCGGAGCAGCTTGCAGCGCAGGGCAAAACGCCGCTGCTGTTTGCCCGAGGCAAGCGCCTGCTCGGCATCATCGCGGTGGCGGATACCATGAAAGGGGATAGCCCGCAAGCCGTCAAAGAGCTTCAGGACATGGGGATCCGCGTTGTTATGCTGACGGGAGACAATGAAAAAACCGCCAACGCCATTGGTGCGGAAGTGGGCGTCGACGCAGTGATCGCAGGTGTGCTTCCAGACGGCAAAGAGACGGTCATTCGCACGCTGCAAAGCTACGGCAAGGTCGCAATGGTCGGCGACGGCATCAACGACGCACCCGCTTTGACTCGCGCCGATATCGGCATTGCCATCGGCGCAGGCACGGATGTCGCCATTGACGCCGCCGATGTCGTGCTGATGAAAAGCACGCTGCGTGATGTCCCCGCCGCGATTCGTCTCAGCCGTGCGACCCTGCGCAATATTCACGAAAATCTGTTTTGGGCATTTTTCTATAATGTCATTGGTATCCCCTTGGCAGCGGGCATATGGTATCCGCTGTTCGGTTGGAAGCTGAATCCGATGTTCGGCGCAGCCGCCATGAGCTTGTCGAGCTTCTGCGTCGTAACAAATGCGCTGCGGTTGAATTTCTTTCACTTACACGATGCAAGGCGGCATCGGCGTATTGCGCCCGTTTCGTTAGATGCTGCCTTGTTAAACAGGAACGCAAGCACACGCAAGCAGCTTCAAATCGAAGGCATGATGTGCGGTCACTGTGAGGCAGCCGTCAGAAGAGCGTTGGAAGCCCTGCCGCAGGTTGAATCCGCCATCGCAGACTATCAAAAAGGGACGGCGATTGTCACTCTAAGCGCCCCAATTGATGACGACCTTCTCAAAACCGCCGTAGAGGCGGAGGACTATACCGTGCATTCCGTTACCCTATTGTAATCAAAACCGACGCGCCGTAAAGAACATATACGACGCGTCGGAAGGTATTCGTATTTGGAAAGCTCCGAACAAATGACCTGCTGTTTCAGGGCTCCCTTAGATGATATCGTCCGGTTCCCCGCCCTCAGCTTCCGAATTCTCGCTCGGGTCTGCGGGTTGTTCACCGATACCGTCGGGCGGTTCGCCATTTTCATCGGGACGACCGCCCATACCGCCGGGTTGCTCGCCGGTTCCGCCGGGGCCTCCGCCCATACCGCCGGGTTGTCCGCCATTTTCCCCGGGACGTCCGCCCATACCACCGCGACCGCCTCCGCCGTTGCCACCGCCCATGCCGCCGGGGCGTCCTCCGAAGCCGCCCATACCGCCGGCATTGCCGTATTGCAGCGAATCCATCGTAAATGTCGCGTTCGCGCTTCCCGCTGTGAGCGTGTAAGTCTCGCCCTGCTTCAGCTCCGGTGTGCTGATGAGGACGCAGTCATAGGCTTTCTCTGCGGTAAAGGAGACAATCGTCACGCCGCCGCTGTCCGTCAGCGTGACGGTCGTATCCGCCTGTTGCGCGCTGACACTGAGGAGGATCGCCCCCTGTGTTGAGTCGGTGCCGAAGTTCTGTGCCATTCCCGAACTACCTGCCGCAAGGAAGATACCGCCGGTGATTGTCGCATTTCCCGCATAATCCAGCGAGGCATTTCCGTTGTCGCTGGGTCCGAAGACATAAGTTTCGCCGCCGCTGACCGTTATGCTGCCGTTGGAATCCACGCCGTCGCCCGAGGCGGAAATCCGCAAAGTGCCGCCGCTGATGGAGATATAGATATTTTCATCCGACGCAAAGCGGTCGCCTCCAAACCCGCCGAAACCGCTTTCATCGGTTCCGCCGGCTGCGTTCAAGCCGTCATCGCTTGCGGTCACGGTGATGCTGCCGCCGGAGATTTCGATTGCCTGCCCTTCTAAACCCTCGTAGCTCTGCGTCACGGTAACCGTACCGCCGGAGATCATAAGGCTCCCGTCCGCGTGCGCGCCGTCATCGCCGGTTTGCAAGGTCAGCTCACCGCCGGAGATTGCAAGGTTCCCGTTACTATGCAGCGCGTCATCCGCCGCGTCAATCCGGAATGTTCCGCCGAGGATACATAGCGTGCTTCCCGCCTTCAAGCCCTTTGTGCTGACAGTGTCCTCACTGCTCGCGCTTTCCGTCTGCCCGCCAAATCTGCCGAAGCCCATATCCGTCTTCGCCGCGGCGTTCCCGCTGCCGCCGCCGGAGGTCAGTTGATAGTCGCCTTTTTCAATCTGCAAGACCGTTCCGGCACTCATTGCATCGCCCTGCGCCGTAATTTGGAAGCTGCCGTCTGCAATATAAACACCGCCCAAGGTGGCATCCTCCGCATTTTCCGCGTGGATTCCGTCTTTGCCGCTGGAAATAGTGAAGCAGCCGCCCGCAATCGCAACACTGTCCTTACCGCATAAGCCGTGGCTTGCGGCTGTGACGGTGTAGCTCCCGCTCGTCACGGTCAGCTCGTCCTTTGAGACGATCCCGTGTCCCGCCGCCGCATTTACGGTCAGGCTTCCCTCGCCGTTCAGCGTCAGATCATCCTTGGAGAAAATCGCCGCGTCAATGTTATTCTCATCGACTGCAATATAATCTCCGCCGTTTTCAAGCGTATTTTCGCTGCCCGCTGCCGTGGTAAGGAACACCTTATCCGCCGAGCGAATGTAAAGTGCCGCAGAAGTGCTGCTTTTGACCGTCACGCCGTCTAAAATCAACTGTATCTTATCCGTTTTTTCCGCGTCAATGATGATGCTCCCGTCATTGAGCGTGCCGCTGAGCAGATAGCTTCCTCCCTCTGTGATCGTAATCACACTGCCCGCGATTCTCGCCGCGTCGGAGCTGACGGTCGCGCCGTCGCCCGTCAGTGTGATGCGCACGCATTCCTCTTCGTCATATCCGACTTCATAATCTCGGTCGCTGAAGAATGCAGAAAGCGTCTCCGGCGATACTGTAGCCGGCGGCTGTGTACTCTCCGCAGTTGGGACTGCATCTCCACTGTCGGCGCAGGCGGTAAGAAGCAATAATGCAATAAGCAGCGGCAGTAATTTCATTTTTTTCATCGTAGTTCACCCCATTTTCCTTGCCGAATCACGTTATAGCTCCGCTACCGTTGTCTCCTGCGTCGAAATGCTGATTTCGAGATTTCCGTTGCGGCAGCGCAGCTTGTCAATCATTTCCTTCTCACAATTTTGGCGCCGCAGCGTCATGTCGTAAGTCAGGCGGAACAAGCTTCCCATATTGGTTGTCTTAACCTGCGTCAGCTCATGTTTTGTTGTGTATTCTTCAAAAATATCGTCGAATACACCCGCATAATCCAGATCCTCCGGAATTGTAAGATGCATCGTTCTATGCAAGCCGCGGTGAATTCCGAAGCTGAAACGCGTGCAGAGCATCAGGGCAGCGCACATCAAGAGGGAAAAAAGCAGTGCGTAGGCAAGATAACCCATTCCGGAGATCAAGCCCGCTCCCATCGCAATGAAAATTGCGCAGATTTCTCTTGCCGTACCCTGCGCGGAGCGGAACCGCACCAAACCGAACGCGCCTGCAACCGCCACACCGGTGCCGATATTTCCGTTGACCATCATGATAATCACGCAGACGACCGTTGGCAAAAGCGCCAGCGTGACGGCAAAGCTCTTTGTGCTGCGCGTTCGATAGAGATATGCCCCTGTTAAGAGAACGCCTGCCGCCAGCGCACAGGCAATGCAAAGCAAAAAGTCCGTTACAGAGATGACCCTCGTGATATCCGTGTCAAAGAGTCCTTGAAAGATTTTATCCGGCATTGCTAATTCTTCCTTTCTTTAGACGAAACAGCATATCCGTATATGCCGCACCGTATTTTGAAAATGTTGTCTTGAAGATTTTTTCACTGCTGAGGCATTGCGTCAGCCAAAGCGGAATGGCTTCCGAGGTTTTGATCTCCATCAGTGTTCCGCCCTTCGGTAAAAGCGGCGTACCGTAAACCGGTGCGGCTAAAGAAAGCACCTCGCGGCGATAGAGAATGTTTTCATCCATGGTCACACGAAACTCGCCGCCTTCCGCCGGATAAAACGCCTCCCGCTCATACGAGAGGAATACCTTCGGCGCAAGCGGCTGATAATAGCGCCGAAAATAATTGATCTCATTTGCGATTTGGCTCTCAGTCGGCAGGTCGATCCCCTTACTCAGGCACTCAATCGCACTGCTTTGACGCAATAGAAGTCTACGCTTGTAAACGACATCCTGATACTTTTTCTTCAATTCAACAAAAACAGGCTCGTCAGCCTCCGCCGGCCGATAGCTTCGTATCCGCAGCTTTTCCTTGTACACAGGCCGCTCCAACGAGCGTCGGATCAAGCGATAGTTATCCGTGTCAAAATAAAGATTTCGTATGGTCGTCCGCCCGTATTGATCGAGCTGCATATGCCCCTGCATCGCCGCAAGCACCGCCTTCTTCTGCTGCGGCGTCAGAAGGAATTTTAACTCATACCGTTTAAAAACCGTTTGCATTTTACCACCACCGTTTTGCCTTTCGTTCCGTGTTCGTACACTCATTCTATCGCTGTTACCTTAGGCAAACTTAAAACAGCCGACTTTTTCTGCATCGGCAACGCTTAAACTCCGTTTAATGTTCGCCGAATAGATTATATATAGAGGTGAAGCTTATGAAGCTCCTGCTTGCGGAAGATGAGCGTTCTCTTTCCAAGGCGCTCACCGTGATTTTGGAAAAAAACAACTATCTCGTGGATGCCGTTTATGACGGAGCCGAGGCGTTGGAATACCTGCGCACCGACCGTTATGATGGCGTGATCCTTGATATTATGATGCCGAAAGCGGACGGAATCACCGTCTTGAAGACACTCCGCGCACGCGGCGACCGCACTCCCGTGCTGCTTTTGACGGCGAAAGCAGAGGTGGACGATAAGGTCTTAGGGCTGGACAGCGGCGCAAATGACTATTTAACAAAGCCCTTCGCAACCAAGGAGCTGCTTGCGAGAATCCGCGCCATGACGCGCGCGCCCGCCGTGCAGACTGCCTCAGAGCTGACCTTTGGCAACATCACGCTGAACTGCGCCACCTTTCTGCTCTCCTCCCCTTACGGCAGCTTCCGCTTGACCGGGAAGGAATTTCAGATGATGGAGTTGATGCTGCGCGATCCGCAGCAATTGATCTCCACAGAGCGTTTCTACGAGCGCATCTGGGGCTATGACAACGATGCCGAGTTGAGCGTCGTGTGGGTCTACATCTCCTATCTTCGGAAAAAGCTGACTGCCCTGCAAGCAAACGTGCAGATCAAGGCAACCAGAAACGCCGGGTACACATTGGAGGAAAACAAATGATTCGAAAGCTGCGCATCAAATTCATTGCTCTGTCGATGCTCTCTCTTTTTCTCGTCCTGCTGCTCATTATGGGTGCGGTCAATCTTCTGAATTACCGAGATATTCTCACAACAGCAGACGAAACGCTCGCGCTATTATCGGAGAATCACGGAAAATTCCCCCAGTCTGACGGTAAGCCGCGGCCGCAGGATTCTCCGAAACCGCGTGATATGTCTCCCGAGCTTCCATATGAATCCCGCTACTTCTCCATCCTTCTCAACGAGAATGGGCAGACCGTCTCCGTTGATACCGGTAGGATCGCCGCAATTGACTCCGGCACAGCCATTGCCTACGCGCAGCAAGTATATCAAAGCGGTCAAACAAATGGCTTTCTGAAGGATTACCGCTATCTCTGCGTCGCTGAGGCAAACAGCACGCGCATCATCTTTTTGGATTGCGGCAGAAATCTCGCTACCTTTCACAGCTTTCTTTGGGCAAGCTGCGCCATTTCGCTTTTCGGGCTTTTGGCGGTTTTCCTGCTGATGCTGCTGTTCTCCGGCAGGATCGTGAAGCCGGTCTCGGTCAGCTATGAAAAGCAAAAACAGTTCATCACAGACGCAGGGCATGAGTTGAAAACCCCTATTTCTATCATCGACGCGGACGCGGAGGTCTTGACCATGGAGCTGGGCGAAAACGAATGGCTGCAAGACATCCGCCGCCAAACGGAACGCCTTGCAGCCCTGACAGGCGACCTGATCTCTCTGTCACGTATGGAAGAACAAGCCCCGCTTCAAATGCTCACCTTCCCATTTTCCGACATGGTCGAGGAGACGGCACATTCCTTCCTTGCCCCCGCGAAGCAGCAGAACAAAACACTGGTGTTCTCCATTGAGCCGATGCTTTCTCTTTGCGGAGACGAAAAAGCGCTGTCGCAGATGGTCACAATCCTGCTGGACAACGCGCTGAAGTATTCCGACGACGGCGGTCATATCACCATGAACCTGTCACATAGCGGAAAGAACATTCGTTTGACCGTGGAGAACTCCTCTGCACCCGTCGACGCGGCGCAGCTATCGCAGTTTTTTGACCGCTTTTTTCGCGGCGACCGTTCCCGCAGCTCGCAAAGCGGCGGTTACGGTCTTGGCTTGTCCATTGCTAAAGCAATTGTGCAGGTGCATAAGGGAAAAATTACCGTTTCCACCCGCGACGGCCATTCCGTTCTGGTCACGGTAACACTCCCGCGCTGAGCGCAAAAAACGGAATGCCGCCTCGCCTTCTGCACATACTATCCCCGAGGTGATCGTATGAAAGGAAAGGAACTGCCCTTGGGCTTCGGGATGGCTTTAGCACAAAATGAGGCAGCCATGAAAAAATTCGAGTCTCTGACGGAAACGGAAAAGCAATCCGTTTTGGCGCAGGCACACAATGTCCATTCAAAACGCGAAATGCAGCAATTGGTCAACGGCATATCCGCAGGGATCCACGGTATAAGCTGAGGCAGAGGTGTTTTTATGGCAAAGCAAGGTATGAAGCGCCCTGAAATCAGCAGTCAAAAGCAGAAAAACACCTACCCGCCTGTGCCGGAGCTTCAGGGAAAGGCAAAGCACAGCAAAAAGCCGGCACGACCGATCATTGCGGGAACGGAAGCGCCCTCGCAGAAGGTCTATCATTCCACTCCGCACAGCGAAAAGCCGATCTCCCCGGCATATCCCGTGATCGACAACGATCTCGCGCGGGATAATTTAGAAAACGATATTCCCGCCGCAGACCTGAACGATTTGTAAAAGACACGCCGCTTTGCAATTAGATGTACGCACGCAAAAGGATCCCGCGTTTTAAGCGAAAGCGGAATACTGTATCAATTTCATGAATCAATAGAAATATTTCTGATGCAATAATCAATATTGTTCAGATTAAGATACCTGTCCACGAAGTCATAAAGAACGAATACAACTCCTTCAAAAAGTAAGAAAATCCCGCATTCCGAACGAATGCGGGATTCTTGGCAGATGGCGGAGTGAGAGAGATTTGAAC
>JBJDYD010000091.1:0-48635 GCA_051867015.1 Faecousia sp. | reverse complement strand
TCCATAAAGTCCGCCTCGGGATGCTCGTACAGCACCCACATGATCTTGCCCGCGTCCATCGCGGAGCCGCCGCCGATGGCGAGGATCAGGTCGGGGCGGAATGCCGTCATCTGTGCAGCCCCCTCCCGTGCGCAGGCGAGGGTGGGATCGGGAGCAACATTGTAGAAGGTGGTGTGGGCGATGCCCATTTCATCCAGCTTATTTTCAATCGGCTTGGTGTAGCCGTTGTTATACAGGAAGGAATCGGTGACGATAAACGCCTTTTTATGCTCCTTTAACTCGGATAGGGCAACAGGCAGGCAGCCCTTTTTGAAATAGACCTTTTCAGGCGCACGGAACCAGAGCATATTCTCCCTCCTGATCGCAACGGTTTTGATATTCAGCAGATGCTTGATGCCCACATTTTCGGACACGGAGTTGCCGCCCCAGCTTCCGCAGCCAAGGGTCAGAGAGGGAGTCAGCTTGAAATTATACAGGTCGCCGATGCCGCCCTGCGCAGACGGCGTGTTCACCAGAATCCGGCAGGCTTTCATCCGAGCGGCGAAAACCGCCAGCTTCTCTTTGGCACCCACCTCGTCGAGGTAGACGGAAGCGGTATGACCGTAGCCGCCGTCTTTGACAAGGGTATCTGCCTTGTTCAACGCATCCTCAAAGTCAGCGGCGCGGTACATGGCAAGCACCGGCGAAAGCTTTTCGTGGGCAAACGCCTCGCTCAGGTCTGTGGAGGTGACCTCGCCGATCAGGATCTTGGTATTTTCCGGCACCTCTACTCCGGCAAGCGCAGCGATGGTATGCGCAGACTGCCCTACGATCTTAGCGTTCAGCGCGCCGTTGATAATCATGGTGGAGCGAACCTTACCGCATTCCTCCGCATTGAGAAAATAGCAGCCCCGCTTGACGAATTCCTCTTTGACTCGGTCATAAATGCCGTCCGCCACTACAACGCTCTGCTCCGAGGCACAGATCATACCGTTGTCAAAGGTTTTGGAGTGGATAATGGAGGACACTGCCAACAGAATATCAGCAGATTCGTCGATTACGGCAGGGGTGTTGCCGGGGCCGACGCCCAGCGCAGGCTTGCCGGAGGAATAAGCGGCTTTGACCATACCGGGTCCGCCGGTGGCCAGAATGATATCGGCTTCCTGCATGAGCTGGTTGGTCAGCTCCAGACTGGGTACATCCACCCATCCGATGATGTCCGCCGGCGCGCCTGCGGATACGGCGGCCTCCAGAACGACTTTCGCAGCGGAAATGGTACAGCCCTTGGCACGCGGATGAGGGCTGATGATGATACCGTTGCGTGTTTTCAGGGCAATCAGTGTTTTAAAAATGGCGGTGGAAGTGGGATTGGTGGTGGGAATCACGGCAGCGACGACACCAAGCGGTTCCGCGATGCGCTGAATACCGTAAGCCGTATCCTCTTCAATGACGCCACAGGTTTTGGTGTCCTTATAGGCGTTATAGATATATTCGGCGGCGTAATGGTTTTTGATGACCTTATCTTCTACCACACCCATCCCGGTCTCCGCCACTGCCTGCTTTGCCAGAGGGATTCGCATTTTGTTGGCGGCGGTGGCTGCGGCAAGGAAGATGCGATCCACCTGCTCCTGCGTGTAGGAGGCGAACTTCGCTTGGGCAGCACGGCAGCGGTTCAGAGCGTCAGACAGCTCTTGTGCATTGGTCACGGGTGTGTAAGTCTCTTCCATAATCATCAACCTTTCTGAAGCTTGGAATGTTGCACAGAGAAACCAAGTACAGCGAGATACACCGGATTGGTCTATTTCGTTCGTATCTTGGGATCGGTCGATGAAAGTATAGCAGATCAAAGATAGAAAGGCTAATCCGATTCTGCATATGTCTCATGTGAAAAAATGATGTTGAACGCTCGGTGACACTGTCTCAGCAACGAGAGAACTACGGTTTTTGAGCGTCTCTCCCTGACAGTGAAGCCTTTGGCATTTATTTCGGCAAATCAAATGCTCGGAACTGATCCGGACAGTCCTGTACCCCGGAGCAGCGGAGCGGAACGTCCTCAGCTGCCGCATTACATGCTCTGCGTACCTTTGCTTCTACCCGAGGCGTCATGGGGCGGGCTTCTTCAAAAAAGAACAGCCGTTCTTCCGGCAAGGTCAGGATCTCGTGCGCTTGTATGGAGGAGATCCGCGCCGCAATCTCATGTCTGGTGCAGATCCGAACGGAATTTTTGCTCACCAGATCGTAAACGGTGAAGATCAGCTTTCCGGTTTTATAAAACAGCAGGTGCTTTTTCCCGACGGTGCAATGCAGACCGACCTGAAAAGCATCCACACAGCAGCCGTCATACTCGGAGACACAGACAAGGCGGTCGATGCTTGGCTCCTTCAGCTCCAGCCTTGTAAGCGCGGTATCGCACACCCGAACGCCCAAAGCAAGCAGAGAGCAAGGCTTGCCGTGAAATTGAATGCTTTCCTCCCAAAGCTTCCGAATCCGGGATGGATAAAAACCGTTCCGAAACTCCATTATGCCTCTCTCTCCTTTATCCACTGAAGAAATTCCCGCTCCACTGCCGACATGGCGCATTGGGGCTTATAAATCAGTGCGTTTTGGTACCGTGTGCCGCCCTCCCTGCATGGGCGCTGTGCCAGACAATAGGTTTCCAGCATGGACTTTGGCAGCGGCTCAGACCAGAGATAGGCGTTGGGAATTACCTGTAATAATTGAAGCTGCGCCATGCGGTCAACGGTGTAAATTCGATAATGCTTATCGTCGATCTGATTGGCAGGAAAGAAGGTATCCCGATGCAGAAGCTCCGTGCAATGCTCCAGTTCGCTTCGGGAAACTGTGACGTTGACGGAAAGCGGGCTGTCGGCAGGGAGAAGAATCTGATACTCCACCTGAGAAAGCGGTTGTATCGACAATTTCCGCGCACTCGCCTGTTCGGAGAAATAATCCTGATATTCCACGCAATAGCGAATGACGGCGATTTCCATCGTGCTGCTGCCGAGAAGCTCCAACGCTTGCCTTGGGTGGCATTCCCGAATCACGGCGTCCAACTTGCGCTCCGGCGGCAGTTCGCATAGGTATTGCCGTACATCATTGAGAAATCCGTAAGACCGGGGCAGGCAAATACGGAACCGATTCGGCTGCGCCTTATTCGGTCCCATGCGCTCCATAAACTCCGCTTCCCTGAGAATGTTTCTGGCGTGCTCTAAAAATTGTTCGCCTTTTTCCGTAGGACGGACACCTTTCCTGGTTCGCTCGAAAATATCGAAACCGAGCGCAACTTCAGTGTCACGGAGAATGCGGCTCAGATTGGGCTGCCCCATATAGAGATTCGCAGCTGCCTGCGAGACGGAACGGGTACGCTCAATTTCGATCAGATATTGTAGTTGTTGTGTGCTCAGATTCATAAGCTGCTGTTCCTTATCTGTTATTCTATATTTGCATCGGTGTCAATCCAAGGTCTCACCGCGATGTCGGTAAACAGACTCTGTAGGGCTGGCGGCAGCCGCTTCCTTGCTGTATTTTTCCACAAGCTTGGCAGCCTGCTCCACCGGAAGGATTGTGCCGGCACCGGCGATACAGCCGCCGGGACATGCCATGCCCTCGAGCAGATAGCCCTTGTATTTGCCCGCCTTGGCAAGCGCCATCAGCTTGCGGCACTCGCGCAGTCCTTCCGCCCGTGCGGTTTTGATTGCAAGACCCGGATGCTCCTGCTCCGCCAGCTCCGCAACGGCCTTGGCAACGCCGCCGGCAACCGCAAAGCCTCTGCCTGCGGCGGTACCTTCGTTCAGATAGTCCCTCTCCTCAATTTCAGAAAAATCAATTTGCTTGGCTTCAAACATTCCCTGAAGCTCCTCAAAAGTCAGCACAAAGTCTACGTCGGAGCGGATGTCTTCCCGTATGGCTTCCAGCTTCTTGGCGGCGCAGGGTCCGATAAAGACCACCTTGCAGCCGGGGTAATCCTGCTTCACCATACGGGCGGTGAACACCATGGGCGTCAGAGTCATGGAGATTTTTTTCATCTCCATGGGATAGAGCTTTTCTATCATGCTGTGCCATGCGGGGCAGCAGGAGGTAGCCATATAGTCCTGTTCTTCAGGAACCTTTTTCAGAAAATCCTTAGCCTCCTCTATCGTGCACAGATCCGCGCCGATGGCAACCTCCACGACTCGATCAAAGCCCAGCTGTTTCATAGCAGAGACGAACTTTCCGGGTGACACCTTGCCGCTGAACTGCCCGATAAACGCGGGAGCCACGATAGCAATGACGCGGTCGCCTCTGCGGATTGACTGAATGACCTGAAAAATCTGTCCCTTATCCACAATAGCGCCGAAGGGACAGCGCACCAGACACTGCCCGCAGGCGACGCATTTGTTCTGGTCAATCATCGCCTTGCCGTGGGCATCGGAGGAGATGGCATCCATGCCGCAGGCGCTCCGGCACGGGCGTTCCAGATGGATAATCGCGTGATAAGGACAGGCGTTGGCGCATCTGCCGCATTTGACGCACTTGTCGGGGTCAATGCAGCTTCTGCCGTTGACAAAGGAGACGGCTCCCTTGGGACAGACCTTTTGACAGGAGGCAGCAAGGCAGTTCTGGCAATGCTCCGTCACCAGATACCGGTTGGTGGGACAGGCGTGGCAGGCGTAGGGGATGATGTTAACCAAGGGCGGCTCGTAATACTGCTCGGCAATGGCGGCTTGATCCATACCCTCGGTCATCAGGGTGCGGGTTTGAATGGATCGGATGCTCAGCCCCATGGCAAGCCGAACCCGTTCGCCGGCAATGGCGCGCTCTAAAAAGATGGATTCACGGTGCAGGGGCTGGTCGCCGGGGACGATTTTAAACGGGAGATCCTCTGCCTCGGTGTAGTCGCCGCCGTTGTAGGCCATTTTGGCAACTTCTGTGAAAACCTTCTTGCGTATATCGGTGATCAGGGATGGTATTCCGCGCATCGTTTCAATGCCTCCGTTCTCATATAATTCAAGACCGATGCAGCGCCTTGCTTAAAACAGGCGCGATCAACAAAGCCATGCCTCCGCCGATGAGCGCTGTGATGAGCTGCGGCCATGAAAAGGTCGCCGGCAAGGCACTGAGCATCGGCACTTTCAGCAGCCCGGCACCCAGCAGGGTCTCGGAAAGCAGACCGCAGATGAGACCGGACACCAGAAGGTAAAGCACCGCGAATTTTACGGCAGCCGCCGTCAGCCATGCCGCAATTTTCCGCCACACGCATTTACCGTACAGTGCCTTCAGCAGCACGACAAATACGGTGTTTCCCACCATAATTGCAGGCACCGTCACAAGATTCGGTGCGATTCCCAGCAGGAATGCGAACACGGGGGAGAGCAGGGCGATGGTAATCCCGCTTCCCATACCGACTGCCAACGCGGTGATTGCCAACACCGCATTCACACAGGAGCCGGTCACGATTTGACCGAGAGGCTTCGTCCCCCATTGCAGGGCAATCAGCAGCGCCAGCATAGCGGCGGTTCGGGTGAGCCAACGGATTTTGTTTTTCATAAGTATTACCTCTCTTTATAAATAAAACCGCGGCAGCCAATGAAGACTGCCGCGACCGTTTTTACGCAACACAAGAAAGCAGGAGCGATCCCCTGCGTCAAAAAATCCTTGTAGTTCTTCTGACTTGTATCTCAAACGATATCTGTCCCTGCCTTCTCAGGTTCCCCCAATGACCGGTTTCCGCCGACGGAGCAGATCTCTCGATACTTACAGCACCGTTTCCGTGCGGGGCTTTTCACCCACATTCCCTTTTTCAGCCCCGCGGCCGACCTGCGCACCACGGGGACACAAGAACCTATTCTGTTTGCCTTGATTATAGGATGAAACAGAGAAAAAGTCAATATTCAAACTTTATTGATATTAAAATTGATTATTTTGAAAAAAAGATATCAGCAAGAACTGACTGCATAATACTAATATCGGTAAATGCGGCAGGTAAAGAGGAAAGGAATGTGTGAGTATCCGGGGAGGTCTTGCAGACCCATTAGAAAAAGTATCCTTTCAGGTTTATGTTTGCATCAATCAGTTCATCTTTTTAATTTTAATGGAATCACTTGATAAGTGTTACCATTGAGTTTATAGCCATGTCCGGGATCGGGCTGCCATTCATAGCGGTTTTTATGTTCTTCCGGGAACAAGCTTTCCATAATGGCGGCAATGACACCGCCGTGGGTAATGATGACCGTATCATTCGGAACTTCAGCAAAGGCGGTCAGCACTCGGGCCTTCATATGTCTGCCGCTTTCGCCGCAGGGTGGGATATTGGCTCCATTGTCTCCGGAAATCCATGCCTGATAATCCGGATTGTCCTTCAGTTCTTCGTAGCTGTGCATCTCAAAGCTGCCGAAATCTACTTCCCGGAAGGCCGGGTTTTGGACATGGGGCACATCACCAAAGAGAATTTGTAAAGTTTCCTCCGTCCGCTTCATGCCACTGGTGATGAAGCGGGCATTTTTTATTTCATAATGCAGGCACTGTAACTCCGCCCTGCCAACCGGAGACAGGGAGAGGTCGCTGCTGCCGCAGTACAGATGCTTCTCGTTTGCCTCGGTCGTTCCGTGACGAATCAAATAAATCATACCAGCCCTCCCAACCAGATGCCTGCCATGGCTGCAAGCTCGCAGATTTGCAGAAAGAACCCGGAGGTGTCGCCTGTCACACCGCCGAATTGTTTCATTGCCATACCGCGGTAGAACAGTACCGAAAGGATGGAAGCCGCCACCGCCACACAGCCAGGAACCCATGACAGTTTAATCAGGCCTGCACAGCAAAGGCCAACGAGAATTGTCATTGCTGCGGTGGTTTTTTCCCGATCCGTATCCTTTGTGTAGGCACAGAGCATCCCGGCTTTTCTGGCGTTGGGCAGATTCACGGCACATAGAGCAGATAAGGTGCGAGAAAGAACATACAACGGCAAAACAGAAAGCACATTCCCTTGCTGATAGACTTCATGGAGCAGGCCGAAGCTCAGCAGCAGATAGATGCACAGGTAGATGGGTGCAAAAGCACCGATGTGGGAATCCTTCAAAATCTCCAGCTTCCGCTCGCGGCTTTGATGGGAAGCGAGGGCATCCACCGTATCCATGAAGCCGTCCATGTGAATTCCACCGGTCAGAAGCAGCGGCAGGCACACCGCCACGGCACTGAAAAGCACAGCACTGACCCCAACCCACCGACTGAATGTATACCACCCATACAAGGCAGCCCCGCAAAGGATACCTACCACCGGGAAGAAGCAAATGGCGTACTTCATATTTTTTTCGGTCCATTCAAATTGGGGAACAGGGACGATGCTATAGGTGGACAGCGCCACCAGCAGGGACTGAAAGAATGTCATATTCCGCTCCCTTCTCCCAAACCGGGCTATTATTATTCATGGTCACAGCGGCATCTGCCAAATCGAAAAGCCACTCATTCAGGGTGTTCAGGTCGTTAATATAAGCGGCAGTTTCGCCCTCATAGCCTATAGAGGACAGTCCGGAGATGGTTACTGCCACCAACAGCTTACACCGCATTTGCAAAGCAAGAATGTTCTGCCATGCATCCTCTATGCTGCTGTGCGCACTGAAAAGGGTGTTGCCCAGAAGGTTGGAAACATCCTCCAGAAGTACCACGCTGTCCGCCGTCACAGGAGCCGTTCCAATCTGAGTGGGCAGCTCCAGGGTGACAAAGTTCAAACCGGTGCGCTGGAGAATATGTTTCTGAACACGACGGTGGTTCTCCCCCGTCCGAGGCTCCATAGTGGCGATATAGTAGCGAGGGCCTGCGGTTTTTGCAATGAGGTTTTCCGCATAACGGCTTTTTCCGCTACCGTTGCCGCCGGAAATAAGCAGTAATTTTCCCATAGTATTACACCCTGAACTTGTCACCCTTGCGAATATCTGTGAGGTAATCGTCATTGATATTGGCTTCTTCAAAGGTTGCCATTTCGTTGATGATGGCGCAGGCAGCTTTCAAAACTTGAAATGCCAGTGGGCAGCCGCTGCCTTCACCCAGCCGCATCTCCAGCAGAAACAGCGGCTGCAAGCCCATGGCATCCATAGCCAATTTATAACCGATTTCATAGGAAGCATGGCTGGGAATGAGATAATCCCGCACCTTGGGACACAGCCGTACGGCACACAGGGCAGCCACAGCGGAAATAAATCCGTCGATCACCACCGGGCGGTGGCTTGCCGCAGCGCCGATAAAGGCACCGCACATGGCGGCAATGTCAAAGCCTCCCACCTTGGCAAGCACATCCACTACATCGGTTTTGTCGGGGCTGTTGATGGCGATGGCCTGCCGAATGACATCTTTCTTTTTTTGATAAGCAGCATCCGTAAGGCCGCCACCCTTGCCGGTGACGGTTTCCACATCCGCATCCAGCAAAACAGACGCAACGGCGGAGGAGGTGGTGGTGTTGCCGATGCCCATTTCTCCGATGCCCAGCACATCGGCATCGGTAGTGACTGCGAGATCATAGCCGATTTGGATGGCCCTTTCTGCCTGCTCTCGGGTCATAGCAGCCCCGTGAACGATATTCCGGGTGCCGTAGGAAATCTTACAATTCAGCACCTTTTCTTCTTGGATGTCGGCATTGACACCCACATCGCATACGGTAATGCCGCAGCCAAAGTGCTTTGCCAACACCGATGCACCGGTTTTATACCGAGTCAGATTGATGGTCTGCATCAAGGTCACAGACTGGGGGGCGCTGGACACACCCTCTTCCACCACGCCGTTATCAGCGGCAAAGACCAACAAATGTTTCTTTTCGATCTTGTTATGCACCTTCCCGGTGATGCCGGCGAGTTGGATGGACAACTCCTCCAACCGACCCAAGCTGCCGGGGGGCTTGGCAAGCTGAGCCTGCCTTTTCTTAGCTTCCTCCATAGCCGCCAAATCCAGTGGCTTTACTGTAAATTCCATAGGTTTTCCTCCAACCATTTGATGGACGGTTCTGCTTCCATCACTTCCAACGTAAAGGTTGCGTTCGGGCAAAGCTCCACGGCCTTTTTCAGCAGTTCTTTCATCGGAATCGTGCCTTGACGCAAGGCAGAATGGCTGTCCCGGGAGCCGTCGTTGTTGTGAATGTGAAAATGAGACAGGTAAGGTGTCCACCGCATCAGCCAGTCCATGACCGGCATTCTGGAGTAGGTGTTCACATGTCCCACATCCAGACAAAGCCGCAGTCGTGGATCCGCTACGCCCTTGACAATATCCAGGAGCATATCCGGGGTTTCCTCCAACACATTTTCCAGCACGATGATCGCGTCGGGGGCATCCGCGAGAAAGGCTTTCCAAAACTCGATGGATTGCTCCACATACCACACAGGGTAAAAAATCCAAGGATTGTAGCCGCCATGAATGACGACCTTTTCAGCACCGTACTTGACAGCAAGATCGATTGCCTGCCGATAGCGCTCCGCTGCCAAAGTCCGTGCTTTGGGGTCAATGGCACAGGGAAACAGCTCGTTAAAAGGCGCATGAAGCACACTTTTCTCAATACCCTCCAGTTTTTTACGAACTGCGGCATCTGTTTCCCGGAATTGCTCGTCCATCTTCCGGGCGGTGCAGAATTCTGCTATTTCCAGTCCCATACCGTGTTTGCGGGCTGCTTCTGCCGCATCCGTTGCAATAGTTGAGATGTAAAACTTCCTCATTGGCTCTCCTTTTCCAAAAGGCCAAACTTTACCTTCACTCTGTCCAGCTTTTCCAACATCGGTTCTGTCAGGAACCACAAAAACAGTACCGTGGCGGTGGCATGAACCGCATCTGCCGGAACGCCGGTGATATAGGCGGTCAGAATCATCTGCCAGTTTGGGTTCGGTTGGTACATCAAAACCGATGCCGGGTTCATAATGCCACCATAGACAAAGAAGATCACCAAGCCGCCATAAATAGACAAGCTGATACGGTCACGGTGCAGCAAGCCCTTTCGAAACAGTACCCCGGCAGTCAAGCCGATGATACCCATCGCCAGCATCTGCCAAGGCGTCCAGGCACCCTGCCCAAACAGGATATTGGAGCAGAACATGGTCATGGCTCCTACCATAAACCCGGCTTCACCGCCAAAAGCAACGCCGGAGAGAATGACCATCGCCGCTACCGGCTTGAACCCGGGGAGGGCAAAGAATGCCGCACGGCCGCCGATGGCTAAAGCGCTGAGCACCGATAAAATGACAAGCTCTCTGGCTTTAGGCTTTCTTCCCTCAAACGCAAGAAAGAACGGCAGCATGGTCTCCGCGATAATCAAAAAAGAGGTAATCATATACCGCCGCCCACCGGCAATTTTCATGCCGCCCAAAATGGTCAGAGGGATTGCCAGCAGACATAGAAAAATGGTAATTTTGGTACGCATGGTCAGCCTGCCTTTCATCAGCCGCTGTTCTCTGACCGAGGATTTTCGGCTGACAGATATCGCAAAGATCCCCAGCAAGGCAAACATCAGAATATACATCCAAGCGTATTTTCCCATAAAGTCTGAGCCGTTATAAAGCTGGCTTAAATCCACCACAATGGAGGTATAAATCAGCAATCCAAGGGCGGAGACACCGGAGATGATACCAAGTATTTTCCTCCAGTCAGGCAGCTTTTCCGGTTTTCGCTCCTCCGGAGGCTGCACATCAATATCCTTCGGGTCAATTCTTACAGGCTCCGTCTTGACCACTTCGCCGCCGCAGGCCAGAATCACATCCTCCGGCGTCACCGCATTGGGAAGCAGGTGCCGTGCCATGCGGTTGGCAGCGGTAGTATAGAAGCTCTTACCGGCAAAAAACGGCTGAGGTGCATCCATAGTCACGATGCTGCCGTCAAAGAACAAGCCGCAGCGATCAGCGTAACTTGCGCAGAACTCCACGTCGTGGCTAACCATGATAACACACACGCCCTTTGCGGTCAGCTCTGCCAGAATCTCAGCGAATACTTGTTTGAAGTCCTTGTCTACACCCTTGGTTGGCTCGTCCAAAAGCAGCACATCCGGCTTTTGCAGCAAGACCTTTGCCAAGGCTGCCCGCTGCTGCTCGCCACCGGACAGGTCATAGGGATGCCGGTCAAAGAGCCCGTCCAGGCGACACAGCGCCACCATTTCCTGAATTTCTTTTTCGACCTGCCGAAGCTTTTTGCCAGGGAATACGGAAAGTAGTTCCTCCCGCAAATTCTTTTTCACCAGAAGCATCTGGGGATTCTGAGGAAGCGCCGATATCTTTTTTGCCGCCACAGATACCTTTCCCCGGAAAGGCTTGTGGGTGCCGCTGAGGATTTTCAGCATAGTGCTTTTTCCCGTACCGTTGCCGCCCAGAATGCACAGCAATTCTCCCGGATAGGCTTTCAGATTCACGCCCTTGAGCACATTGGGGGCTTCTTTTTCGTAGCGGAACCACACCTCATCCAACACCATCACAGGCTCTTTCTGAGGCTGCACATAAGGGCGTTCCGGAACAGCGTGCAAGGCATTGGTTTCTGCCCAAGCGGTTAAACCGTTTCTACCGTCGCTGACCGTCAGAGGGCAGGGTGTTTCCCAACCCAATGCATTCCAAATCTGCATGGGGGTGGGCATGGAATGAAGCATGGGATGGTGGCTTTTCCGTAGAATATCAAAAGCTCCCGCAGGCGTGCTGTCCGCAATCAGACTGCCCTGATTCATCATCAGCAGTCGGGTTGCTATGGGAATCACATCCTCCAGACGGTGCTCACAGATTAGAATGGTAGTACCCAGCTCCTTGTTGATACGGCCCAAGGTCTGCAAAAAGTCCGTAGCAGCGATGGGATCAAGCTGGCTGGTTGGCTCGTCCAGAATCAGAATATCCGGGTTCATCACCATGATGGAGGCAAGATTCAGAAGCTGCTTCTGCCCGCCGGAAAGCTGTGTTACTTCCATGTGAAACCACGCTTGAATCCCAAAAAAGCTGGCCATTTCCGCCACCCTTCCCCGTATAGCGGGAGTATCCACACCCAGACTTTCCAGCCCAAAGGCCAGCTCATGCCACACCTTATCGGTGACGATCTGGGCGTCCGGATCCTGCAGCACAAACCCAATTTTGGCGGATTGGGTTTTGATGTCCAAGGTGTTCAGGGGGATACCGTTATATAAAATCTCACCCTGTCTGGTTCCACGGGGAGCCAGCACGCTCTTCATCTGCCGGAGCAAGGTGGACTTGCCACAGCCGGAAGGCCCGGCCAAAACAGCAAAGTCACCCTGACGCAGCTCCATGGTCACATTTTTCAGCGCAGGCATTTCCTGCTCCGGGTATGTAAAGGTAAAGTTCTTTATTTCAAAGAGTTCCACTTTCGGTCCTCCTCTAAGTCGATCATCAGGGGCAACAGGCAAACACCTGTATAGCAAGCATAAGCAAGAAGCTGGGGTGCTCCCCAAAGAGTGCCGTTCAGGCTGGGATAATACATCCAGGA
This sequence comes from Faecousia sp., assembly GCA_051867015.1. Lineage (GTDB taxonomy): Bacteria > Bacillota > Clostridia > Oscillospirales > Oscillospiraceae > JAZOXB01. The sequence continues at coordinate 36,239 of JBJDYD010000091.1, read as the reverse complement.
AAGCTCGCCGGTAATATGAGGCAGGCAAGCGCCTATGCATAGCGCCACCAAGGCGATCAGTGCAAAGCAATCCCTTTTTTCAAATCGATAGATGGAAAACGCCGTCCGTCTGGCCGTACCGTAGCCCCGGCTTTTCATGGAATCCGCAGAAACAATCGACTGCTCCATAGCCCAGCTCACCGTGGCAGAAAAGGCGGACAGTGCCTGCTGAAGCTGTTCTTTCTTATTTTGGGGCTTGTGCATTGCCTTTTGCACCCGGAGGGTGTTTTGCAAGAAATTTTTGAATCTGGGGACAAAGCGCAGCGTCATGGAAATGAGCAGGGATAGCGCAGGAATTACTCTTCCAAACAGGTAAATGATCTTATCGGAAGTAAACACACAATTGCAGCAGTTGAACCAAACGATAGAGGCACCCATCATCGCTGCCGCAGCCATGCCATAGCAAACGGCCTCCAAAGTAATGGGATTGTCGTTGGGAAGATACCAAAGGATAGTAACACCCGCATGGTTAAACAGTGGGTTCATCACCGCCATGAAAAGCAGCACAGGGAGCAAATACCCCACCAGCCGCAGCATCCCTTTGCCACCTTTCATATACAGAAGATAGGCGCAGCCGCAAAGGAGGGAAATGCCAAGAAACACCGGCTGCATTATGAACATAGTCATGCCCAGTACCGCCCCAAAGAACGCCAGATTCACCACCGGGTGACAGCCGGAAAAGGCTTCATTCTTCATACGCTGCTCCCAGATCCTCTCCTAAATTGCAGGTATAGCTGAATACGACCTTATCTCCCTCAGATAGCTTGTAGACCGAGCAGCCCAGGCCGGGATACACGCCGTTGACGCTATACATCCAGCCGGATTGGGGACCGCAGTCAAACTCATAGATATTTCCGATACCTTCAATGTATACAGAGTTGTAAGCAGAGGCATCTACATACTCAAAGTGGATTTTCTCCGCCCGGAGGGTTCTGCGGAACACATCAAAGACAGACTCGCCCTCTTGGAACTGTACCGTCATTTCCGTCAGGATAATGCCATCCTCCGGCACCAAGGCTGCCTTGCCGTCCTCCATTTTATCTAAATTGGGAAGTAAGCTATCACAGCGAACTTCCAGTGTGCAAGTCAGGCCGCCTGCAATATCCTCTTGATCGTCACCACAGCCTGCCAAACTCAGGAGCATAGCCAGGAATAAAAGAACATACATCCATCTTTTCATAATCTGCACCTCCATAATCCTTTTTGCCAGCGGCATTTCATAAGCAAAATAACATTTGACCTATGAGATGCTGTCGCCTATAAGTATTCCAATAGACACATGGGATTTCCGTGCGTCTATTGGCTATTATTCTATTTGTGTTATCTCCTGTGAATGGCAATCATGCCGAAAAGATACAGCTTTCCAGGTTCCCAGGCAAATTCAAGGCCGCACCGCCTGGCGGTTTCTGCCACATCGATGCAGTAAGCGGACATGCAGCTGATCCGCTTATCTGGGAAAGGGCAGGGCTCGTTCAGAATTCGTTTGCAGGGATCGCAGAGGGGACATCCGTTGTACCCTGCCGCAAAGCCCTCATAGCCCAGCTTGCGCAGCTTGTCCATCACACGCAGAACAGCAGCATTATGGCTTTTCTTTGCTTTTTGGATAGCTTCCTTATTTTCGTAGCTGCCGATTTCCCATTTTGTAGTAATGACCATGGTGGCATCCTCGGCAAGGGTTTTTGCACGAAGCTCCTCCACGGTACCGCAATCCGGCGGGCAGGAGTAGTTGGCGTTGTATTTGCCACAGCGGTTCTCCTCGCAGAACGCCCGGAACGCAGGATTTACCGGGATGTTCTCCGGTTCAATCATAGCGGCGTTGAAACCTTCTGCCCGAGCCATTTTCAGCAATTCAAGGTCAGTCATAGTGATTCTCCTTAGATCTTTTTACAATGGGTGCACATAGCATTACCGGAATCACCAACGAAAATAGGTGATTTCATTTTTATATTACAACTCAGCCGTATGCAAAATACGGCTGAGTTGCTGTATCGATTGAATTATTTCGCGACATTCTCAACGAAGCGCATCAGGATTGCCGCCACCTGAGCGCGGGTGGCGCCTGCCTGCGGGTTGAGGTAGAGCTTGCCCCCCTCCTTGCTGCCGCCGATCAGACCTTCTGCGACAGCCCATTGCATCGCCTCCCGTGCCCAGGACGCTACCCTTTGCCCGTCCTCAAAGGCCGAGAAGTCCTCCCGCGCGGAGGTATCCAAATGCAGATAATCCTTCGTATAGCGGCAGAGTATCGTCGCCAGCTGCTCTCTCGTCAGCACACCATCCGGGTCGAATTGACCGTTCCCGACACCATTGACCACGCCGTTCTCCGCAGCCCAGACGACGGCGTCCAGATACCACGATGCTGTCAGATCACGGAAGGGATTGCTCCCGGAGGGGGCCGGGCAGCCCGCTTGCCGCCAGAGCACAGTGACGAGCTGGGCACGCGTCATGGGCGCCTCCGGCTCGAAGGTCGTGCCGCTTGTGCCGAACATCAGACCGTTTGTGATCGCATAATCCACCTCGTTATGATACCACGCGTTCAGCGGTACATCGCGCAAGTTCCGCGAGGGACACTGCACACCTCCGTCGCAGGACCCGCTTGCCGGGAGCGGCTCGGTTTTTGTTGCGCCGCAGAGAACACAGGTGTAGGTTTTTTCTCCCGCCTGCGTCGCGGTCGGCGCTTTTGTTACGGTTCCTTCATCCCATGTGTGCGTCTGCGTCGAAGGGATCGGCTCCGTTTTGATTGCCCCGCAGATGGTACAGGTATAGGTTGTCTTTCCGTCAGCCGCACAGGTTGGCTCACGGGTAACGGCTCCCGCGTCCCATGTGTGCGTCTGCGTCGAAGAAATCGGTTCCGTTTTGATTGCCCCGCAGAGGGTACAGGTATAGGTTGTCTCTCCGTCAGCCGCACAGGTCGGCTCACGGGTAACGGCTCCCGCATCCCAAAGATGCTCAGTAAAGACCGTCAGATCCACGGTGGCAGTCGGCACATAATAGGCAGCGCCGCTCTCGCCGTCTCGGTTTTGATACATCTGCTGATAAGCGCCGAGGGAATAGGTCAGCGTGAATTCCGTATCCTCCGCAGTCAAAGGTTCCTGCGAGAAGCGAATATACTGCGTCACATCCTTTTCCACACCGTTGGCATAGTGCGCCGTCACCCGCAATCCGTCAGGATCAAAGCACTGTCCAACCTCATAGACCGTTTTCTCCGGCGCGCTTTCTACAGACAACTCCGTAATTGTGCTCCCGACGCACATCATGTAGCCAGAATCATTCTTAAAATAAAGATTCCCGTCAGAATCTGCGATCGGGCTGCAAATGGCATACTGTGCCTGTGCGCTGTAGGGCGTGAACAGCACATACGCCGTCTGCACACTGCTCTCCTGTCCCACCGAGGTATAAACCTCCGTGGTGAGATAGGCAGGATCCGCAGCGGTCTGTCCCGCCTGATCCCGCAGCACGCGCAGCTTTCCCGGCGTGTAGTTATCTATAAAATACACATAGACATACGACGTCTCTGCCTCATATGCCGTGGTCAGCAATCCACTTGTTTGCGGGTAGCCCTGCGTCGGCACGGAATAGGCAACGCGCCATGCTTGCAGATCAATCACTGTGATATTATGCCCGGAGTAAGCACCGAACTGCGAGGTGCCCGAAACGCCGATATACGCCCGCCCGTTGTAGACCACGGGGGTAGAGGTACTCATGGGCGGCGTGGAGGCATTGTCCGAGCCATTGCTTAAATGCAGCCGCTTCTGAGAGCCTTCACGGAAGGTACCGTCGGCATCGACCTCAATGCGGTAGAAATCACCGCCCTTGGAGGTAAAATAGTAAGCGTCCGTCGCTTCGTCATAGCAAACGCTGCTGCGCAGGTCGCCCACGCCTGACGCCGTTTGACAGTCGATGAGGCGGCCGGTGCGGGGATCCAGTGACAGGATTTCTCCATGCCCCTTGGTATAGCCGCTGTCGCCGTCATCCGTGGTCACAAGCAGAAAATTCTCAGAAACATAGGAACCTGCCCAGTAAAAGCCCGCTCCGCTATAAGTCCACGAGGCGACTTTGCGCTCCTTGCTCTGCGCCGTATCTTCGTCCGTTACACTGATACAGACAAAATTTGCCTGCCGCGTCTCGGAATTCCAAAAGCCCGTGTAGAGATAGCCGTCGCGGTAGGTGATGGGGCAGTTTGGCTGCCCGCCCAGTGCATCCTCATAAAGCCACAACGATTCCAGCGTCTCGGCATCAAACGCCTGCACCGCGCCGTTGGACAGCCCGATGAAGATCATCCCCTCCCCATAGGCAGGCGGCGTGATAGAAAAGCTGGAGGCGTGGTCCATCGGCTTGGCGAGGAGGACTTCTCCGGTCGTTTTGTCCACTTTCATCACCGTATCGTTGGCATAGGTATAGATCACACCGCCCACAATGATCGGCGAGCCGACACCGCCGCCGGTCAGGCCTTCGCCGATTTGATTCGCCCAGTTGAGCGCCGCAGCTTCCGCAGTGATCGGTGTCGGTGCTGCGGTAACGCCGTTGTTTTCCGGATTCCCGCGGAAGCTTGCCCAGTCACTGCTCTGCAAAAGCTCACTGCGGGTGTTCTCTTCCGCCTTTTGCAGCGTGACAGCAATGACCTTTTGCTCCTGCCCGGCGGTGAAGGACGCCGTTGCCGCAGCATAGCCGTAGCAGGTAGCGGTATAGGTATAAGCGGCATCGGTGTTCAGGGAATACTTACCGTTCTCCTCCGGCCAGATTCTTGCGCCGGTGAGGTCGTCCGTCAGAAAAACCACGGCATTCCTTGGCGTAACTACGATCTCCGTTTCAACAGGCGGCAGCTTCCGTACTGTGATAGTGTAGGTCTGCGAGATCGCCCCCTCACGCGCAAGGCGAATGGAGATTTGTTCCTCGGTACGGGCGGGATTCAGCGGCAGGGTGATGCTCTGCACCGCGTCGACGGCCAGCGCCGTATAGTCCAGCGTCTGCGTGCTATCGCCGCAGGTCAATGTCAGGGTAAACGCATTGTCGTTGCCGCCGGAGGTATTGAACAGCTTTACCTCTGCCGTAACGGCGTCCAGCGTTTGCCCGACGGAGAGGGTATAGTGCAAAACCTCTTTGTCGAATTTTTGCGTCCCGTTCTCCTGCGCCATCGGCAGGCTCTGACCATTTGCGGAGAACGACAGACTGTTGAGCTGTAAGAGCCGCTGCGCGGTCAGGAAATATTCCTGATAATAGGTCACGCCGTTTTGGCTTTTGCCGATTTCCAACCGCATGGTATTCCCCTCGCCAGAAGCGCCGAGGAAGGTGGTCGTGGATTTATAAACTCCGTCAGAAAGCGTCAGCGTCCGCGCGCCGTAGGCAGGATTCCAGTAGCGGTAATCCGCATAGTAGCCCGTGATCGTGCAGCCCTGCGCCGTATCGGCAAGCGTTACGAGGATGCCGAAGGCGGTCTGATTGGAGCCGACACGGTAAGTATAGGTGTGGGTAGCCGGTTGAAAGTCCGTGTCGCTGCCATAGGCCACGGTTTTGGTCGGCCCTACATGGAGCGCACTCAACCAGTTCGTAGCATCGGGCGTAGGCGCATTTACCGTCAGAGCTTCTTTGGCGGTAAACGCGGCGCTTGTGTGATAGTAGATATCCTTCGTAGCGACATAAGTATAATTTTCTCCGGGGATCAATGCAAACACGGTAGCAGTGCCGTTGTGTGCTTTGGGCGCGACAGGTACGCCGGCTGCATTTTGTACGGACACAGCAACCTCCTGCGCGTGCGTTACCGTCACCTGGGCGGGAGCAACCTTGGTCACGCTTAAGGTATAGACCGTTTTTTGTCCGTTGGTGTGTGAGACCTCTACCGCAATCTGGTAGCCACTTCCGCTGATCGGGACGGCTGCCGTTTTGCCGGGAATCCCATTGATGGAAACGGCGGCATCGGCACACAAGGGCGAGGCATCAATTTGTAAAGTGTCCGAAACCGTCGTCACCTGATATTCCGTCACAGAAGGCGTAAAGGAGAGTGGGAGCTGCGTTCCGTCGCCGCTCACGGTCAGGGAGGCGAGCGTGGGCACTCTGACGATCTCCATCGGGTAACGCTGGTACTGTTCAAACGCACCGTCCGCCAGACGCGCCTCCAGCGCGAAGGCAGCGCCTTCCATACTGTTTTGCGGGATCAGCGCGGAAAGGACGGCCTGCTTGCTCTGCCAAGTGCGGCGTGCGGCATTCGGTGTATCTGCCAGATACACGCCGCAGGCGGTGGTATCCACACCCTCGCCCGGTTCGATATAAGGATAGATGTTTCCTGCGGCACAGTCCGGTACATAGTAGATATTTCCGTCGCGCCGCGCCGCCGCCCACTGTTCGCCGCTGTCTGTGCTCAGCTCCACATTTGCGATCCATGTGCCGCTCGGAAGACTTGCAGACAGCGTTTGGCCTTCCGCCACCGTGACCGTGCCGCGCACATGGTTGATGCCGCCGTCAGAGAGGTCAAAGGTATATCTACCGGGGATCAGCGCGATCTCGGTTGCCTGCGTTACCTGATAAGTATTGCCGAAGCCCCCCGTAAAAACGGCGTTTACGGCTTTGTTCGTCTCGCTGCCCTGCGTAACGGACAGACGAAGCGTGACCGTCTCTCCATTCAGATACGCGGCATAGGCGTCCATTGCCTTTTGCAGCTCCGTCCGAAGCGTCTCCGCCTCCTCCGCCGTCGCGCCGTAGAGTTTGCTCAGTGCGTTACGGTAAGCCTCCTGTGCGGCAGGATAGTTTTTGACCCCGTTCGTGCTGCCGTCATACTCCGCCATCACGATCAAAAGAGCAAGATAGCGTTCGGAATACTGCTCCTGTGCGGAGGTGAAGCAAACCGCCGTCACCTGATCGGCGGACACATCGAGATCATAGCCCTCCCCGTCATAGAAAAGACAGTAATTGTCCGTCACACCGTCGATGGCGGAGATAAAGCCGCTGTCGATTCCCTCAAAGCTATGCCCGGAGTTTTTCAGCGCCGTGCGTACCGTGTCCCCTGCATTGTAAGAAAGGTACACCGGCTCGATGACGACGCGCTCCTGCGTCACAACCGCCAGCGCGAATTGACCGTCGCGCGCCGCGCCTGCTGCCCCTGCCGTTGCCGGAACACAGGACAGGATGATCGCCGCGATCAGGCAGTATGCCAAAAACCGTTTGAAAGTAAAGCGTTCCATTGTATTCCTCCCGCTTATAAAATATTGCACCGAAACCATCGCGCGAAGATACGCCTGATCGGTTTGGTCTTCTTTTTCCATGCGGAGCAAACCGTCTCCATGATGTGCAGTGCACGGCTTCTATGGCTCTCATCGCAGGGATGGTCACTGAAGCAAAGCTCCGCAGCAAACGCCAGTGCTTCCGCAACAAGCGCTGTATCCTCCCGGTCAAGCAGCGCCGCGAGCTCCGCCGCCCGCTCGGTCAGCGGCACATTCCGTTCGGAAAGGCCGAGGCTTTGCAGCACCGTATGTGTATATCGCAGGCAGTCCACGCTTGCCCTCCGCGCTTCTGCCGTGGAAAAGCTCCGGATGCGCTTTTTCAGCCTCCTGCGCAGCACAAGCGCCCGCAGCAACGCAAGCACAAGCGCCAAAAGCACTGCGCCCAAAAGACCCCAAAACAGCGGCAGCCGGAACGACGAGCCCGTTTTTTCATGCAGCTGCTGTTGAATTTGGAGCTCCTGCTGCTCATTTTGCTCCGCTTTCGGGCTGTCCTGCGGCAGAACTGCCTCTGTCTGGGCGCTCCCGTCCGGCGGCAGCGCATAGATGATTTCATTTTTATGGTTGGGTGTTGTATCGAATGGGATCCAGCCTACGCCGTTCAGGTAGATCTCCGTCCAAGCGTGCGCATTTTCCTGTGTCAACAGGACGGCAGAACCCTCTTCCAAGCCCTCCGCCTCTGCGCCAGGGAGCAGATAACCCTCGACATAGCGGGCGGGAACACCGCAGCAGCGCATCAGCAGCGTGGCAAGCGTGGCATACTGCACACTGTAGCCACGCGGATTGACCGTCAGCAGATACTCCAAATAGGGCATATCGCCCTGCGCCGTCACGGTGCTCTCGTCGTAGGTCAGAGTCTGTTCCACCCAGAAAAGCACCTGTTCCCGTGCCTGCGCCGTCGTCATTGCCTCCGTCGGGAGGGGGAACTGCGCCGCGAGCAGCTCGAAAACATCTTCCGGAACAGTTAGATATTGCGTATATACCCAATCACGATAAGCCGCCTCCGCATTAATATAAGACTGCGCACCTCCACCTTCGGCAAGACGCGCCTGCGCCAAATAGCTGCCCGCCACATCAAACAGGGCTCCTTCCACAGCTTCGCCTGCCTTGCATCCCTCCGTCCGCAGGGCGCGGGGATCCTGCGCGGGAATTTCCGCTCCGTAGGGGACATAAGGATAAGCTGCGCAAGCACCCAACGGACGAACGGTAAAGCGGTTCTCGGAGGTGTTTTGCAAAGCTGCCTCTTCCGCACCGCGCTGGGTGGAAGGACTGAAGCCGTTTTTCTGTATGGCATATAACAACCCCGCATTTTCTGCGACGGCGGTCTTGTCCGTCTCGCTCCACCCCTGCGCCGTATAAACGCCGCCGACATAACCGCGCAGATATACCGCGCTCCACTCTTCCATGCACAATTCCAGCGCCGCCTCGCTGGAAGGCTCGAAAGCGCCCAGATCTTGCAGGTCGCCCTCCGGCAGTGGATTCTCCGTGGATTCATAGCATATGCGGTGCAGCTGCGAGGTCAGCCATTGTCCCGCATCGGTTTGTTGTACCTCCCCGCCAAATGCGGCAAGGGGCGCAGAGACGAGTGCGAGGATCAGCAGCGCCGCAAGTATCGGCTTTCCGCCGCCGGAGGCGCGGTAAACCAGCAGCAAAAGCGTGCCTGTCAGGTACAGCGCCAGCCACACGCTCCCGTCCAAAAAGCCACGCAGGACGAGCAGCAAAACGCCTGCCACGCAGCAAAAATGCGGAATGCCGCGCCATGCCCGCACAGCCGCTGCCGTCAATCCACCGAGCGATGCAGAGACGACTGCCGCCGTCAGAGCGTTAAAGCCTGCAGCCTCGTAAGGCGGGTAATAGTAGCCCGTTTTTTCAGTCAGCAGCGCTCTGACCCCGTTTCCAAGGGTGGAAATGCCCTGCGTGAGCGCGGTTTTGCACAGGAAACAGAGCAGAACACCTGCCGCACATACAGCAAGCAGCGCTGCCCGCTGCCATTGGCACTCCCAAGAGAAGCATATCGCAAGCGCCGCTGCACACAGTCCCAAAAACAGCCACGCCCCGTCCATGGGGCAGACCCTTTGTCCCATGCCCCAAAGACCCAAAAAGATCGGAACGGCAGCAAGGAGCAGAGAAAGCCGATCCTGTAACGGCTGCTCAGTGCGGCTTTGCTGTTTGGTTAGATGCAGCGTGTTTTTGTCATATTTCAACGGTTTCTCAACTCCAGCTCAAAATTCGCAGTGTCTGCGCCGCCGTTTCGGGCGTAAAGCAGTCCTCGCCCGCGCCGCAAAGCAGCACCTTGCAGGGCGCTGCCTGCAAAAAGGCCTCCTGCGGATACTGCGTTCCCAAATAGATGATACGTCCCGCGGTCGGACTGCCGCAGGTGCTGAGGTATAAGGCACTGCCGCTCTCTCCGGAAATCGTGCGGGACTTCATGAGCGACGCAACCGCCTCCGGCAGTTCCTCTGTCACATTCACAGTCCGCGTCTGTATCGTCTCCTCATTCCAGCTGAGGCGGAACGGTATACCTTGCTCCGTCAGCGCCTGCGCGACAGACACCGCTGCCTCCATAATCGCGTCCGCCTGCGCAGGAGACGCATTGTCCCATGTTCGGTCCACAAACAGCAGCAGGGACTGATCCACGGGGCAGGCAGCCTCCCGCACCACGGGATGCCCCCGTTTGGAAGAGAGCTTCCAGTGAATCTGGCTGAGGCTGTCACCCGGCACGTAATCCCGGAGCTGATAGGTCTCGGTACGGTCCTGTCCCTTCCGATCCTGCGCATATTCCTGACAGTCCTCACTCAGTGCGGGTGCGGACTCCATGCGGACCTCCACGGGGAAGGTATGGGGCATGACCAACACCCGCTTGACCGCACCGCAGGAAAGCGGCACAGAGAGCAGCCCGCTCAGATCCCACAGCCGCACCTTTTCCATGCTGCACCGCAGGCAGCCGCAGAAATCGCTTTTCAGCTCTACCGCCTGCTCCTTTTGCAGGAACAGTTTTTTCTGCACACGCTCACCCGTCACGGAATTTTCTACGGTCAGGCATACGCTTACACTGCCGCAGGGTAAATATCCCTTTCCACAGCGAACGGTCAATAAAACTGCTTTTCCCTTTTCCGTGACAGACACCGCCTCCATCCGGAGGCTGACCCGTTTGCGGGCAAGCCACAGAACGCCCCAGGAGAGCAGCGGCAGCAGGAGGCAGCCGCCGAGGCAGGCAAAAAGCGCTGCCGACGGCTGCAAGAGGCATCCAAGCAGAAGAAGCACTGCGAAGCAGAGCCACAAAAGCCACCTCATCTTCTGCGCTCCGTAAGCTGCGGCACGGGAATCTCCCGCAGAATCCCGTCCAAGATCTCCTCCGCCGTACAATCATTGAGCCGCGCTTTGGAGGACAGCAGGAGGCGATGCGCAAAGACGCTTTTCACCATTTCCCGCACATCCTCCGGCAGAACGAAGTCTCGTCCTTCCGTGAATGCACACGCTTTTGCGGCCCTGCAAAGCGACAGCGCTCCGCGTGGGCTGACACCGAGCTGTATCATCGGATGAACGCGCGTTGCCTCGGTCAGAGCGGCAATGTAATCATAAACCGCGTCGGAAACGAAGGTTTTCTCTGCCACACCGATCGCCTCCGCCAGCGTCTCCTGCGTCATCACCGTCTGCACCGCGTCCAAAGGGTCGCCGCCGTGACGGTTTTTTAGAATATCCACCTGCTCCGCACGATCGGGGTAGCCCATCGACAGCCGCATCAGGAAACGGTCAAGCTGCGAGTTCGGCAGATTTTGCGTGCCCGCAGAGCCGACGGGGTTTTGTGTCGCCAAAACGACGAAAGGGGAAGGAAGAGCATGGGTTCTGCCGTCCACCGTCACGCGTCCTTCCTCCATGGCCTCAAGAAGCGCGGACTGCGTCTTGGGGCTGGTGCGGTTGATCTCGTCGGCAAGCAGCAAATTGGTCATGACTGCGCCCGCCTGGTATTGCAGCGTGCCGTCGTGAAAGACGGAAAAGCCGGTAATATCCGACGGCATGGTGTCCGGCGTGAACTGCACGCGCTTGACCTCCAACCCCAACGCTTTTGCAAAGGACAGCGCCATCGTCGTTTTTCCCACGCCGGGCACATCCTCCAAAAGCACATGTCCCTGCGCCAAAATTGCGATCCAAATCTTTCTGATTACTTGCTCTTTCCCGACGATAACCTTTTTAATTTCGCCGATCATTTTTTCGCTTACTTCGTACATTTTTTCTTTCCTTTCCACAGCAGCAAACCGGCTGCGCATATCAGCGTGAACGCGCCCGCAATGCCAATTCCATACCAAAGGGAGTTTTGACGCCCTGCATTACCGTATTCATAATTGCGGATCTCCATATCCTGAAAGCTGTAGACGACGTCTTTTCCGCTGTCCATACGCTCCAAGGCGCACAGGGCAAGCCCGGCTTGCTCCGTGGCAAGGAGGTTCGCCGCATCGCCCAGCGTGTGGCAAAACGCGCCCGTTTCCGTCCGGTACAGCAGCAACCCGTCCAGTGCGCTGCCGCCCGCTTTCACAAAACGCGCATCCGTGCGCGGGTCGATTCCGAGGCTGCACAGGGCGATGACCACCTGCGCGCAGCTTTCCGCGCCGGGCGTTCCCCAGCTCTCAAAATCGCCCCGCGCAGTCTGCACGGCGGAGAGATAGCCCAGCGCCCGGTCGATCGCCTGACCGCATTCCTCACGATAGGGCGCGAGCGCTTGCACCGCCATAGCGGTCATATCGACATCCGACTGTCCTGCGGCAAGGCCGAAACCGCCGTCCGGCTCCTGCGAGGCAAGGATCGCCGTAACCATATCCTCCCGCTGGAAACGTGCGTCGGCAGGTACGGAGTAGTTCCGCGCGTCAAGCGTCAGCAGCGCAAAGATCCAGCCGTTCAGCCCCTGCGTGCCAAAGCTGTCCGTCATGTGCCAGTTATAAGTCCCGTCCGCGATCAGGTCGATGAGGTTTCCCTGCGCATCCGTGCCGAAGCAGGTGGGGTCGGCACCCAATGCCAAAACGGTCAGCGCGATGCGGTGCCATTCTGTCGCCTTCACCGCGTCCAAACCGCCCCTTTCGGCATATTGCGCGGAGACATAGTCCCAAAGCCGATTCAAATATGCTTCGCGATATGTCGCCTCCCCGCTTCGGCCGGCCAGCAGCGCCGCCCAGTCGGAAAGCGGATCTCCCGCAATGAGGGCATCGGAGCGCAGCAGGTCGTCCGTATCCAGCAGCTCCTCCAATGCGTCCAACGTCGCCGCTGCCGATGCCTGCGTCACAAGCGCACATATGAGACATAGCGCAAAAAGAAATCTAAAGCATTGCTTCCTCATGGTTCCTCCTCCGATTTGTTATGGCGTCCGTCCCCGCCTCGAGGGGCGGCAGCGTCTCCCGCTTGACCGCCCCACAGCGGGTGCAGGTGTAATCGATCCATCCTTCCTCCGTTTCCGTCGGCTCCTGCCGCGCGGTCTCGGTAAAATCGTGTCCGAGCGGGGGAAGCTCCACTGTCTCCTGCACATCGCCACAGACGGCGCAGGTGCGCGCCATGCTACCGGACTCCGTACAAGTCGCTTCCTGCAATGTGGTTTCCTCTCCCCATTGATGCTCGTCATAGTAGGTGCCGTTGATCCATCTGCCACAATAGGTGGGCAGTCTTCCATAGCTGCCGCCGCTGGCGTTGTAACCGCCGATGTCCTTACCGTAGGCGAGGGTGAAGCGGATATAAAGCGTGTCGCCGTCGCTGAGGTAATAGTTGGAAAGCCCCTTCCCGGCATACAGTGTCCCGTTGACGGAGTACATCCAGCCTGCGCCCTGTGTATAATCAAACTCGCCCAAAGAATCCGAACTCGATTGTCCGGTCAAGCCCAAGCCGTCGTCCAAAATTTTCTGCCAGAGGGCGTCGGGGATCTGCGCGTAATCCGTCATGCCGCTTCGCGCAATGCGGCGCAGATAAAAACCGTCATCCGGCGAGCGAGCATAATCCACCTCGTAGCCGAATTCCTCCAGCATAGCCAAAACCGCATAAGAGGCAGGCTCGTTCTGCTTAATCTCATAGGCATAGGTGCCGCCCAAGGTATCCGGATCCAAGCCGACCACGGTCGCATCCAAAAGGATATACGCCGTGCCCACCGTGCCGCCGGTATCCACAAAGGAATAGGTCACTTCAAAGCGCAGGTAGGTCGAGTTTCCTGCGTCGTCCCACGCGAGGACGGTCACGGTGTGCGTCTCCATGTCGCCAACAACGGGGTTTTCAAAATACAGTTCGTATTCAAACACGTCACTGCCGGTGGGGTCACGCACGGTCTTGCCGTCCAGTGTGACCAAAATGTGATCGGCAAAAATAATACTACCGTCGTAGGCACGGGCTTTGACGAGAAAAGTAAAATTACGGTTGGTGAGCTGCCCCGTAAAGCCGTCCAGATTCGTGCTGACCACCGGGGGATGGTCACCGACGGTGGGATTGTCCTCATCCGCCCGTTGCGCAACATAGCGAACGGTGTAAGTCTCCTCCAGTACAGTCTTGCCGCCCTGCTTGATGTAGAGCGTGATAAAATTGTTCTCTTGCCGCGCAAGCCTGGCTTGATAGTTTCTGCCCGATGCCGTGAGGAAGCTGCCGTTTGCAGGCGTTTGACTGCTGCGGAGCTTGACACGCAGGTACATATCCGATTCTCCGTTGACAATGTAAGCATAGAAGGGCAGGACATCATCGTCCAACTGATCGAAGGTCAGAACGCAGTCCGTCAGATCCGTTACGATCCGGAGCTGCCTGTCATCGTCCGGTTCCTCGTCGCCACCGCCGGTGCCGCCGCCTTCTTCGCCGCCGCCGTTTTCTTCCTCGTCTCCGTCGCCGCCACCGCCTTCCTCCGGGTTGTCAGGCACAGGCTCCTCCACATCGCCGCCGCTCGAAGGCTCCGGCTCCGACGGCTCCGACGGTGTTGTCGGCTCCGTTTCTTCCGGTAGCTCAGTTTCTTCCGGTGGCTCAGTTTCTTCCGGTGGCTCTGTTTCTTCCGGTGGCTCTGTTTCCTCAGACGGTTCCGTTGTGTCTGCCGGCGGAAGCTCCGCTGCACCGCCCCCGGAAGGGGAGGGACCCGCTTCCGCAGAAAGCTGCTGCATACGGTGGGGCAGCGGTTCCGCATCGTCCGAAACATGAAGATCGCCTGCGATCCATATAAGGCTCAAAAGCATTGCAAGCACCAGCGCCGCAGCGAGCCATTTTGTGATTGTCTTGTACCGATGCACGGACGGTTCCCCTTTCCGAGAGATTCCCAAGAAAAAAGCTGCGGCAATCAAGCCTGTGCTCGATTGCCGCAGCCGTTTTTCCGCGTCAAAATACCGCCGGACCTCCATACGCGCAGAGGTCTGACTGTCTTTCCGCTCCGGCAGTTCTCCTGACTTGCGCCTCATTGACCTGCACACAGCCTTCTCGGGGAATTCCCCAATGACCGACTTTCGTCATGTGTGCAGTCTCCGCGCTTACAGTGGCGGTACCGTTCGGGATTTCCACCCGATTCTCTATTCTCCGCCCGACCCCGCAGGAATTCGGACGGCACCGGAGCTAAGTATTCGTTTGAATTTATTCTATACACTTCCCCCAAAAAAGTCAACCGTTCCGCGCGGATTTATACTGTCGATCGGGGATGTTCCACTCTACTATGCTGTAATAATGAAAGCTTCACTTTTTCTACGAAAGCAGGAGGAGCTTTTTTATACAGGAGACAGTACGCTGTAGGACACGGCGACTCGGCAGCGTAGAGGTTTTCGACGAAGAAGCCTTGCGGATGCGGATTACCCCTTGCGGGTGCGTGCTGTCCGCGAAGCGGCAGGCGGTACTGACAAACCAATTTGTATGTAGTCGGTAGTTCCTGCACGGGACTGCCACGGGCTCGTCGCACCCTCACAATGACATAATTTGTCATTGCGAGGAGTGCGCACACTGGTCGTGGCAATCTACGACTGTAGGTTTGTATGCATGCGGCAGCTCCTGCACAGGATTGTTACAACGCCTGCGCAGCCGTTCGCGAGGAAGGAGTGCTACGGATGTGACACTGCAATCTGATGCAGGCGCTTCACTCAACAAATCCCGCCCAATGTCGGCAACCGCCCTGCGGAACAATACTATGCACGGTAGCGCCGCATCATGCATTCCCCCGCGCCGTACTCCGCAAAAAGCAACGCAGCCACCGCGAATGCAATCGAAATTTCTCACTCGAAAGAGTATTGACTTTTCTGTTCCTGCCGTTATAATAAAAGCAAGAAAAGTGAATTTGGTTTCAGTGCCGTCCGAATTCCTACGGGGTCGGGCGGAGAATAGAGAATCGGGTGAAAAACCCGAACGGTACCGCCACTGTAAGCGCGGAGACTGCACACATGACGAAAGTCGGTCATTGGGGAATTCCCTGAGAAGGCTGTGTGCAAGTTAATGAGGCGCAAGTCAGGAGAACTGCTGAAGCTGACCTTCCGTCGGATCCTTCGAGTATGGGACCCGGCTTGTTTGCGCGCGGAAAAACGGCTGCGGCGATCGGATGCTCCCCGATCGCCGCAGTTTTTTGCGCGGAAAACGACTCGGAAGATCTCCATTGGCAAAGCTGAAGTTCACTTTCAAAAATCAAAGGAGGAACGAGTCATGAAAAAGCGCATCCTGAGCATACTTCTGATCCTATGCATGGTTCTAAGTATGCTGCCGCTGTCTGCTTTCGCAACAGGCACGGCGAACCATCTCACGGTTCTTGAGACCGCTCCCGCAACCGCGACCGTTACTGCGGGCAGCCTCTATGAGCTGGACTTGTCCACCGTTTTTGCCGACACTGAGGGTCATACTCTGACCTATGCCCTCTCCGGCGGCGATTTCGGTGAACACACAAAAATCGCGGACGGAAAGCTCGCCTTTACCGTCAGCACCGCAGGCGAATACAAGCCCACCATCACCGCCGCTTGCTCCGAGGGCGAGTCCGTCAGCCACACCGTCACGGTTACGGTGACCGAGGCGGCAGAGGGCAGCGACCGGCAGTATGGGTATGACGAGACGCCCGCCTCGTCCGTCACCGTCTATGTTACCATCTCCAACGACGGTATGCCCATCTTAAGCAGCAACGACACGGACACCGTCATGGCGGGCTTGAAGGTCACGGTACCTTATTTTGATCTGAAGCTCTACGGCTTGGAAGACTACTACCGTTACCACACCGAAGACGGACAGGGCAGTTATGTAGACGACGTCATCGTAGAACGCCCCACCGCACTGCACCTGTATATTTATCTTCTGGAGCGGTACTACATGGGTCTGCCCGAGAAAGACTGCTGCAAGGGTACCTCCGGCGTGTTGGGCTATGCTGAGGATACCGCCGTCAGCTATTTCGACGGCACGGGAGCCTATTCCAGCGGGACGCTGCAGGCAGCGGATTTTAACGGCAGTGCCACCAGCTTCTTTATGAACAATTTTTGGGGACACGATCTGAACCTCAAATACTACCGCAACCATGCCTATCCCCTGATGTACGCGGGTTGGGGCTCCACGGCGGACTACATTCTGCTGTCCGATGGGGACGCTATCGACATTGGTCTGTTCTCCAACTGGAATTTCTACAATGAGGGCGAGTTCTGCTGCTTCGATGCCGACGCATATACCGGAGAAGCAGGCAGCACCCTTACTGCAAAGCTCCTGCGTTGGAATGCAGACGAGAGTGATCTGGAAGCCTTTGCCGACCTGTCTGTCGCACTGTACGATTCCGATTGGAACAAGGTAACGGAGCTGACCAAGCCGGAGAGTGGCAACATCTTCACCCTTACCTTACCTGAGACGGCAGGCGAGTACTATCTGCTGGGCATGGATCTCAACGCGGCAACGGAGAATGCGGCCAATTCTCCCGCAGTGGCTCGCATTACGGTAACCGGAACGGAACCCGAACCCGAGGAGCCGTCGGTGCAGGGTTACCTGTCCGATCTGCGCTTCACCGCTTCCTCCGGCGCGACCTCCCAGCTGTATGCGCTGGCTCCCGCGTTCACGGAGGACAATCTGATCTACACCATGCAAGCGCCCGACAGCCGCTCCGGCGCCTACGCCTGGGCAACCCTGTCCGAAAACGCGCCGGAGGGCTCGACGATCACCGCAAAGTGGGCGGGCACCAACGGGCAGGAGCGAAGCATTACAATCACCAGCGGCAAGACCACCGGTCAGTGGATGGCTTATTTCCTCGATGCCGGTACCCATGTCAACAGCGTGACCGTGGAGGTCGGCGTGGAAGGCGATCTTCAGACCTATGAGGTGCAGGTCATCCGCGTCCAGCCTACGCTGACGGAGCTTTCTCTGGAGGGTATCCGCTTCAACGAGAGCTTCAGCGCAACCACCTTCGCCTATACTACCGCGACCATGGCGGACAGCGTCACGATCCACGCAACGCCGAGAGACGAGAGCTACACCGTCACCTATAACGGCAGCGAGAGCAATGTTGTTGCATTGACTGACGGTGAAAACAGCATTTCGGTGAAGGTTGTCAACGAGGGCAGCTATGAGAGCGTCTACACGATCACCGTCAACAAGGTGGCACCGATCTCCATCCGCTTTGATGTTACGCCTGCCGACGCCGTAGTAAATCTTCAGGACAGCTTCGGCGACCGCATTTGGCCGGAGGACGGCATCTACACTCTGATGTCCGGCTGCACCTATTCCTACACGGTTACCAAGAACGGCTACATCGGTCAGAAGAACAACTTTACTCTTACCGAATCCGGCACGATCGAGATCGAGCTGGAGGAAGCACCCGAAAACGCCGCCATTGACACCACGATCTACGCGCAGTGGGGCGTATTCCGCGGTGAAAACAATCTTGGCATCACCGATGCAAAGACTCCCTATACGCCTGAGGACGCGGAAGTGCTTTGGGCAGCCAAGTTCGGCACGGGCTGGGCTGCCGCGCCCAATCCTCCTATCATGGTGGACGGCGACCTGATCGTCATTGTGGGCAGCAGCATCAAGCGCTTGGACCGCAACACCGGCGAGATCAAGGTAGAGGGCACCATGGCGGGCACCTGCGGCTTCGGTATCATCACACCCACCTATGGCGACGGCATGATCTTTGTGCCGCTGTCCGGCAAGCTCCAGGCCTTCAACGCCGAGACGCTGGAATCCCTGTGGGTCTACACCGATCCCCTGGGCGGACAGCCCAACTGCACCGTCGCCTATGAGGACGGCTATGCCTATGTAGGCTGGTGGGGCAGCGAGACGAAGAACGCCAACTTTGCCTGCGTCTCTGTGACGGACGAGGATCCCACGAGCACCAATGAAGCCAAGCTGTCCACATGGACCTACACCCGCGCAGGCGGCTTCTACTGGGCAGGTGCTTACACCACCGACAAATATGTGCTTGTCGGTACTGACGACGGTCAGAGCGGTTACTCCTCTGAATCGGCAAGCCTGCTGATCTTTGACCGTTTCACCGGGAAGCTGCTGGACTCCCAGGACGGCATTCGCGGCGATATCCGCTCCAACATCTCTTACGACCCGTCCTCCGACCGCGTCTTCTTCACCTCCAAGGGCGGCGTCCTGTGCAACGCCAAGATCGACTGGGCAACCGGCAAGATCACCGATTTCAAGCAGGTCGTTTTGAAGGACTCCAAGGGCAACGAGTACGCCATGTCCACCTGCACGCCCTGCGTGTACAATGACCGCATCTATATCGGCGTGGCCGGCACGAGCCAGTTCGGCGACTTCTCCGGTCACGGCATTTCCGTGTTTGACCTCAATGAGGACGGCTCCATGACAAATGCCTATGTCTATGACATCAAGGGCTATCCCCAGTCCTCCGCAATGGTCACCACCGCCTATGCCGACGAGCAGGATGGTTATGTGTATATCTATCAGACCTATAACACCACCCCCGGCGGCATCTCCGTTTTGAAGGACAAGAAGGGACAGACGGAGCCGATCACCACCACGGACGCAGGCTACAGCGAGGTCTTCACTCCCGTAACGCCTTTGAGCCAGTACTGCCTTGCCTCTGTCATCGCCGACGAATACGGCACGATCTACTATAAGAACGACTCCTGCTATACCATCGCGCTGACCTCCAAGATTGAATCCATCGAGGTCACCAAAATCCCCACTGCTCTGACGGAGAACGGGGACGGCACATGGTCTGCAGAGGGGTTGGAGGTCGTTGTCAATCTGAAAAACGGCTCGCAGCGTGATGTGACGGATTATGTGACCATCACCGACAGTGAACAGGAAGACTATTTGACGGTTTCCTACACCTATGGTCTTGACCATGAAAACTACGGTCTTACGACACTGACCGCAGAGCTTTCAAAGTCTCTGGAACCGCCCGTGCAGGGTTATCTGTCTGATCTGCGCTTCGCTGCTTCTTCCGGCGCGACCTCCCAGCTGTTTGAGATGTCTCCCGCATTTACGGAGGAGAATCTGACCTATACCATGCTGGTGCCCGACAACCGCTCCGGCGCTTACGCATGGGCGACCCTGTCCGAAAACGCGCCGGAAGGCTCGACGATTACCGCAAAATGGGCGGGCACCAACGGGCAGGATCGAAGCATTACAATCACCAGCGGCAAGACCACCGGTCAGTGGATGGCTTATTTCCTCGATGCCGGTACCCATGTCAACAGCGTGACCGTGGAGGTCGGCGTGGAAGGCGATCTTCAGACCTATGAGGTGCAGGTCATCCGCGTCCAGCCTACGCTGACGGAGCTTTCTCTGGAGGGTATCCGCTTCAACGAGAGCTTCAGCGCAACCACCTTCGCCTATACTACCGCGACCATGGCGGACAGCGTCACGATCCACGCAACGCCGAGAGACGAGAGCTACACCGTCACCTATAACGGCAGCGAGAGCAATGTTGTTGCATTGACTGACGGTGAAAACAGCATTTCGGTGAAGGTTGTCAACGAGGGCAGCTATGAGAGCGTCTACACGATCACCGTCAACAAGGTGGCACCGATCTCCATCCGCTTTGATGTTACGCCTGCCGACGCCGTAGTAAATCTTCAGGACAGCTTCGGCGACCGCATTTGGCCGGAGGACGGCATCTACACTCTGATGTCCGGCTGCACCTATTCCTACACGGTTACCAAGAACGGCTACATCGGTCAGAAGAACAACTTTACTCTTACCGAATCCGGCACGATCGAGATCGAGCTGGAGGAAGCACCCGAAAACGCCGCCATTGACACCACGATCTACGCGCAGTGGGGCGTGTTCCGCGGCGAAAATAACCTTGGCATTACCGACGCACCGACTCCTTACACTCCCGAGGACGCGGAAGTGCTGTGGGCTGCCAAATGGGGCACCGGCTGGGCTGCCGCGCCCAATCCTCCCATCATGGTGGACGGTGATCTGATCGTCATTGTGGGCAGCAGCATCAAGCGTGTGGATCGCAACACCGGCGAGGTCAAGGTCGAGGGCACCATGGCGGGCACCTGTGGCTTCGGCATCATCACGCCCACCTACGGCGACGGCATGATCTTTGTGCCGCTGTCCGGCAAGCTGCAAGCGTTCAACGCCGAGACGCTGGAATCCCTGTGGGTCTACACCGATCCCTTAGGCGGACAGCCCAACTGCACCGTCGCCTATGAGGACGGCTATGCCTATGTGGGCTGGTGGGGCAGCGAGACGAAGAATGCCAACTTTGCCTGTGCCTCTGTGACGGACGAGGATCCCACAAGCACCAATGAAGCCAAACTGGCCACATGGACCTACACCCGCGCAGGCGGCTTCTACTGGGCAGGCGCTTACACCACCGACAAATATGTGCTTGTCGGTACTGACGACGGTCAGAGCGGTTACTCCTCTGAATCGGCAAGCCTGCTGATCTTTGACCGTTTCACCGGGAAGCTGCTGGACTCCCAGGACGGCATTCGCGGCGATATCCGCTCCAACATCTCTTACGACCCGTCCTCCGACCGCGTCTTCTTCACCTCCAAGGGCGGCGTCCTGTGCAACGCCAAGATCGACTGGGCAACCGGCAAGATCACCGATTTCAAGCAGGTCGTTTTGAAGGACTCCAAGGGCAACGAGTACGCCATGTCCACCTGCACGCCCTGCGTGTACAATGACCGCATCTATATCGGCGTGGCCGGCACGAGCCAGTTCGGCGACTTCTCCGGTCACGGCATTTCCGTGTTTGACCTCAATGAGGACGGCTCCATGACAAATGCCTATGTCTATGACATCAAGGGCTATCCCCAGTCCTCCGCAATGGTCACCACCGCCTATGCCGACGAGCAGGATGGTTATGTGTATATCTATCAGACCTATAACACCACCCCCGGCGGCATCTCCGTTTTGAAGGACAAGAAGGGACAGACGGAGCCGATCACCACCACGGACGCAGGCTACAGCGAGGTCTTCACTCCCGTAACGCCTTTGAGCCAGTACTGCCTTGCCTCTGTCATCGCCGACGAATACGGCACGATCTACTATAAGAATGACTCCTGCTACACCATTGCGCTGACCTCCAAGATTGAATCTATCGAGATCACGCAGACGCCCACCTCCTACACGCGCAACGAGGACGGCACCTGGACGGCGGAGGGTCTGAAGATTGTCGCCAATCTGAAAAACGGGCTTCAGAGAGATGTGACGGACTATATTGTCATCTCCGAGAGCGCTGAAACCAATGGGCTGGTGGCATCGTACACCTACGGTCTCGATCATGAGAACTACGGTCTCAAGACCCTGAGCATCGACCTTTGCAGTCTCTGCACTGCTTTGGGGCATGACTACACCGTCACCATGGTAAGCGCTACCTGCGATACCGACGGCTATAATCTGCATACCTGCACCCGCTGCGGCTACAACTACCGCGACCAGTTCGCACCGGCTTTGGGGCACAGCTATGAGGACACCGTCACCGCGCCCACCCATGACAAGATGGGCTACACTACCCACACCTGTGCGGTCTGCGGTCTCAGCTATGTCGATTCCTATACCGATGCCTTGGGCCACGATTACACCGGTGAGATCACCAGGGAAGCTACCTGCACCGTGGAGGGTGAGATCACCTTCACCTGTACCTGCGGCGAAAGCTATACGCAGGCGATCCCCGTCATCGCGCACGAATATGAGACTTCCGTCACCGCACCATCCTGCACTGAAGCAGGCTACACCACCCACACCTGCAAAGTTTGCGGTTTCAGCTATGTAGACTCCGTCGTTGCTGCGCTGGGGCACAGCTACGAAGCAGCCGTCACCGCGCCCACCTGCACAGAGCAAGGGTACACCACCCACACCTGTGCGGTCTGCGATCACAGCTATATTGATTCCGTTGTCCCTGCAACCGGGCATGACTACGAAGCAGCCGTCACCGCACCGACCTGCACTGAAGCAGGCTACACCACCCACACCTGCAAGGTCTGCGGTCACAGCTATGTCGATTCCGTTGTTCCCGCAACCGGGCATGACTACGAAGCAGCCGTCACTGCGCCGACCTGCACTGAAGCAGGCTACACCACCCACACCTGTAAGGCCTGCGGTCACAGCTATGTCGATTCCGTCATCCCCGCAGTGGGACACGACTTTGAAGCTTCTGTCACCGCGCCGACGCATGACAAGATGGGCTACACCACGCACACCTGCAAGACCTGCGGCTACAGCTATGTTGCTTCCTATACCGACGCGCTGGGTCACGCTTACACGAGCGAGGTCACCAAGGAACCCACCTGCACCGAGGAGGGCGAGATGACCTTCACCTGTACCTGCGGCGAGAGCTATACGCAGGCGATCCCTGTCATTGCGCACGAATATGAGGCAACCGTCACCGCGCCGACCTGCACAGAGATGGGCTTCACCACCTACACCTGCAAGCATTGTGGCTGCAGCTATGTCGCGGAGTACATCAATGCTACCGGTCATGACTTTGCGCTTACTGTTGTCACTCCCACCTGCACGGCATACGGCTATACCAGCGCTGTTTGCAGTGATTGCGGCTATAGCATGATCTGCTCCATCGCACAGCCGCTAGGCCACAACCATGTGCTGGTCAACCAGAAGGAAGCCTCCTGCACAGAAGAGGGCTACACCGGCGACATGATCTGCGAGCGCTGCGGCGATGTGCAGTCGCAGGGCAAGACGATTCCCGTGACCTTTGACGACTGCCCCACCGCGAGCTTTACGGATCTGGATACTGGCGCATGGTATCATGAAGCGACTGACTTCGTGCTGCGCAGTGGTTATATGCTCGGCGCCTCTGAAACTGAATTTGCTCCGGATGAAAGCCTGACGCGCGGGCAGTTGGTCACGATCCTATACCGTGTCAGTGGCAGCCCCGCAGTAAGCGCCGCTTGCCCCTTCAAGGATGTTGCAGAAAACAGCTATTACCGTGATGCCATCGTTTGGGCGTATGTAAACGGCATTGCCCTTGGCGTCAGCGCAGGTAAATTTGCCCCGGACGAGGCTGTGACCCGTGAGCAGATGGTCACCTTCTTTGCCCGTTATGCCACTAAGAACGGAGCGAACGTTTCCGATGGTGCTGACCTCTCCGCATATAAAGATGGCGCGAAGGTCTCCACTTATGCCGCCGAAGCGATGGCTTGGGCAGTAAAGAACGGCATCGTCAACGGTGTTAGCGCGGACATGCTTGACCCGCAGGGCACCGCAACTCGCGTGCAGGCGGCAGCCATCGTCCAAAGACTGTGCGCTTTGCTCGCAGCATAATAATCTATCTTTGCGCGCCTGCGGGTGCCGCTGCAGGTGCGCAAAGATAACGCCACGCTTTCCGTTGTGCCGAGAACGGGATGCGCGAACGCATAAGAACCTCCTGAATTTATTCGCAAACCCCGCCGCCACAGGAAACCGCCGCGTGTTCTCCTGTGGCGGCATTCTTGCTCCGGATTATCTGTCGTGCGGCGATGCCGCTAACTCTGCACAAGCTTCTCCTCAATATCATGTTTTGCAGACCGTGATAGTTTTAATGGTATCTACAAAACGCCGGCAGCTTCGCTAAATGCTATAGCCACCGGCGTTTTTCTATCTTTATTTTCTTTTTTGAGCATCACCTGACCAATATGCTGCGCACAACACATGGCTGTCCTCAGTTGGTACTACGAGGATTCCATCCGGCTTATTACAGCGGTGGACAAAGATACACAGCTTTGTGCCACCGACTGTAGGTTTATCGTTCCAATCGTCCAAAAACGCACGGTCTGCAAGCAAATCCTCCGAAAAGTTTTTGTAGTCATTGGCACGAAGTGCAATATCCTTCAGAATTTCAAAGGGTTCTTCCTCATTCACCAAGTGGAGACTCTTCAGATCGTCCAATCGTCGGGGCCTGTTCACAAAGAATGCTTTCTTTCTCATAACTGTTTCTCCCCAAAAAGCAAATAGCTCAGTGTATTTGTTCTATTTTTGATGCAAATATATAAATAATTATATTATTGCTCTATAAAATAGTCAATAGCTTTTTATAAGGAGCTGATGTGTGCTGCCACGCCATATATAATATGGATGTATGGAGGCGTGTGGTATGAGCAAAGAAGAAGTCAGTTTCAAAAACAGAGATCGCTTTATTCAGTTGGGAATCGCGATTGCGGCCCTGAGAAAAATGCGTGGAATGTCGCAGGAGCAGCTCGCAGAAAAGGCGAACATCAGCAGATCCCACCTGAGTGCTATCGAAGCACCGGGAATGGTCAGAGGCTTTTCACTGGAGGTCTTTTATAACATTGCAGACGCATTGGAAGTTGATCCTGCAGGACTTATCAACGCCTCTCTTTTTTCCGATTCTATACTGAAAAAGTAGGATCACCAGCTCAGGATAATGATTTTTTTATATAGAATAGGCAGCTACTCATTCATTGCGTAGCTGCCCACGCGCACCACAGTGCGTACCGCTCGTTACACGGCTGCTCAACTGCATAAGTGCAGAGACTCGCACAGCTTGAGGATACTCACATATCCCCTCTGTGCGAGCCTTTTTTCAAAATTGCTTTTTGAATGTGCCCCTCCTCGACAACTATGCTCGGCATATCAATTCAAATCCGAAAATACTCACAAATTCACGGAAGTACTATCGGTGTATAGCCGGGTACCAAGCTATGCGTACAGCCCTCTCAAACGCAAGGCTTGAGAGGGCTGTGTTTCGGTTTTTCAGCGCTTATGACAAATCTGTTTGTACGGAAACGGGAACTGTGCCTGACCGTTGTGCGCAGATCTTTGGTAGACTTATGCTCCCTTCACCATCTCCACGAAGCGCATCAGGACGGTGGCTACCTCGGCGCGGGTGGCGCCGTCTGCGGGGAAGATGTAGTTCTTGCCGCTTTCCACAGAGCCCTGAATGATCTTTTCGGCAACTGCCCACTGCATGGCCTCCTCAGCATACTTGGAGACAGCCTTACCGTCTGCAAAAGCGGTCAGTGCGGCGCGTTCCTTACTTGCCGATGCCTTGAAGGTAGCGTAGCGGAACAGGATCGTGACCATCTGCTCACGGGTGACCTTGTCGTTCGGGGAGAATTTGTCCACATCGGTACCGTTGACGATCCCCTTGTCCGCCGCCCAGCAGATGGCGTCGGTGTACCAGCTGTTATCCACATCCTTGAACGGATTCTTGAATTCAGAAGCCTCCGGCTCACCCTCGACGCGGTAGAGGACAGTCACCAGCATCGCACGGGTCATCTCCGTCTCCGGCTCGAACTTGTCCTTACCCGTGCCGTTCATCAGACCGTTCTGATAGGTGTACTCGACTGCGTCATAATACCACGCCGTCTCGGCCACATCGGTGTAGGGATTGACGAAGGGAATCTCCGGCTCTGCGGTCAGGACGGTAATCCTGCCCTGCGGCTGCGCGTAGGCACTGCCGACGGTGCCGCCCAGAACCTCCTTGATATACATCGCCACGATGTCGCGGGTCTTGACGCCGTTACCGTTATTGAGATATTTCGCGCCCTCGGCCTCTTTGGCGTTCTTGAAGACATAGTAGGTGTCGTTGCCGTTCATGAGGAAGTTGTCGGCAATGACGGCGTAGGTCGCGTCCTTACGGAACTCCTTGCCGCCAACAGAGGTGATCGTCACGCGGTTGACGGTGTCGACCTCGAAGAAATCGCCGTATTCCGCACCGGCCTTGAATTCTTTGTAGGCCGCGACGGTGTATTCCATACCGGAGACCTGCGCCCACGCGGGACAGTCAGCCGACTGCGTGGAGGCCTCGACCGCCTCCAAAAGCTGCTCGCCCGTCAGATACAGGATGCCGACGCCCATCGGCGAAAACGGCAGGGAGCGGAGCAGATCCACATCGGTGATGGCGCCGTCATAGAGGTAGTTGTCGCAGTTGCCGCCGTTCTGGATCGCAACTACGGGGACATCCTTCGCAAAGCCGTCAAATTTGTTTTCCGCGTACCACTTGAGCGCGTCCGCGGTGAGGTCGCCGAGGTTCGTCTCGCCGTTCCAACCCGCACGGTCGGAGCCGTCCAGCGTGACCTCGCTCTTGCCGAAGACGGAGAACGTCGTGGCAAAGGATTCTTTCATGGCTTCAACCCCTGCGGCAATGACGGGATCTACCAAGTCGAGCGTGAGCTCCTCCTTCTTGATCTCCTTGGTTGCGTTGTCGATCACATACGCACCGTAAATTGGCTCGCCGGCCGTCGCGTCGATGACGATGTCTGCCTCGCAAGGCGTGCCGCCGTTGACCAGCGCAACGACAAGGTCACATCCGGCAGGCATCTCTGGCGCTTCGTCCGTGAAGGTATAGCCGTCCAGAAAGCCGTCCTGCAGGAAGTCCGCCGTGGCCGGGTCGGTGAAGGCGATAACGCCGAGGCTCAAGCCGGTGACCGGGACAACGAAATACGGATCGAAGCTGTAGTAGCCGCTGTTTTCCTTATCGACGGTGATGTTGGACGAGACGGCGTAAAAGCTGGCGGGCACGAGCTCCGGACGGGTCTCCATGACCGCTTCGGAAGCCCAGGGGGCGTTTTGACGGTATTCCTCTTCCTCGGCGCCGTTGACCAGCTCGGCCTGGGTGTAATACTTGTAGAAGTTGCCGTGATAGACGTAGCCCGTGGTCGCGTCGCCGTAGACAAAATCGTATTTGCCCATTGCGGCAACATCGTAGCCCACAAGGGTCATCAGATCGGTGATCGCTTTGCCCCTGGTAGCGTTGGCGTAGGCTGAGCCTTGCAGGTAGTTGCCCGCGTCCACAAGAATGACATTTGCGTCCTGCGCCTCATACTCGGCCTTCACTCCGGCGATCTTTGCGTAGATGTCGACATCACCGCGCAGGTTGCCGGTGTAGATCAGGACGGTTTTGCCCGCATAGTCGCCTGCTGCGCTTGCGGCGGGCACGAACATGGCCAGCAGCAAGGTCAAAGCAAGCAGCATGGATAGGATTTTTTTCATATGGAGTCCTCACTTTCCTAAAGATAATTTCATTATACAAGGGAAAATGCCTGTCGCAAGCCCCCGCGGGGGTTGTTTTTACAAAAAATGGGGCGGCTTTTCGCCGCCCCGCAGGTTATCCGTAAATACTGCCGCTGACGCCCAGCTCGGCGGCGACGGTGGCAATGTCCGCCTCCGTATACCACTCCGGATACAGGAGCTTTCCGAAATAAATCTGATAGTAAAGCATCTGCGCGGCGCTGCCGTAAACTGCCGCGTTCGGCACGACCAATACGCGGTAGCCCGGGAAACGGGTGCGCATAGCGTTATATGCCGTACCGGCGCTGCCCATATCGCTGACAACCTTGACAATGACATTGGGATTCTTTTCCAAGACCCATTCGTCCGTTACGGTCATATCCTCCCGATTCTGCGCCACACTATAGGAGCCTGTGGCAGAGAGCAGCGAGCAGTAGTTCGCCGTGATATTGTCCGCGTCGAATTCCAGATAGACAGATTTCTGCTGGCAGGAATACACCTGCTGCGTGGTATTCTCCAGGAAGAACGACCAGTAGTCAAACGGGTTGTAGCTCCACTGCGCGTAGAGCGTCTGCGTTTCCGTGCCGGAAAAAACATCGGTGGGCTGTACCGTATCGCCGCCCTCCGCCGCCGTAAACCAGCCGACGAAGTCGTAGCCACGGCGGGTAGGAATGGGCAGCTCTCCGTAGATGTCGCCTGTGTAGACCAAGCGTTCCGTCTCTTCGGAATGCAAGCGGCCGCCGTTGGGGTCAAAGATCACGGCATAGCCGGAGCGCGCCGCCCAGTGGGCATAGAGTGTGTGATCCTCCGACAGTGTAACGACGGTGGTATCGTCGATACGCGCGCCGCCGTTTTTGCTGTCATACCAACCCGTAAAGGTGAAGCCGTTGCGTTCGGCAAGCGGAAGGCTGCCGTAGGAACTCCCCACCTGTACGACGGTGCTTTCCTGGGCACAGGTTCCCTTGTTTGCATCAAAGGTCACCGTGACCTCGACCGCCTCTGCCGGCTCGGTCGGTGTGGTGGACGGTTCCGGCGTTCCACTTTCGGCGGGCGTTGTTTCCGGTTCCGTTGGCGCGGAGGGAGAGACGATTTCAGGCGGATCCGTCGATGGTTCGGTTGAGGCTTCCGTGGACGGCTCGGTCGATGGTTCGGTCGATGGTTCGCTCGGCTCGGTCGTTTCCTCCGTCGGCTCCGTGGCGGGCGTCTCCTGCAAATAGGTCTCATAGATGACCTGCTCCGCGTCGGGCGTGATCCTTCGGCGGCAGGCGGTCAGCGAAAACAGCAGAAGCAGCAAGAGAAAAGGGAGTATTCGTTTCATTTTCTCGTCCTCCTATAGGCAAAGACGGTACCGAATGTGCAGCCGTTCCCGCTTTGTGGCGCTTGCCCAAACACGCTGCTCCACCTGCGCAAGGTAATGAGCCATCTGCGCGCGCTGCGCGTCGATCAGTACGTGGTCGCTGTACGCAGCCTCCAACCAAAGCGCGGTAATCTCCTGCGGCGTGTCGGCAGACTTCACGCGCAGCCATTTCCGGCTGTGCAGATACATGGCGCGGATCGCTGCGGCACAGTCGGGATCGTCAAAGCCCGCGCGGTTTAGCGTCCTCTTTTTCTGCGCGCGGTCGCGCAGCACGGCGGGCACGAACAGAAGCAGCAGCGTCACAAGAACCAGTACATAAAACAGAATATTAACCTTATTTTCGGAAACGGCTTGGTTGGGCTGCAGCTCCTGCGGCGGGGGCGGCGTTTCCTCTGCCTGCGGCACCTCCACTGCCTGTGGCGTGCGCTCGTAGAAGATGCTGTGCAGCGCAAGACGGTCACGAACCTGCTCGTCCCAGCCGGAAAGGCGGACATTCGGCTCCGGCGCAAGGGAGAATACCCCGAGCGCAACGACAGCGACAAGGAGTGCCGTCAGCAGCCCGTGCAGCCATAGCCGCTCCTGCGGAAGCACATACAGCGCCGCCGCAAGCAGGAGGAAAATCAGCCAAAGCGCCTTTGGGGTCACGCCGAAATACGCCTGCGCGAGCAGCAGCAGCGCCGTCAGTATGCCGCCGCCGCGCACATACACCAAAAGCGCCGTTGTCAGTGAGGCAAACGCAAGCCCCTCCCGCAGCGCGTCGGTGCGTTCTGTGACGGGGAAACGGTCATATTCATATGCTTGACAGCTTTCGCTGATCATAAACATCCGATTGGCAAGCATTTTTAGACCGTCCGTGATTGCGGAAAAGCGAAGAGCGAAAAAGCCCAAAGTCAGTGCAAGCAGCGCAAGCCCTCCCCAACGCCTCGCCTTTTGCGGCAGGAAGGGCATGACGACCAGCGGGAGCAGCCCAGCAAACGCAAAGGGGGAGAACAGCTCCAACATCCCCGACGCCGCGCACCAGAGCGCGGCAAACAGCAGCGCCGGACGGAGTCTTGCGAGGACGGAGGGGTTTTGCCGATCTGTGAAGTGCAGCTCCATCGTCACACCTCCAGACGGCACAGCGTCTGCGCGTAGTCGGCGCTGTCGAACGAGAGAACATAGGTTCCGTCGGGCTGCAGCCCCTCAGCGGCAGATTTTCCGCACAGCAGCACGCTCACACGGTTGCCGCTGACAAGTTCCTGCATTCCTGCGGGAACCTGCGGCGCAACGACGAGCACATGGGCAAAGCCGCTGTGGGGTGCGAACTCACTGAACGCACGCGCCACGGAGCCGTTTTCGGCGGGCGGCAGACGGAGCAGCGCTTCCAGCATAGCGTCAAATTCCTGCTCGTCGGAAACCGTTTGCAGAGTAAAGCCCTCTGCGCCCTGCCAGCCGATCTGATGCTCGCACCCCTGCAAGAGCAAGGCGTGGGACACGGAGGCAAATACCTCGGTCACCGCGTTCGACGCTTCGGCATCTGTACTTCCTGCAGTTTCCAGTAGGAGCAGGACTTCGTTCACCACGGGAAGACCGAATTCGCGCACCATCAGACGGTCGGTTTTCTCCGACAGCTTCCAGTGGATTTTCCGCAACACGTCCCCGGGGACGTATTCACGGACGGCAAAGGTCTCGCCCGGATCGTTGCCGTGACGGTCGGCGGCGTAGACATCGCTGTCCGGCAGAGCGGCGGCGCTGTTCCCAAGCAGAATCTCCGGCTGAAACAGGGTAGGGAGCACGGTGAATTCGGTGCCGGCGGTGCAGGATTCCTTCCGACGCGCAAGCCCGAACGGGTCATAGACCATGATCTCCGCCGCTTCCAAGTGAACCGTCCCGCAGTGCGGGCAGTCCAAACGGAACGCCGCTTCGCGCGTTTCCTTCGGCAGCAGAGACAAGGCAATCTCCTGCGCAGCTTCCTCTCCGGTGCGCAGGTTGCGGCAGGTCAGCCGCAGCGCAACACGCGGAAGCGGCAGGATGCCTCCGTTTGTCAGCCGGACAACGCCCGGCACACTCTGCCCCTTTTCTGCCGCCGCAGACACGGAAAGCTCCGCCGAAACGGGGCAAAGCAGCGGAAAAAAGCCGAAGAAAGGCAGGAGAAGCGCCGACAGCAAAAGCGTCAGCGTTCCCGCGTTATT
This sequence comes from Faecousia sp., assembly GCA_051867015.1. Taxonomy (GTDB): domain Bacteria; phylum Bacillota; class Clostridia; order Oscillospirales; family Oscillospiraceae; genus JAZOXB01. Next base: position 5,121 of record JBJDYD010000091.1, on the reverse strand, counting down.
TTCAAAGAAGTACAGCAGGGCGGTCAACAAAAGCGCCGCCGCCCACAGGCATCTGCGTTTCCACATGGCTATGCTTCGTAAGGCTCGGGCGTCTCGCTCAGAAGCTGCTCCAAAACCTCCCGTGCGGTCAGATGCGCTGCTCTTGCCTTTTGGCTCAGGAGAATGCGATGGGCGCAGACATCGGAAAAGACCTCGCGCACATCAGCGGGAATGACGAAGTCCCGCCCATGCACATAGGCGCAGGCACGCGCCATTTTTCCCACGGCAATCGCGCCGCGCGGACTGATGCCAAGCTCGATACAAGGATGCTCGCGGGAGGCCATAGCCAGACGGGTAATATAAGCCAATATTTCGTCCTTCATCGTCACAGCTGCCGCCTCGCGCTGCTTGCGGAGGATTTCCGCGCAGGTCGTGACCTGCTTGACCGTGTCGAGCGGGTTTTTGGTCTGCCTGCCGCGCAGGATCTCCATCTGGCTTTCAAAGTCGGGATAGCCGATGGTCAGCCGCACCAGAAAACGGTCCAACTGCGCGTGCGGCAAAAGCTGCGTGCCCGCCGCGCCGACATGGTTCTCCGTCGCGATGACCAAAAACGGCGTGGGCAGCGGGTAGACCTGCCCGTCCACCGTGACCTGCCGTTCCTCCATCGCCTCCAAAAGGGCGGACTGGGTCTTGCTCGAAGTGCGGTTGATCTCGTCGGCAAGGAGCAGATTCGTGCTGTTGACAATGCCGGGCATATAGCGGAAACTGCCCGTTTCCTTATCGTACATGGAAAAGCCCACAATGTCTGAGGGCAGGACGTCGGGCGTAAACTGGATGCGGTGATATTGGAGGCCGAGCACCTTCCCAAGCGCGACGGCGAGGGTCGTCTTTCCCACACCCGGCACATCGTCAAGCAGCACATGGCCGTCCGCAAGGATCGCCATCAGCACCTTTTCCACAACCTCGCGCTTGCCGATGATAACCCGCTGCATCTGCTCCAAAATGTCCGCAATTTTATTCTGCATCTATTTCACCTGTTTCCTTATTTCTGTGTGTTTCATCATACCGAATTTCCGTTCGCGGGGCAACCCCTACAGGGGGTTCTTTTCCGACTTTTTTCGGAGAATAACCCCCTCGGGGGCTTGTGAATCCGCGCCGGAAACTCTAAAATAGAAATGCTTTTTTGGAGGTAACTTATGAAAGAGATGTCATCCGTCAAGCGCGCCTGTATCTGCGCGGTCTGCATCGCCCTTTGCTATGTGCTTCCCCTCGCGTTCCACGCCTTCGGCGCAGGCACGGTATTCCTGCCCATGCATATTCCCGTCCTGCTGTGCGGTCTGATCTGCGGGTGGGGCTACGGTGCGTTTTGCGGCGTAGCGGGTCCCGTGATCTCGTGCGTTTTGTCCGGTATGCCTTCGGCGACAGGGCTTGTCTCCATGGTGCCGGAGCTTTGCGCCTACGGACTTGTCAGCGGATTGCTCCTGCGCTTCGTCCATACGAAAAATACGTATGCCGATCTCTATATCGCGCTGATCGCCGCGATGCTGCTCGGGCGCATCGTCGGCGGCGCGGCAAAGGTGCTGTTCTATCTCAGCGGTGCGTCCGGCATGACGGAGCTCTCCTTTTCCCTGCTCGCGACCACCTATTTTGTACAAAGCCTGCCGGGAATTGCGATTCAGCTTGTGATCCTGCCGACGCTGGTCTTTACCCTGATGAAGGCAAAGCTGATCCCTGAACGCTACCCCAAGGCCGCAAAGTGAGGTATGCGCAATGGAACAACAGGATGTGATCCGATTTTTTGACCGCTGTGCGCCGTCCTGGGATGCGGATCTGGTGCGCAATGAGGCGGTGATCTCCGCGATTTTGGACAACACGGGCATTTGCGCAGGCATGGATGTGCTCGATGTGGCGTGCGGTACGGGCGTTTTGTTCCCGGACTATCTCGGGCGCGGTGTCGCCTCCCTGACGGCCATCGACCTCTCGCCCGAAATGGCGAAGCTCGCGCAGCAGAAATTCCCGCAGGTCAACGTACTTTGTGGCGACGCGGAGCAGACGGACTTTGCGCAGTGCTTCGACACCGTAATGATCTATAACGCTTTTCCTCATTTTCCCGAACCGGCGTGCGTGATTGAACGCCTCGCGAAATGGGTCAAGCCGGGCGGAAGACTCTCCGTTGCCCACGGTATGAGCCGGGATAAGCTCGTGCAGCATCACGCCGGCAGCGCAAGCCGCGTCTCCATCGACCTACCGGAGGCGCATGAGCTGGCGAAGCTCTTCGCACCGTGGTTCGATGTGGATGTGATGGTTTCCAATCATGAGATGTATCAAGTTTGCGGGAAAAAGCGGAACTAATCTTTTGAAATAACCCCCGGTGGGGGTTATTTTTTTATAAAAAATCAACTTTTTTAAAAATGTAACCCCAGAGGGGGCTTCCGCTTGCAAATCGGCGGTGCTATGATAAACACGGTGATAAGCCAAACGGGGTCGGTGCATTCGGCTCCGAAATTATATAAAACGGAGGAAAAAAAGAAATGGCATGTTTTCTTGTTCCCATGACGGAAGCCGTGGTGGTAACCGCTGCGGCGCTCGTGATGAAGCGCAATGAAAAGAAGACAGCGCTGCAGCACAACAGCGGCAGCAGCAAGGCGGTCAAGGCGGTGGAAGATGCACAGGCAGGCTTCTCCCGCAAGCTGATGTGGTTGGCAAAGCTCCTTTGGGGCGGCGCGTTCTTGTTGGCTTATGAGCATGTTTGGCACGGCGAGGTCGTACCCTGGTTCCCCTTCCTGACAAACGCGGCGAATCCGGAGGATGCGGCAGTGATGCTCCATGAAATGGGCACCATCGGTGTCACGATGGCAGTGCTTGTCACTGCGGTCTGGGCTGTCGTTGCTTTTGCAACAAGCAAGATCGCAAAACGGGCTGATACACCCGAGATTGAGCACGCCTGAGGGAGGACCGGCTGATGACACTGCTGATCACTGTTTTTGCGGCAATTATCGCAACTGTTGTTTGGTATAAGAACGCACCGGAAAGCAAGATGAAGGTTGGCGTTTTGTGCTTCCTGTACTGGGGCGCTTCTCTCATGTGGCTGGGTGACGCCATCTTTGAATATGTTGAGCTTGGCGCGGAATATTTTACGCCTGCTCCTGTAGATATGCTCAACGATGCGTATCTTGGGCTGTCTGTTGTAGCACTGGGTCTGATTGTTTGGCTGGTTTATCTGCTCATCAAGGACCCGAAGGGTGTCGTGAAAAAACTGTTGAAGAAATAAGGAAATGAAACGGCTCTGCTTGCGGGCGGAGCCGTTTCGTTTGAGGTAGAGTATGAAATACGCAACGATTGAAAGCCAATTAGGCACGGAACTCTGCACCGTCGAGGATACGGAAGAGATCACCGCTTTACGGGCGCAAAAGGCTTGGGCTGTATTGGGCAATGCACTATGTGCGCAGTACCGCTATCGTGAGGCAGCAGATGCCTTTGGTGAGGCACTGCGCGAAACGCCGGAGAATCTGCTCTTGTTGCAGCGCTTTGCAGGTGCGAATCTGACCCTTCGCCGCTTTGCACAGGCAAAGGAGGCATACCGGCAGTGCCTTATTTTGGGTGCGCCGAAAGAAAAGATATCCTATCCACTGGGCGTGGCGTACTATCTTGAAGGTGCTTATGATAAGGCTGCCGAAGCGTTTGCGCAGTGCTATCCCTGCGACGAGGAACAGGAGATTGCCAATCTCTATTGGCACACGCTCTCGGCGTGCCGTGCGGGAATCCCGACTGATTTTCTTGGCACCTATCGGGAAGGAATGCTGATTGGACATCATATAGCCTATGAGCAGACCGTTCGCCTGTTTCTCGGAAGGCTTTCTGCGCAGGAGGCGATTGCGTGGACGGCGCGGGAGCATGCCCAACTGAATGTCGTCATCGGGCTGTATGGCCTCTGTGGGTATTTTGAAGCACTTGGATGCATGGAAGAATGTCTCCGGCAGAGAAAGGAATTGCTGGAACACACGGCATATTGGCCGTGCATCTCATATCTTGCCGCATGGAACGATGCAAACCCGATAAAGGAGACTTGACAATGAAATTTACAATTCCATTCACTTATACTGCCTGTCAGGGCTGCACGCAGAAGATTAACTGCGAGCATTGTGAGAACATATTGAGAGAGAAGCTTCTTACTGTTCAGGAAATTTTCTTTGTCGAACTTCAAATGGCAAAGAAACAATTAACGGTCAATACCTCCTTAGATAATGATACTCTGATTGACACGCTGGAGGATCTCGGAATTTTTATATCGTAAAAGAAATGGCGTCCCGGTTTTGATTGCCGGGACGCCTGCTTCATATGTATTTTGCAATGATTTCGTTCAGCTCGCTGATATATTTATCGTCATCCTCATGTACCGCGTCAATGAGGGTCGTCATTAGTTCCTCTTTTACCAAAGCGTTGGAAATGCCGGTCAGTGAGGATCGGACGGCTGCCAGTTGCATCATCAGAGCGCGAAAATCCGCACCTTCATCTGCCATTTCCTTCACTTTACCCAAATGCCCATATACGCGGGATAAGCGGTTTCGGATAGCCTTGGGGTATTCTTTTTTCTCTCCGGCCATTTTGTAACCAACCCCTTAATCCACAATCTCACAATTCACAAAAATCGTAGTCGTCCGCAGAGGGATGGCTTTCTTGGTCAGCTTCACCGCCTGCATGGCAAGATCGGTCAGTTCCGCACAGCAGGGCGCGTCCATACGAACTACTGTTATGCTTTGAATATCGTTCAGCCGCAAAATTCCTGCCAGCTTTGCCACAATTTCGAAGTCGTTTTCTGGACAGCAGATCAGCGGGATACGCCCAGGTGTCAGCTTCTCATGTAGCTTCGCATAAGAAAATCCCACACAGTCTGCTGCAAGCAGCAGGTGTGCACGGTGGAAATATGGCGAAGTGTCCGGCACCTTCCACAGTTTGATCGGCCATTGTTGCAACGAAAAATCTTCCTGCTGATATAACGCTGCACCAAAGGGGTCTTTTGCCTCCCACGGCACAAAGGGCTTGATGATCGACATGTTGCTACCTCCGTGATGATTACGCGTTCTCTGCTGCAGTAGTCAACAAAAATTGGACACGAAATCTCAAAATATGTACTTAAGATAA
>JBJDYD010000090.1:0-2293 GCA_051867015.1 Faecousia sp. | reverse complement strand
GTAGGGGCGGCTATTAGCCGCCCGCTGCAGGAACCACCGACTGCGTACATACTCCCCCTTCATGTCATTGCGCCGCAGCCGTTCAGTCCTCCTCCGGCAATTTATTATGCTTCTGCTGCTTCATCCAAATATTCATCACGAGGCTGTGCGGCAGGAGCTTTACCATGCGCACCTGCATTCTGACGGGGAAGCCGTGAATCGAAACATCCTTCTTCGAGCGGTACAGATCCTTAAGCGCCGTCGCCATCACGTCCTTTGCCTCATAGAACTTGTTGTAATAGGTCACGGCATTGTCGCTCGTCTGCAAGGCGTGCTCAAAAAATTCCGTCTTGACCCAGCCGGGATTGACCGCCATCACGCGGATGCCCCGCGGCTTCAGCTCACGGTTCAGCGCGCGGGAATAGCTCAGAACAAACGCCTTGGTTGAACCGTAGACATTGATATACGGCACGGGCTGGAACGCGGAGAGCGAATCGAGGTTCAAAATTTTTGCGCCGCGCTTCATATAGGGCAGCGTCAGCTCCGTCATGGCAACAAGCGCCTTGCAGTTGAGGTCGATCATGCGCATCGAGTCCTCAAGCGGGATCTGATCGTAGCGTCCGAATTTGCCGAAGCCGGAGACATTCGCCAGCAGTCCGACATTCGGCTTTGCCGTCTCCAAAAGGTCGGCATAATGGCGCAGCGCGTCCGCGTCGGTCAGGTCAAGGCTGATGGGACGGACGGGGACACTGACCTCCTCCTTCAGCGCCTCCAGCCGTTCTGCGCGGCGGGCAATGACCCAAAGCTCCTCAAATTGCTCCCACTGGGGAAGCTGCAATACAAGCTCGCGCCCCATGCCCGAGCTTGCGCCGGTAATGATCGCAATGCGTTTCATGGAGATTCCACCTTTCCTTTTGTCAGTTGATAAATTGCCGCAAGCGCTGCGTCGATCTCCGCCTCCGTCGTGCGGTAACCGACAGAGAAGCGCACCACGCCCTGCGGGAAGGTTCCGAGTGTCTTGTGCGCCGAGGGGGCGCAGTGCATCCCGCAGCGCGTCAGGATGCCGAATTCCCGCTCCAAGCGGTCAGATGCCTCGGCGTTGTCGAGGGCTTCAAAATCGACCGCAAGCACACCAACGCGATCCGCAAGCGTCCGGGTGCCCGCCAAACGCACCCCCTTGACCCCGCGCAATCCCTCCAAAAAGCGCTCCGTAAGCGCCGTCTCATGCGCGCGAAGGGCGTTGATGCCGATTTGCTCAATATATTCCAGCGCAGCCGCCCAGCCGTAAATGCCCGGCAGGTTGGGCGTTCCCGACTCAAAACGGTCTGGCATAAAGGGCGGCAGCGCCTCGGAATCGGACAGGCTTCCCGTGCCGCCCACAATCAGCGGGTCAAGCTGCGCGGCAAACTCCCGCGTGACCAGCAGCGCGCCGATCCCCTGGGGACCGAGCAGCCCCTTGTGCGCCGGGATCGCCATCGCGCTCAAGTGGAGGGCTTCAAAATCCACGGGATAATGTCCCGCCGTCTGCGCCGCGTCAAGCAGGAGCGGCACGTCTCTAAGTTTACATAATTCCCCTACTGTTGCCGCATCCTGTACCGTTCCGCAGACATTCGAGGCGTGGCAAAGGATAAACAGGCGCGTGTCCGTTTGCAGCATTTTTTCCGCCGCTTCAAGGTCGAGCCGCCCCTCGCGGTCACAAGGGACGCGTTCAAACCGCACACCGAGCTGCACAAGCGGACGCATCACGGCGTTGTGCTCCATGCTGCTGACCAAAACCCGGTCGCCCGGTCGTAGAAAGCCCTTGATGGCGAGATTCAGCGCAGCGGTCGCGCCGGAGGTCAAAAGCACATGAGTCGGATCTGGATGGTGAAATAAACCGCACAGCCGCTCCCGCAGCGTCAGCGTCTCCAGCCCTGCCTCCTGCGCGGAGGCATAAACGCCGCGGTTGATGCTTGCGCCGACGCTGTCCAAATAATATTTCATACGGTCGCTGACCCCGGGCGCCTTCGGAAACGAGGTCGCGGCATTGTCAAGATAGATCATAACACCCTCCTCCACCGTTTTTTTCATTATAGCATATCTGTCAAAAATCGCAATCCCCGAAAAAGAATCACGCATCCCCCACCGCCCGCCCCGTAAACCGGGGACATGTCCCCTATGATGCGTGAGCTCCCCAAATCTGTCATTGCGAGGAGCGCAGCGACGTGGCAATCCCGTGCAGGAACTACCAACCGTGTACAAAACCACAACCTGAGATTGCCACGACCAGTGTGCGCACTGGTCTCGCAATGACAAGGAGGGTAGCCTCCCCCAT
>JBJDYD010000089.1:0-2296 GCA_051867015.1 Faecousia sp. | reverse complement strand
GGCGGGACGAGCAGGCGATTGTGGAGACGGACTGCAAATACGGCGCTTACTGCCGTCGTATCTCGGAAAACATTCTCTCTCTGCGCGAGGATGCCGACGAGTGCGTCAACGACACCTATCACGCCGCGTGGACGCATATTCCGCCCGACGCGCCCCTCTCCCTGCGTGGGTACTTGGGCAGGATCGTCCGCAATCTCTCCCTCAGCCGTTACCGCAAAAACCGCGCGGCAAAGCGGTACGAGGGGATGGAGCTGCTGCTCTCGGAGCTGAACGACTGCGTGCCCGCGCCGGACTGCCCCGAAAAAACCCTTGAAGGCGCGGAGCTGACGGAATACCTCAACGCGTGGCTGCGCAGCCTCGACGCCGACGACCGCGCGCTGTTCCTGCGGCGGTATTGGTACGGCGATTCCGTCAAATCCCTCGCCGCCGCAGTCGGCTGCACGGCAAGTCAAATGGCGCAGCGTATGCTGACCCTCCGCAAAAAGCTGCGCGGTTTTTTGGAGAAGAAAGGAGTTTCCATATGAAACGCGAGAAGCTATATGACAGCCTGACCCAAGTCGATGAAGACCTTGTGCAGGAGGCGGAGACGCATACCTTCCGCCGGAAAAAGCGGTTCCGTCTGTTTGGGGCAATCGCGGCAGTGCTTGTGATCGCGGTGACGGCGGGCATTCTGCTCCATCCCGCGAGCAGCCCGCTGGTTGCGAACGCCTACGCCATTGCCGAGGCGCAGTACCCCGAGATGGCGCAGTTTCCCGACTACACGGATTATATCGACCCCGAAGCATTGACCATAAAAGAGGATTTCTATGCTGCCCAAAGCGCATGGTATCAAGACTATGCGGCACAAAAAGCATATGCGGACAACTACAGCGCAAGCGACTTGTCCGATTTTGTACGGCGCAGTACGGCAGAGCTGCTTTCCGGCTCGGACGGGGCGAACCGCGTCTATTCTCCTTTGAATGTCTACATGGCGCTGGCTATGCTGGCGGAGGTCACGGAGGGCAGCTCCCGCGAACAGATTTTATCTCTGCTGGGCGCGGACAGTCTCGACACCCTGCGCACCCGCACCAATGCGATCTGGAACGCCAACTACCGCGACGACGGCGCAGTGACCAGCCTTTTGGCAAACTCCCTGTGGCTGGACGAGGACATCTCCTATGAAAAGGACACCCTTGAAGGGCTGGCAAGGGACTATTTTGCCTCCTCCTATCGCGGACAGATGGGCGATTCGTCGTATGACAAAGCGCTGCGGGACTGGCTGAACGAGCAGACGGGCGGCTTGCTTGCAGAGCAGGTCGGCGGGTTGGAATTCTCGCCGGAGACCGTGTTCGCCATCGCCTCCACCGTCTATTTCTGCGCCAAATGGCAGGACGAGTTTTGGGAAGACGCAACCGAGGAGGGCGTTTTCCACGGCGCGGACGGCGATATTCCCTGCGAGTATATGTGTCAGAGCGGCTCGGATTGCTATTATTGGGGAACGCAATTCGGTGCGATCTGCCGCCGCTTTGAAGAGGGCGGAAGAATGTGGCTCCTTCTGCCGGACGAGGGCAAGACCGTGGACGACCTGCTGGCGGATCCGGAGGTTATGGACTTCATTTTTGCAAACGGCGATTGGGAGAACAGAAAGTACCTCACCGTGCATCAGCGGATCGTGAAATTCGATGTTTCGTCACAGCTTGATTTGTCGGAGGGCTTGCGGGCGCTGGGCGTTACCGATGTCTTTGACGGCGCTGCGTCGGACTTCTCGCCCCTGACGGACATGGACGGGCTGTACCTCTCCCGGGCGACCCACGGCGCAAGGGTTGCCATCGACGAGGAGGGCTGCACCGCAGCGGCGTTTACCGTGATGCTGTACGCAGGTGCCGGCATTCCGCCGGAGGAGGAGATCGACTTTGTTTTAGACCGTCCCTTTGTATTTGCGATCACCGGCGAGGACGGACTGCCGCTGTTCATCGGCGTTGTCAACCAACCGTAACCCCTTGGGCTAAGGGCTAAGAACTAAGGGTGAATGACTGTGGAGCGCTCCGCGCGGATTTTGAATCGGTAGGGCGGGGACATGTCATAAGCCGTGCGTAGGAACTACCGAGTGTGTACAAACCTACAACCGGAGATTGCCACGTCGCTGCGCTCCTCGCAATGACATGAAAAAGCTGCTTTATTTGTCATTGCGAGGGCGCTTGCGCCCGTGGCAATCTCGTGCGGGAACTACGGACTGCATACGAATCTGTTCGTCTGTACCACCGGGCGGCTGATAGCCGCCCCTACTAGCCTGTAACGCTTAAAACTGTAGGTAGCC
>JBJDYD010000088.1:0-10299 GCA_051867015.1 Faecousia sp. | reverse complement strand
TGTTCCAACGGTTTGCGGGCCTTCCTGCTTCTGTTTACTGTCAAATTCGGGATATCACACCTTCCCCCGCCCGTCAAGAACCCGAGTTTCTCCCCGCCCAACCGATGAAAATACGTGCGAAGCACACCTCAGTCCGCGGCGTACCCTTTGTCAAGGACAATCCTTATTTGTGAATTCAAAGGGCAGCTTCGTTGGCACAAAAGGACTATCCTATTTGTCATTGCGAGGAGCGCAGCGACGTGGCAATCTATGTAGTTTTAAGCTTGTACGCAGCCGATCATTCCTGCACGAGATTGCACCCGCAATACCCGCAAGGGGCACGCCACATCCGTAAGGCTCCTTTGTCGCCAACGGCTGTGCAGGGGGTATGCCGCATCCGTAGCGCTCGTTCCTCGCGAACGGCTGCGCAGCCACGCCTCGTTCCTCGGCTCGCAATGACAAGGAAAGGAGACCTTCACGTTTTTCGGTTTCAGAATGCGCTCGTTCACTTTTTATTCTTAGCCTGTCCTAACCTCTCAGCTTTTCTGTCCTAACCTCTCAGCTTTTCTGCCTATTGACTCTTGCCCCAAAGACGGGTATAATAGCAGCATTTCTTGTAACAAAACGGGCTGCGTTGCGGTGCCGAATCGGAAAGGGAAGTGATGCAATGAAGCTGTCAAAGGGATATAAAAAATTTCTGCTTCTCTGGTCGGGGGAATTCGTCTCGGCAATCGGCGGCGGACTTTCGAGCTTTGGACTCAGCGTATATGTTTTTCAGCAGACCGGCAGTGCCGCAAGCACCGCGCTGGTGACGCTGCTGGCGTTTCTCCCCGCGTTGATTCTCGGCGTGCCTGCGGGCGTGCTGGCGGATCGCTTTGACCGCAGACTGATGATGATGCTCGGCGACGGCTGTTCGGCAATCGGCTTGATCTATATATTAATTTGTATGATGCGCGGGGAAGCTGCCCTGTGGCAGATCTGCGTGGGCGTCACGATCAGCTCGATGTTTTCGGCGCTGCTGGATCCGGCGTATAAAGCCACAGTGACAGATCTTTTGACCAAGGAGGAATACACGAAAGCAAGCGGACTTGTGGCTTTGGCAGGCAGCTCAAGATATCTGATCGCGCCTGCGCTGGCAGGGGCGCTGCTTGCCGTGGCGGATATCCGGCTGCTGCTGATCATTGACATATCCACCTTCTTTTTTACGGTGACGGTGACCGGGATCGTGCGAAAAGGACTGCAAAGCAACCGAACCGCGGAACCGCATTCCTTTTTCGCGGATGTTAAGGACGGCTGGAATATCATCAGGAAACAAAGCGGAATCATCACCCTGATTATAATGACCTTCTTTATGACCTTTGCTTTGGGGAGCGTCCAGATCCTTTCGGAGCCGATGATTTTGAGCTTTGAGAGCAGCACCACGCTCGGCATTGCGGAGACGGTCTGCGCCACAGGGATGCTCGTGTCCAGCCTGATTGTGGGTATTTTCGGAATCAAAAAGCATTTTGTGCGGATTCTGTGCCTGTCTCTGTTTTTGGCAGGGGCTTGCATGATCCTGTTCGGCTGGAAGGAGAGCATTTTGATGATCTGTGTGTTCGGCTTCCTGTTTTTTGCCATGCTGCCCTTTGCGAACGGGAGCTTTGATTATCTGCTCCGTACCAATATCCCGCCTGCGCTGCAAGGGCGCGCATGGGGATTGATCGGACTGTTTACGCAGATCGGCTATGTCGCGGCTTACGGAATCTCGGGTCTGCTGGCGGACGGCGCCGCCGATGTTCTGCACATCAGCGTCGGACGCGGCGCGGCGATTGTCATTATCGCCTCCGGCGTTTTGATGATGGCTGCCACCACTGCGCTTTACTTTATGAAAAATGTCCGAAAACTGGAAAACGGATAAACATCCTATGAAATACATCTCCGCGCGACAATCGGAATCCTCGCGGGGACGCCTCAGTCCCTCAGCATTTCCTCTTAGCCCTTCGTCTCTACAGAGATTGCCACGGCGCAAGCGCCTCGCAATGACACGGAAAGCTACCCTATTTGTCATTGCGAGTCGCCTGCGCCGTGGCAATCTGTTTCTCTTCCTTGTGCCTACTTATCATCCCATGCGCTGCAATTTCAGCAGAGTATCCCGAAATTCGTCCGGCAGGGGACAGGTGACGGTGACCTCCTTGCCCGTGCGCGGGTGGACGAAGGTCAGCGCCTGCGCGTGGAGGCATTGTGTGGTCAGCCCCAGCTCCGCTCTGCCGCTGCCGTAGACGGGATCGCCGACAATCGGGTGGTTGAGATACGCCATATGGACGCGGATCTGGTGCGTCCTGCCCGTCTCCAATCGGCAGAGCAAATGCGTGTACTGCCCGTAGCGCGCAATGACCTCCCAATGGGTCACCGCCTCGCGCCCGTTTCTCTGCACAACCGCCATTTTTTTGCGGTCGGTCGGATGCCGCCCGATGGGAGCGTTTACGGTGCCGCTACTCTCCTTGAAGCCGCCGTGGACAAGGCATTCGTAGGTGCGGCGCAGGGTGTGATCCTTAAGCTGTGCGGCAAGCGCCTGATGCGCAAAATCGTTTTTCGCCACAATGAGAAGTCCCGTCGTGTCCTTGTCGATGCGGTGGACAATACCGGGACGCTTTTCGCCGTTGATGCCGGAGAGCGAGTCGCCACAGTGATGCAGCAGGGCGTTGACGAGCGTCCCGTCCGAATGTCCCGCCGCAGGATGAACGACCATGCCCTTTGGCTTGTTAATGACGAGCACATCCGCGTCCTCATAGACGATGTCCAGCGGAAGTTCCTGCGGGGTGATCTCGACCTCGCGCACCTCCGGCACCGTGACGCAATAGACCGCGCCCGCCTCCGTCTTGGCGTTCTTTTTCACGGGCGTGCCTCGAAGTGTGACAAGACCCTGCTCCAAAAGCCTCTGCACCGCGCTCCGCGTCAGCCCGGAAAGCTCCCGCGCCAAAAACACATCCACCCGTTCGCCTGCATTCTGTGCAGTCAGCTCCATGCGCTCACCTCACTTTCTTTTCGCTATCATACCACGCTTTGCCCGGAGAGTCAAAGCGTTTTATCGAATATATGAACCGAGAGGTCGGAAACCGCCTGTCGAACGGTGCCCTTTCTGTAATCCTGACAACCGATCGGCAGAGGATAAGGAAAGAACCACAAGGAATATCATATAACAATTACAAATGCACCTTGTGAAAAGAAAAGGAAGCGTTCGTTTCCATTCATTCGTACAAAATACATGAAAATTTTCGAAAAGATATTGTTGTTACTGTTAATTGCTGCTATAATAACAAGGAATCTTATGGCAAAACAGATGAAAGAGCTTGCAGTGAAGCGGAGCAGCGTTTTGCCCCGGAAAGGAACCTTACAATGAATGAAGAATACGAGTCCTTGAAAGAGAGCTTGATTGCGATTGCGGGGGAGCTATTCCGCTTTCAGCGAGTGTTTTTGAAAGCAATCAGCAAGTTGGATGCAGAGGAGCAAAGCAAATATGCCAGCCAGTTTGCATGGTTTTCCAAAAGAGTCACGAAAGCGCTTGATAAAGCGGGATTACGCCTTGTCACTGCGGACGGGCAGCTGTATGATCCCGGCATGGCTGTGATCCCGCTAAACCTTGAAGAGTTCAAAACGGACGACATTCTGTATGTAGCGCAGACGGTGGAGCCGATTATTATGCAGGAGGGGTCCGTGATAAAAACCGGCACGGTTATTTTGGGGAGGAAAGATCCGTGAGACATTATATTGGTATTGACCTCGGCACGACGAACAGTGCCATTTGCTCTTATGACGGAAAGAATGTGCGCATTTGGAAGAGTCCGGAGCAGAACGATGTGACCCCTTCGGCAATTTATGTGGACAAGCGCGGGAACCGATATTACGGCAGCAAGGCCTACAATCAGGCCCCGTACAATCCTACGAACTCTGCGACGCTGTTTAAGCGTTTTATGGGGACGAGTACGAAGATCGAATTGGAGTCGGTGCATCTCTCCCTTACGCCGGAGGAATGCAGCGCAGAGATTCTGAAGGTTTTGTACGGCTATCTTCCGGAAGAGATACGGAACGATCCGGAGACCGCCGTTGTGATTACCGTACCGGCGGCGTTCAATCAGATGAAGAAGGACGCAACGCTGCAAGCGGCAAGGCTTGCGGGAATGAAGAATGTTGCGCTGATGCAAGAGCCGGTTGCTGCCGTTATGAGTGTGATGCGCGCATCGAAGCAGGAGGGGATTTTCCTTGTTTATGACTTGGGCGGCGGCACCTTTGATGTCTCCATAGCGGAAAACATGCACGGAAAAGTCAACTTGCTGGCGCACGGCGGGATCGAGATGTGCGGCGGCAGGGATATCGACCGTATGGTTTTTCATCAGATCGTTGTCCCGTGGTTAAGAGCGAACTTTGCGCTTCCCGATGATTTTTTGGTGAATCCAAAATACAAAACCTTCTGCCGGATTGCGCAGTGGGCGACGGAACGGGCAAAAATTGAGCTGTCTGCGATGGAGGTAAGCACGATTGCGCTCAGCGAGAGCGAAGCGCGTACCCTTGATGAAGAGGGTACGGAGCTGTATATCGACATCGACCTGACGCGGGAAACGGTCGATTGCATCATTTCGGAGCTTGTCAAGGAAACCCTTGAGGCGACAAGAGAGACGCTTAAGAAAGCGGGCTTATCCGCGCATGATTTGGAGAAGATCGTATTTGTCGGAGGACCGACGAACTATAAACCGCTACGCGACAGGATCGCCTTTGAGTTGTCTCTTCCTGTGAATATTGATGTAAATCCGATGACGGCAGTTGCAGAAGGCGCGAGTATTTTTGCCGAATCCATAGACTGGTCTACGGCGAGCCACAACCGCAAGGCGACCAATGAGGTCATGGAAACAGACATAGCATTGTCTTTTAAATATACGGCGAGGACGCCCAACGATACAGCGAAGATTATGTGCGTGCTCGGAAAAAAGCTGGAGGGCTATACGATTCAGTTTTCAAGCTTGGATACGGGTTGGACCTCCGGAAGCGCCGCATTGAAGGAGAACCTCATTCTCTCACTGCCGCTGACGCAAAGCGGAGAGAACACCTTCTCCGTGAAGGTTCTTGACGCCTATGGGCATGAACAGCCGATCGGAACGCGCAAGATTGTGATCACCAAAACGCTTGCCACCATTGGCGCGATTCCCGCCTCTCATTCAATCGGCGTAGAGGTTGCGGATAAGCTCGGCGGCATTTCCGTTTTGGAATTCTTGGTTAACGAAGGCGATGCCCTTCCAAAGAAGGGGACGATCACCTTCAAAGCGGGGCAAACGCTGAAGGCGGGTACAAATGCATCCATCAATATTAAGCTATGGGAGGGGAGCATCTCTTCCCCGATCACCGATAACCGCTTTATCGGCGTGCTGAAGATTGCCGGAACGGATCTTCCTGCCGGCGTCATTCCCACAGGTGCCGACATTGAATGCGAGTTTGAGATGTCCGATTCCGGCACGATACGCCTTGAGGCATCCATCCCATGCATCGGTGCTTCCTTCGGCAATCATAACTTTTATTCGCGGCAGGAGGGGCAGCTCGACCTGCAGGCTGTGGATTCCATTGCCGAGCAAGGGCGTGAGGTGTTGGAGCGGATCGAAAGAATGGCGGAAAAGGTGGACGACCCGCGGCTGGACAGCGCCAGAAAAAAAGCAGAGCTTGCGGCAAACCTTGACAGTCAGGCGCAAAGCGATGCCGAGGATGTGCAAAAGGCGAACAATGCATTGCTGGACGCAAAGAAGCTGATGAACCAAACGCGGCAGGAGAATCTGCGAACGATCCGGCAAATGGATTTGGATGGCTGCGTCGAATGCTTTGATCGATTCATTCGCAGGTATGCAAGACCGGCGGAAGAGCAGGCGTTTGACAATCTCACCCGTACTGCGCAGCGCTCCATTGAGAGAAATGATGCCGATTTTGACAATATTTTCGACAACATGAAGAACAAAAATACCGTCATTCTTTTACGACAGGATTGGTTTGTGGTCGATTGGTATCGCAGAACGGTTTCTTCCTCGGCGAATTTTATCGACCGCAAACGTTTTACCGAGCTGAAACAGCAGGGTGACCGGGCGCTTGCCGAAGGCGACATTATGCGGTTGAGAGAGATACTGTTTGGGTTGTTTGCAATCCGCATTCATACGGATTCCGGAGACAGTATGTTTGATATCGCGAACATCATAAAGGGGTGATCCTATGGCGCAATGGCTGCCGAGAGGGCTGACGGTTGCGGAGGAGACGAGAATTAAAAAAATGATCTCCGAAGGTGAAAATTGGCAAATTTACGCTACCAATTTGGATACTTATGTTCTTGCGGTCACCAATGCCGTGCATCGGCAATGGGTGCGTGATTATGCACTTGCCGACGGCTTATTCACCGAGGTTACCGTAGATGAGACATATAAGATGTTGTGCAGCACGGGAAACTATTTGATCTCCTCCCTCGAAAAGGGCCCGTTTCCCGAGAATAACGGACAGATCGAAGCTTTTTCGATCACCTTCCGCACGACGTTGGAGAGCTTTCCGGACATGGATCTGCACGATGCGATTTATATTGAGGAGTATTCGTTGCTTCTGCCGGGAAGCCAAACTGCGGACGCCGTGCCGAATGATTGTATCTACGGCAAATGGCTGACCGGCGGCGTTGCGGTTTCGGCGAAGTCGTTTCCGCGGATCGCCAGGCTGATGTCGTGGCTGCCGGAGGAGGTTCTGCGCAGATCCTTCGAATTGGCGGGCTTCCCTGTGGCGGAAGACGATGCAGACCGTGGCGGTTGGGCAGAAACGCGCCGGACGGTTTCCGCCTGCGAGGACGCAGCAGAGGAGAAGTCCGCAGGCGCATTGCCCGATGGCAGATTTACATTGACCGGCAGACCGGAGCTGGAGCAGTTTTTTCAAGATAATATTATTGATATCGTTTTACATCGGGAGGAGTATGAGCGCATGGGGATCCCATTCCCCGGCGCGACGCTCTTGTACGGTCCGCCGGGCTGCGGAAAGACCTACGCGGTGGAAAAGTTGTCGGAATATTTGGGTTGGAGAAGGTTTGACATAGATTCCTCTTCTGTTGCCAGCTCCTATATCCATGATACCAGCAGGAAAATTTCCGAGGTTTTCAATTCCGCCATCAAAGCGGCGCCTTCCATTGTTGTCATAGACGAGATGGAAGCGTTTCTCAGCGACCGAAGCAATTCGGGACCCGCCTCGATCCATCACATGGAGGAGGTTGCGGAGTTTCTGCGTAAAATTCCGGAGGCGAGCGCGAAGGGTGTATTGGTCTTTGCAATGACAAATATGCTTTCGTCCATCGACCCCGCCATCCTGCGAAAGGGCAGATTCGACCATATCATTGAAGTCAAAATGGCAAGCAGAGACGACATTGCAGCGCTTCTTGCAGTGAGATTTAAAGAACTGCCCATTGCGGAGGATGTCGATGCAGCGGGCATCGCGGCAAAGCTGGAGGGGCATCCGCTTTCCGATGTGACCTTTGTGCTCCGTGAAGCGGGACGGATTGCGGTAAAGGAAGGCTGCGGCGCGATCACTGCCTCGTGCTTTGAAAACGCGCTGCGTGCGCTTCCGAAGAAAGAAGAAAAGCGAAAGATCGGGTTTGACCTGTAAGTCAGGCGGTCGAATAGGGGGGATTGGTGTGCAGGCAGTTTTCTTAGAGAAAAACCCATTTTATATTTTAGAGGCTTCACCCACGGACACGCGTGCAAGCATTGTTGCAAAAGCGGAGGAAAAAGCCTTCTTTTTGGATAGCGGGAGCTGCGAGGAGGCGCAGGCAAAGCTGCTGAATCCGTCCAAACGCCTAACGGCTGAGTTGGACTGGTTTTGCGATGTTGCAGACGAACGTCTGACTGCGATCCGTGACAGCATTGCCCGCCGTGCGGAGATCGGTACGGAGGGCTTGTGCGGCTTGTCGAAGCTCAATGCAATGCTGTACAACTTCTCTGTTGTGAATGATCAAGAGCCTGCCGAGCTGGGAGATGCAATTCTTGCGATTGACGCGCAGTATGAAGCCGTTGATCGGAACGCGCTGACCGAGAGCCTCAATGCCTGCCATGCGCAGGCAGGAATGCGGGCAGTCACGGCGGAAGAGGTGGGGCAGACCCTGCAGAAAAAGCGTGAGGAGATTCGAAAGCTCGTTGCCGAACAAACGGATATGCTCCGGGAAGAGGAGTATATCGCGCTGATTACAAGGATTGCCGAGAAGAACATTGCGGATGAAACCTATCAGGATGGCATCATTGTCTCCGATCTGATCGATCAATATGAGCTGCGAATGCAGTCCGCCATTGAGCAGACAACCGATGCGCTGAGCGCTATGATCGCGCAGATACAAACGCTGGATGACGAATCGGAGATCTCGCAGCAGCTTGACCTTTTGATAGAAAAAACAAAAAAATGGGATAGACTCGTCCAACCCTTGCAGTTAAGATCCATGGCAAGCGGCATGTCGCATCCTGTCAGTGAAAGGCTCGGTCTTCAGCTCCGCGATTTGGCGCTCCATCTGCACAACGAAAAGGGCTATACGGAGGCGTCGCTGCACTTAGTGACTGCAATGAAAGAAATCTTCGCGGAATTGGGGGAGCTTTCCGATGTTTTCAAATGCGACGGCGAGCGGCTCAGTGAGATTTTGGCAGGCAACAGCGCAGCGGAGGAGCTATCGTCCAAGATTGAGGCGCTCAAGACTGCTGCGGAACGGATTTATACAGCAACGCCGGGCGTCGTGGATGAATTTCTGCTGAAGGTCAGAAGCCTGAACGCCCAAGTGAAATCAAGCGCCTTACCGCCGGAGCTGAAGAAAAAAGCAAGACAGAACGTGTGTACAATCGCAAGAAATCTTGCCGTAAAGCTCCATAACGAACGCGAACAGACCTCTCTTGCGCACAGGCTCTTGCAGAACCTGATGACGGAATTCGGCGATATTCCCGAGCTGTTTGCCAGACTGAAGCAGGATATCCGCGATCTGAATCTGGCGTCACAGCGGAAGATCGAATTTGCGCGGCAGCAAGCGGAACGGGAAGAGGCGCAGGCGCGTAAGAAGATTATCGTAGCAGTGATGCTTGGTATCTTCTTGCTGATCTTCCTGATCTCGTCATTGTCGAATTGCAGCTCTTCAAGCTCCTCTACGCATAAGAGCACTGCTTCAACCTCAGCGTCAACCACGAAGACCTCTGACGAGGAAGCATTGTTTTCAGAGCGTTCGGATTCCTTCGACAAAGTATACGTCAATATTGTGTCCATCGAACCGGTTGTCGGCATTCGACCGAGCACCTCTGCTTTCAACACCGATGTTGCCTGCAAATGCAGTACCTCCGGCGGAAGAACCGTGTGGGTCTATATCAGTGTGCAGGACTACAATACCTATTTTGATGAGAATGCAAAGCTTGATACCCCTTTCGGAGCAGACTTTGAAGCACTTGCCTTTTCCGAAGCCAGAACGCTCCATGGCTTTGCCCGCCGCGCAGAGAGCCTCTGTGAAGGCTTGTCGGATGATACCGGAACAATGGTGTTCTATTTTGTGTCAATGGACGAATCCTGATCCTGTATAAAAGGTATCATCAAGAAGCGTCGGCTTGTGCAGATGCCGGAAAACGCAGGTGTAGGAACGCATACGGAAAAAATTCCCTCAAAAATCGAGAAAACCGTCGATTTTTGAGGGAATATTTTTATACACTTTAAAGCTTGCGCAGTCCTACGGCGTATCCTTCGGCTCGCTTTCTGTTTGTTCGGGCTTCTGCGGCTTCTTTTCGCGGTCGAAGAAGATAATGTAGATCATCAGCGCGAAGCAGCCGCAGGTGATGAAGCAGTCGGCGACATTGAAGATCGGGAAGTCGATAAAATCGAAGCAGATCATGTCCGTGACGTAGCCGTGCCAAAGGCGGTCGATCATGTTGCCGATGCCGCCGCCCGCAATTGCTGCGAGGCAGATCCATTCAAATTTCTTCGTGACCCATTTTTTCCAAATCATCACGGCGAGGAGCGCCAAAAAGGCGGCCATCACGAGGATAAACAACCAGAGCTGCCCCGAGAGCATACCCCACGCGCCGCCCGTGTTCTGCGTATGCGTGATGTGGAAGATGCCGAGGAAGCTGTCCGTCGGCAGAGAACCCGCCTTGTCCGCTGCGACGGTGAGCGCCTTCGTCCATTGATCCAGCGCGACGATTCCCCCCGCAAAAAGAACGAGAAGAAGATAAAACATGATATCACCCATTTCAAAAATGATTTCGCCCTAAGCTGTAGTAGCCTGTAACGCTTAAAACTGTAGGTAGCCCGTAGGGCACGACGACTCGG
>JBJDYD010000087.1:0-10330 GCA_051867015.1 Faecousia sp. | reverse complement strand
CGTAGAGCTTCAAAGCGGCAAGAAATGTTTCCGTACCTACTTTGTTGCGGCTGCGAATCATGTCACAAATTGTGCGCTCAAGATCATATACCGGCACTTCATTTCCGGCAGGTGTGTTCAGCGTAGTCCGGCCAAGATCGAACAGATTCTGTTTGATGTAATAGACCTTACATTCGTTTTTGATTGCCGCTGATACCGTGTAATCGGACGGCACTGTGATCGTATGCTCAAAAGGCGTCCGATCCGAAATGCCATGAAGGAACAGGGCAGTTTCGTGGGAAAAAATGATTTGCTTGGAACGCTTGCTGATGGATAACAGCTCATCCTGCATATCGTAGGGAAGAATATACTGCCCCTGAACGACCCGATGAATTCTATCTTCTCTGCACAGTTTATAAAGCATGGCTTTGGAGATGCCGTGCGCTATAGCAGTTTTCGTTTCAATGATGCCGCCATGTTCCTGCGCAATGGCGGCAAGCTCGGCCATGTAATCCATATCGATCACCTCGCGATACCAACTCAAATATATTATAGACAATTTCGTTATCAAAGTCAACAGTGCAAGAGTACTTTCACAACGAAACCAGGAATATTTTCGTTGCAAAAGTAAATATGTCCTTATTCATCTGAACAACAACGAGCACATCGGAATAGTATTTGCGTTATCGGAACAATACAAACTAAAATGGTTGGGTTGTTAGCACACATATATCAAAACCCAAGCATTGAGACACTTCAATAAACCACAGCAGATTTTTTAGGGAAGCTCTGAATGAATTCACAAGAGCGGTCGGCGAGAGATTTTGTTGCAAATTGAGGTTCGGAAACCGCAGGAATACTTTGTGTATTGCAAAGTTTTCAAACCGAAAAGCTGCGGCAAAAGATCCACTTAGCAGCGCAGCCGATTTGTTCAGAGGTTCCATTACTCTCACATAACGCCCATGGCGCTTCCGATACTGCTCTGCACCCCGGGCGTTTCTCTCAGCCGGACAAAAAGCATCCGCTCCTGTAGCTTTCAAGCAGAGAGAAAAGGAGGAAGCGCCGAGCAGCACGATTGCTGCATCAGGCACGAACCGAACAAAAAATCGGCATAATAGCAGGCAACTGGGGAAGCAGCATGATTACTGTCCCGTAGTTTCCCTTTGGAGCTTCTTTGTCAGCTTCTCAAACACCAGCCGATAAGAGCTGTCGCAGAGATCCCGCAGCACGTCCTCCGGCACTTCGCCGTCGAGGAAAACGGAAATCCAGTGCCGCTTATCGCAGTAAAAGCCGGGCACGATATCGGGAAACTCCGCACGCAGCAGCTCCGAACGGAGCGGGTCGCATTTGAGCGTCAGCAGCTCGCGGCAGTCGTAGCCTTTGTGCTCCGGACCCGGCTGACAGGTCGCCGCGAACAGCTTTCCGCCGACCTGATAGCGCCACCACTGCCATTCAAGCTTGTAATCCTTCTCCGCGCCTGCCTTATCCAGCAAATACGCGTCCAACCATTCATATTTGTTCATTTTCTCCTCCAAAAAACAGCGGATGCCTCGCGGCACCCGCTGTAAAATGTGAATTATTCTTCCTCGTTCTTCTTGGCGTCCTCGATGATCTTTGCCTGATTCATCTGCGGGACTTCCTCGTAACGGACGAACTTGAGGGAGTAGGAGCCTCTGCCCTGCGTCATGGAACGGAGGTCAATGGCGTAGCTGCTCATCTCGCCGATGGGAACTTCCGCGTCAACGATCTGCCAGCCGCGATTCTCGGGGTCGGGATTCATGCCCATGACACGACCGCGGCGCTTGTTGAGGTCGCCGATGATATCGCCCATGTTGGCATCGGGGATGAAGACCTTCAGCTCGCCGATCGGCTCGAGAAGCGTCGGCGCGGCGGTGGGCAGACCTTCCTTATAGGCAATGCCCGCAGCGGTCTGGAACGCCATATCGGACGAGTCAACGGGATGGTAAGAGCCGAAGTACAGCGTGGACTTCAGGAACACAACGGGATAGCCCGCCAAAACACCCTTGCCGATGCAGTTGCGCAGACCCTTTTCGACCGAGGGGATGAAGTTCTTCGGCACGCAGCCGCCGACCGTCTCGTCGGCAAAGATCATGTCCTCCGTCTCACTCTGCGGCTCGAAGCGGATGTAAACATCGCCGAACTGACCGTGACCGCCGGATTGCTTCTTGTGACGGCCGTGGATCTCGACCTTTTTCTTGATGGTCTCGCGGTAAGCAATCTTCGCAGGACGCAGCTCTGCTTCGACCTTATACTTGCTCAGCAGCTTGGAGATGATAACGCTCAGGTGGATATCGCAGACACCCGCGATGATCATTTCCTTCGTCTCGGGATCGTTGCCGTAGGTGAAGGAGGCGTCCTCCTCGTTCAGCTTGACCAGACCGGACGCGACCTTATCTTCCTGCCCCTTGGTCTTGGCGTAGATCGCCATACGGTAGCAGGGCTCTGCGTAGGTCATGGGCTTCACGGTGACGACCTTGCCCGCAAGACCGAGGGTGTCGCCGGTGCGGACGGAGGCAAGCTTGGTGAATACGCCGATATCGCCGCAGCAGACCTTCGAGGTCTTAACATTGTCCTTGCCCTTCGGGAAGAAGGTGTTGCCGAGCTTTTCGTTGTCGCCGGTGCGGGCATTGATAACAGTCAAGGTATCCTCAATATCGCCGGAGATAACCTTGAAGTAGGAGTTCTTGCCGTACTGGTCCGCCACGGTGTTGAACACGAACGCCATCGGGCTGCCGGCGGGATTGAGCGCCAGCTCAGACTCATTTCCGTCCTCATCGACGGTAACAACAGGCTTGCCTTCGAGGGGAGAGGGCGCAAACTTCTTGATATTCTCCAGCAGACGGGTCGTGCCGAGACCGTTCATCGCGCAGCCGCAGAAGACAGGCGTGACCGTGCGCTGACGGATGCCGTCCTTAATGCCCTTGATGAGCTCTTCCTCGGTGAACGGCTCCTCCATGAAGAACTTCTCCATGAGCGCTTCATCGGTCTCCGCGACCTGCTCGTTCAGCTCTGCCATGTATTCTTCAATTTTTTCCTCTGCGTCTGCGGGCAGAGCGATCTCCTTGCCGCTGACGTCGTAAGCCTTCTTCGCGATCAGATCGACCACGCCGACCGCCTGCTCACCGTTCAGAATCGGGAAGGTGAAGGGAATGGCAGAGGCGCCGAAGGTGTCGCGGATGGCATCAAAGGTGCCGAAGAAATTCGCGTGCTCTTCGTCGAGCTTGGAAACATAGAACATTGCGGGCAAATTCGCATCCGCAAGGGACTTCCAGCCCTTTTCGGTGCCGACGGCGATGCCGGACTTTGCAGTCAGGCAGATCAGACCCGCGTCCGCGACGCGCAGGGACTGCACGACCTCAGCAGCGAAATCAAAATAGCCGGGGTTATCCAGCACATTCACCTTGCAGCCCGCATACTCTACGGGGATCACGGAGGTCTTGATGGAATACTGTCTCTTCTTCTCTTCGTCGTCAAAGTCGGAGACGGTGGTTCCGTCAGCGCGTTTGCCGAGACGGGTGATTGCCTTCGTCAGGAAGAGCATGCTCTCACACAGGGCGGATTTGCCGTCGCCGCCGTGACCGAGCAGCGCGATATTGCGGATGTCCTTCGCAGTGTACATAGTGTTGAAATTCTCCTTTCTGTGCAGTCGGGAAAGGACTGCGGGCGGCATAACATTCGTTGCCACAATTAGTTTTATTATACACGATAGAAAACGAGATTGCAATGACAAATACAAAAAAATCAGAATTATTTGCGCGGTTTTTGTGAGAAAGTGCAAAAACGGTTAAAATCGAAGCAGTACGAAAGTAAAGATCGCGTTCAGGCACGCCCAGACGAGTTGGAACGCGGCAAGATGCAGCGGCGAAGCGGTCTCGGCGGAATTCCACGCAATCAGCAGCGCGCACACAAGCAAGCCGCCGATCCCCGCCAGCAGGCAGAGGATAAGGGACAGGAGCGCCGCGCTGTGCAGGGTGCGCCCCGCCGCCACCGTAGAGGCAAATGCGCCAAAGGTATCCTTCGCGATCAGCGCACCCTGTGCATCCGTCTCATGCGAATCGCTTGCCGAGAGGCGGAGGCGTTCGGGAAAGGCAGGGAATACCATTGTCTGCGTCTGCACATCATATTTGGAAGCGATCAACTCCGGGGTAATTAAGAAATCCCGGGTTGCCAGCACAACGGAGAAATTGCGGTTTGCCAGCACATCGCGCAGCCCTTTCTTGGTTGAGGCAGAGGGCTTATACTTGATGGCAAAGATCCCCGCTAACTCGCCGCCGACAGACACATAGACCGCCTGCCGCACGCGCGTGCCTGCGGGCATATGCACGCCCATGCTGCGCATAAAGGCAAGCGTACCCACCAGCACAACCTCGCCCATGACCTCCGCACCGATGCCGTTATTGTCATAAATGCGGGATTTCGCGGCATGACAGCGCCTGCCGTTTTGCGAACGCAGAAGCGATTCAAACAGCTCCGTCAGCGGGCTCTCCTCCGCCTCCAACGCGGCAAGGGCAAAAGCAATCACGCGGGGCGCGGTGTGCGCCCCGAAGAGCTTCATGCCGTTCGAGGAGATGTGCGAGCGCGGGAAAATATCCTCATCGCGCAGGATGATCGTATGCTTGCCGTGAAAGGCTTTCGCGCCGTGCCAGCCGCAGAGCGCACCGCCGAAGGAGGCAAGGCGTTTTGCCAGCGCCGCAAAGGGCTTCGCAAAGCACAGCGCACCCGCAAAGGGGATTGCACCGAGGAGGAGCAGCAGCCAAGCCTGTACAAAGCCGCTGGTGCTGCGGACGCTGAGTAAATACGCCAGCACGCCCGTCAGGGGCAGCATCACAAGCGCATATACGCGCATTGCGTTCTGCGTGAGGTCGGGGCGGAGCAGGCAGCGCATGAAATCCTCGGTATCTGCCGTATCACGGCGCAGAGAGGCAGGCTGCTGCGGCGTCTCATAAATGCCCATCGGGGTATCAAACGAGCAAACGGTACGCAGCGTATAAAACATCGCTCTGCGCTGCGCCGCGAGCGCGCGGAGCAAGAAGAACAGCAGCAGCGAAAGCACGGGGAAGAAGGTCTGCCCGCCCTGCGGCAGCACCTGTACCGCATGGAGGAATGTCAGCAGGCTCACCGGAACGGCAAGCGTGTTCAGGCTCACGCGCAGGCGCAAAAGGTCGCGCACTCCCTCAAGCAGAACATCATAGGCAACTGCCAGTGAAAGCACACCCAGCGCCAAGGAACACCAGCCGATTCCCGACGCAGAAAGCGGAAGAAAATTCCACTTCGGCTCCGCGCAGAACATCAAAAGCAGCTGGAGCAATGTGACAATTCCGAGGAACAGCAGGCGCAGACGCTGCGTGCCGGAGCCGTCCTTGCAACGGCGCAGAAGCTCCTGCGGCTTCGGTGCTGCCTCGGGCATTGCGATCCGTACCTTCGGCGGCGTCTCGGCAGACCTTCTCGCCTCTCGGCGCTGCGGTTGCTCCGGCGAGACCTTCGCGCGTTTCTTTGGTTTTGCCTGCGGTTCCTCCGGTGCGCGGCGTTGCGCGGGTGCTTCCTTCCGCGTCGGCGGCTGCTGCACCGTCTCCCTTTGCACCGGCTTCGGCTTCTCCGGCTCCGGTTCGGACTTTTCAAGCTTCTCCCTTGACAGCCTGCTCTTTTTCGGCTTCGCCGTCTTCGTCGGCGCGTCCGGCTGCGGGTCAACGGGTGCGGAGCGGATGGGCTGGAAGGTCATCGTGTCCGAGCTTACGCTTTCCTTCGGCTCGTCCGCGCCTGCGCCGAACTCGCGCAGGATATCGTCGAGTCGGTATTCCTCCGGCGCGTCCGCTTGATCCGTTTGATTCAATTGTTCCGGCTCGCGTCGTTCCATAAGCTCATCCTCTCTGACGAACAGATTCGTAAAGTAAAATTGCAGCAGCGGCGGAGGCGTTGAGCGAGGAGATACGTCCCTTCATGGGAATGCTCACCTTAAAATCACACTGCTCTGCGACAATACGGCTCATACCGACGCCCTCGTTGCCGATCACAATAGCGGCAGGCAGCGTCAAATCGGCTTCATACAGCCGGGTTGCGCCCTCGGCAGCCGTACCGAAAATCCACACGCCCCGCTGCTTCAGCTCGCGCAGGGTAGCGGCAATATTACTCACGCGCGCCACAGGCATATACTCGATTGCCCCCGCCGAAGCCTTGCCCACCACTGCGGTCAGTCCCACACTGCGGCGTTTCGGGATGATCACACCGTGCGCTCCGGCACATTCGGCAGTTCGCAGGATCGCGCCGAGATTGTGCGGATCGGAAAGCTCGTCACAGACGACCAGAAGCGGCGCTTCTCCCCTGCTTTCCGCGGCGGCGAGCATATCATCCACCGACGCATATTCATGGGCGGCGACGGCTGCGATGATGCCCTGATGTGCCCCGGTCGGGCTCATCTCGTTGAGCTTTCGCCGGTCGATGCGGACGACGACCGCGCCTGTTTCCTTCGCCATGGCAGCAAGTCTGCCCAGCGCCTTATCGGTGTCTCCGTCGGCTAAAAAGACCTTGTTGATGGCTCTGCCGCTGCGAATCGCCTCGGTTACGGCGTTTCTGCCCTCGATCAAGCCCTCCGAATTCTCCTCCGGACGCTGCGTATCGGAAATTCTTTTCATAAACGTTCACTTTTCCCTTAATTTTTTACTTCTGAACATTATAACAAAAAAAACGAGCGGAGACAATATAAAATGTGTGTTCAGAGAAAATTTCCTCGGATTTTACAAAAAATTCACGCCGCGCAGGGCGATACGAATTGCGAACGGGCAAAAAATATGCTATGATGCAGAAGGAAAAGAAGCCTCTTACGGCGCTGTATGCGGAGGCTGAGAAATCAAAAGAGGGAGTGAAAAAATGGCAAACCGCAATCCCAATCAAAAACCGCAAAACGATAACAAGCCGAAGTTTTCCATCATCGCGCTGATCCTGCTTGTCATCGTGCTTACCTTTTTCGGCAATCAGATCATACGTCTCTTCACCTCCTCCCGACAGGAGCAGGTGACCTATGACCGTTTCCTGAGCGCAGCGGGCGGCGACCTTATCCAAAGCGCGGAAATCGGCGCGGATCAGATCGCCTATACACTCCGGGAGGATGTGGAAAACGACCGGAAGATGATCTATTATACCACGCGGCTGCCCAATGTGGATCTGACCGATGTAGTCAATACGATGCAGGCAAACGGCGTTGAGTTCACGGGCGTACAGGCAGAGGACGATACCTTCTCCTTCCTGTTCTCGTGGGTGATTTTCCCGATCCTGCTGTTCTTAGTCTTCTCGCTCATCATGCGGATGGTCGCGAACCGCGCAGGCGGTGGCGGCGGCATCGGCGGAATCGGAAACATCGGCAAGAGCAAAGCCAAAATGTATATGGAAAAAGAGACGGGTGTGACCTTCCGCGATGTCGCGGGGCAGGACGAGGCAAAGGAATCCCTCGTCGAGATCATTGACTTCCTGCACAATCCGAAGAAATACACCGCCATCGGCGCAAAGCTGCCGAAGGGCGCGCTCCTGGTCGGCTCCCCCGGCACCGGCAAGACCCTGCTTGCCAAGGCGGTCGCGGGCGAAGCGCATGTGCCCTTCTTCTCCATCTCCGGTTCGGACTTTGTGGAGATGTTCGTCGGCGTCGGCGCAAGCCGCGTCCGTGACCTGTTCCGGGAGGCGTCGAAGGTCGCCCCCGCCATCATCTTCATCGACGAGATCGACGCCATCGGCAGAAGCCGCGACAGCAAGTTCGGCGGCAATGACGAGCGTGAGCAGACCCTGAACCAGCTGCTTGCGGAAATCGACGGTTTTGACTCGTCGAAGGGCGTCGTCATTCTCGCGGCAACCAACCGCCCCGAGGTGTTGGACAAGGCGCTGCTCCGTGCGGGGCGCTTTGACCGCCGCATTGTCGTCGACCGTCCGAATTTGGAGGGACGCTATCAGACCCTTCTCGTCCACACACGCAACATCCGCCTTGCCGAAGACGTTGATCTGCGCAAGCTGGCGCAGGCGACGGCAGGCGCGGTGGGCGCAGACCTTGCCAACCTGGTCAACGAGGCTGCGCTGCGCGCCGTGCGCATGGGCAGGCAGGCGGTCAACCAGCAGGATCTTCTCGTCTCCTTTGAGACGGTCATCGCCGGCACGGAGAAAAAGGGCACCGTGCTGACGGATATGGAAAAGCGCATCGTCGCCTACCACGAGGTCGGTCACGCCCTCGTCGCCGCACTGCGCAAGCATTCGCAGCCCGTCTCCAAGATCACCATCGTGCCGCACACCTCCGGCGCACTGGGTTACACGATGCAGATGCCCGAAGAGGAAAAATATCTCAATTCCAAGGAAGAGCTGCTCATCCAGCTGCAGACCCTTTTGGGCGGACGCGCGGCGGAGCAGACCGTCTTCGGCATTCAGACCACGGGCGCTGCAAATGACATTCAGCGCGCGACCGAGCTTGCGCGCCGCATGGTCACCCAGTTCGGCATGAGCGATAAGGTCGGACTCATGGCGCTCGCCGCCACGCAGAGCGAATATTTGGACGGGCAAGCATATATGGACTGCGCGCAGACCACCGCCGCCACAGCGGATGATGAGGTACGCGCTCTGTTAAGCTCCTGCTATGAGGACGCCAAGCAGCTTCTGCGGGACAATCGCAGTCTGCTCGACGAAATCGCACTCTACCTGCTGCAAAAGGAAACCATTACAGGAGACGAGCTGATGGCGTATGTCAACGCAGATTCCCACCGCCTGCCCGCCTCAGAAACGGAGGAAGCACAATGAGTTGGGAAGAAATCCGAAGCTTTTTCGCCACGCTGACGCTGAAAAAGCTTCTGCCCGTGATTTTGATTATGGTCGTCGGCATCCTTGTGGTCAAGCTGCTGCTGAAGCTCTTTGACCGCATGCTCAGCCGTTCCAAGCTGGACAGAACGATATTTGCCTTCCTAAAAGCGACTATGCGCGTGCTGCTGTATGCGATCGTCATTCTCATCGCCGCCGGCAGTCTCGGCGTCGATGTGACCTCGCTGGTCGCGCTCTTGAGCGTCGTCTCCTTGGCAATCTCGCTGGCGGTGCAAAACGCCCTTTCCAATGTGGTAGGCAGCATTACGCTGCTTGCCACGCACCCGTTCCGCGTCGGCGATTTCGTCCAGATCGGCTCTGACAGCGGCACGGTTGAGCAGATCGGCATGTGCTATACACAGATCATGACCGCCGACGGCAAGCGCATCTATATCCCGAACAGCGACGCCTCCGCCGCCCGCATTTATAACTACACGGTCGAGGGAAAGCGCCGCATTGACCTGACCTTCTCCGCCTCTTATGACGACGATGTTGACCGCGTCAAGGCGGCGCTTCTCGCGGCGGCGCAGCATCCGAAGCTCTGTCCGGACATACCGCCTGAGGTACATATCAGCGAATACGCCGACAGCAGCGTGAACTACCTCCTGCTTCTCTGGGTCGCTCCCGGGGACTATTTTGAAGTCAAATTTGACGTAACCGAAGCCGTCAAGAAAAAATTCGACGAAGAAGGCATCTCCATCCCCTACCCCCAGCTCGATGTCCATATGCCCAAATAAAGCACTCGCCCCGTTTCCCATCCTCGGAAACGGGGCGAGTTATTTTCCTACGGAAATTCTCTGTAAGCCGTGGACATGTCTCCGACCTGCATCCCTAGATCGCACCCTCGCCGTAGGGCGCGACGACCCCGGCGCGCCGGTACAGGAACCCCCAGCCACGCACAAACTCCCCTCCACTGTCATTGCGAGGAGCGCAGCGACGCGGTTGCGCAGCCGTTCGTGACGAAGGAGCGTTACGGATGCGGCATACCCCTTGCGGGTGCAATCTCGTGCAGGAACCCCCGACTGCGCACAAACCTCCAACCGGAGATTGCCACGACCGGTGCGCAGCCCTTCGCGGCGAAGGAGTGTTACAGATGCAACGTACCCCTTGCGGATAGCGTGCGCACCGGTCTCGCAATGACAAATCAGGGCAGCCTCCCTGTCATTGTCACGCCCCCTGTAGGGCGGGCGACATGTCCCCGCCACGTGTAGAAACTACCAACCGCGCACAAACTCCCCTCCACTGTCATTGCGAGGAGCGCAGCGACGCGGCAATCCTGTGCAGGAACCCTCGACTGCGCACAAACCCGTTCATCCCTACCCTCCGCCGCTTACGCGGACGGCACGCCGAGTCGTCGTGCCCTACGAATGTGAAACGCACCCTCGCCGTAGGGCGCGACGACCCCGGCGCGCCGGTACAGGAACCCCCAGCCACGCACAAACTCCCCTCCACTGTCATTGCGAGGAGCGCAGCGACGCGGTTGCGCAGCCGTTCGTGACGAAGGAGC
>JBJDYD010000086.1:0-10422 GCA_051867015.1 Faecousia sp. | reverse complement strand
AAGAGTATTACTTGCCGTTCTTGGATTGAGTCTACTTTTATTTAGTGTTTAGTATGAATAGTGAATAGTGAACAGTGTCGGAGCGCTCCGCGCGGATGAAAAACGCGGGCGGCTAATAGCCGCCCCTACGAGAAAAATCGGAGTTCACGCCGTAGGGGCGGATAGTATCCGCCCGGTGCAGGAACTACCCATTCCGCACAAACTCCCTTCCCATGTCATTGCGAGGCGCAACGCGCCGTGGCAATCTCGTGCAGGAACTGCCGACTGCGTACAAACCTGTTCCTCTGTACCGTCTGCCGCTTACGCGGTCGGCACGCCCGGTGGTCGTGCCCTACGGCCGTCGAACGCACCCCCGCCGTAGGGCGCGACGACTCGGCGCGCCGGTGCAGGAACTACCCATTCCGTACAAACTCCCCACCATGTCATAGTGAGGAGTGAAGAGTGAATAGTGAACAGTGTCGGAGCGCTCCGCGCGGATGAAAAACGCGGGCGGCTAATAGCCGCCCCTACGAGAAAAATCGGAGTTCACGCCGTAGGGGCGGATAGTATCCGCCCGGTGCAGGAACTACCCATTCCGCACAAACTCCCTTCCCATGTCATTGCGAGGCGCAACGCGCCGTGGCAATCTCGTGCAGGAACTGCCGACTGCGTACAAACCTGTTCCTCTGTACCGTCTGCCGCTTACGCGGTCGGCACGCCCGGTGGTCGTGCCCTACGGCCGTCGAACGCACCCCCGCCGTAGGGCGCGACGACTCGGCGCGCCGGTGCAGGAACTACCCATTCCGTACAAACTCCCCACCATGTCATAGTGAGGAGTGAAGAGTGAATAGTGAACAGTGTCGGAGCGCTCCGCGCGGATGAAAAACGCGGGCGGCTAATAGCCGCCCCTACGAGAAAAATCGGAGTTCACGCCGTAGGGGCGGATAGTATCCGCCCGGTGCAGGAACTACCCATTCCGCACAAACTCCCTTCCCATGTCATTGCGAGGCGCAACGCGCCGTGGCAATCTCGTGCAGGAACTACCGGCTCCGTACAAATTAATTCACCCGTACCGTTGCAAATTGCGGATCATTGCATCTTAAACAGGCTGCCTCACATCAGCAAAAGTGAGGCAGCCAATTGTATGCTATACGCAAATGATCTCGTCCAATATTCTTTCTTCCGAAACCTCGCGGATGTTGTTCATGCGCCGTACCCACACCATCTGATGCGATACGGATCAATCGAAGAAATGAAATTCCTCCGGGGCAAAGGCGAGATCTATTTGGAATTCCTCCCGCTGCGGCGCTTGCCGACCGGACTCGTCCGCGATGATCAGATAGTAGGCTTCACGGTTGCTGTATTGCAGACTCTTCAGGTGAAAGCCGCAGCGGAAGGTGCGCTCCTGCCCGTTATCCTCGGTCTTGTCCGCGATGATGCGCGCCGCATCGCTGATCTGCCTGCCGTCGGCGTCCGTGAAATACAGCAGGTAATGACAGGGGCTGCGGTTGTCGCCGACCGCCTCTTTTTGATAGAAGTTCAGCGAGAAGAACATATTGCTGAGCTTGCGGGTTGCGGAGAGCAGGCTGAGCGTCACCGGCTTGGTGTCATACTTTTCACGGTTGCGCTGATAGGTCTTGCTCGCGTTCCGCAGGAACTGATACTCGATCACCGGCACGACCATCTCCTGCAGGCTGATGCCGCCGTGCACGAAGTTCAGACCGCCGCCGCTCATCCTGATGCGGACATTCTCTCTCGGCGCAAACGCGGCAAGACCGGATGCCTCATCGGCAAAGCGAATCGGCAGCAGGTAATCAGGCTTTGCGCCCTGCCGCAGGATCGCGTAGCGTCTGCCGTATTCCACCGCCTGCTGACGGAAGCCGGTCTTGTCCACCTTGTCATCCTCGGTCAGCGGGCTGTAGGTATACAGAAAGCCATGGTCTGCCGTGATAAAAATACGGGTACCGCCGAACTCATTGCAAATGATGCGGATGAGGTTCTTGATCTCCGCCATGGCGTCGTCGCAGGCGGGAAACACCAGATTGTCCGCCGTGTGGCTCGCCTCGTCGATCTTATCGTGGTAGATATAAACGATGTCCATGCCCTTGACCAGCGCCTGCCGTTCCGCGCGTTTCAGCTTGACGATATGCTTATATTGCAGCGCCACGCTTGCGCCGTGGGCGGTTTTCAGCACCTTGTCCCGGTTCGGCATCTCGGTAGAAGCCCCGTCCGCCAAAACGCAGACGCCGCCGTTTGCCTTCGGAACGACATTCAGCTCGCTGTGCGGCAGCAGCGCCGCCATGCCGAACTTGGTAATCGTGGGGAACATCCCCTGTATGCTCTCCAGCGTCACCTTGCTCTGGGTCTCACGGCGCAGCTGCTCGGTCAGGGACGCCGCCACCTCATAGCGGAGCGCATCGGAGATGATGACATACACTCTGTTATCGCCGGATGCCGCACGGCTGCGATAGAACTGCTCCTGCCGATCGATTTCCAAAATGTGACCGTACCGCGCCAGCTCCTCCGCGCAGACCTCCGACCAGTTGCTGCCCAGCTGATTCAGGAACCAGCCGTTGTACAGACCTTCGACCTGCTCCGCCACATGCTTAAACAGGTCGTCCAGCACTTCATGGGAAACCGTCAGGCTGCGTTGGAAGCACAGATGGAACTGACGGTAGTAGGTATCCATCTTATAATAGTCGGTGGTATATGCCTTCCAAACCTCCCGCGCCTGTGCCAGATGGAAGCCGGCGGCGTGGTCGTGGAAGAAGGTCTGCATATTCGCGACCTGCAGCAGCCCCTCATAATAGCAGGAGACCGCGTCATACCACGCCATCGTGCGGCGTTTTTCCACAACGGCACCGATACGCTCCGGATGGATGATGAAGCTGCCGATATCCTTCATCAGCTGCTTCAGAATGCACTCGTTGACGCACGGGAAGCATTCCGTGTCCAGCAGCTCCTCCACAGCCATCCGATCAAAGCATGCGCCGAGCCGTGCCTCCTGCTCGACAAACCGGGCGATCCGGTACAGAGCGCCGTTGTCGTCGGAGCGAAGCCAGTCGGAAACCAGATCATAGCAATAGGATTGGTGCGGCGCGGAGAGAAAGCCGTCCAAGCCGGAGGGGAGCGCGGCGCGCAGGGTACGCGTGGCGGCTGTCAGCAAAATGTGCGTTGCCAAGCGTCCGAGGTCGGCATCCTCTCCCTCGGCGTAGCCGGTGACCTGCGCCGCCATCGCCCAAAACGGCTGCTGTGCGCCGTATTTTACAAGCTCCTGATAGATAGGATTGCTGTTCAAGTCCGGCGATTGGCTGAGAACCGCGCGGATAATCCCGGCGGGCTGTGCGTCCCTTAATCCGCAGACGGAAGCCATCACTGCCAAATGCAGCTGCGACGCCGTAGAGATATCCCGCGCCATCGCCGCCACGCTCCTGCGGCGCTCGATGCTGCCGAAGAACCTCCGGTAGCCCTTCACCGCGCGGCGCACCGGGGCGTTGCCCGGCAAGCCCATCTCATCCATCCAAATGGAGCAGAGGTCGGCGCGGAATTCCTCGCTGTAAAGCTCGATGTTGAGAAGCCAGTTGTCCTCCGGTCTTTCAAAGCGCAGCGGTGAATACACCAGATAGTTGCCGGTGGTATCCTCCGCCGCAAGGAGCTTCTTCGCGGCGAAGGTGTTTGTTCCGGTCAGCACGAGAACGCTTGCGTTTTCCAGCACCAGCTCCCCAAGCTGATCCGCAAACTCCCGCTCCTCGTCGTACCAAAAGATAATCCGCCGCCGATAAAACTCCGGCAGAGGCGCAGCAAAGCGTCGGACTAAATCATGTTGTATCTTTTCAATATCCATGGAGCTCTCCCCAATATGTATCCTTATACTCGTTTTTTCAGCCAATCTATGATGATTCCGCAGTAAGGCGTGCAATAGCCGCCTTGTTGCATATAAGCGTCCAGCAGTCTTCGGTAATACTCCTTTGGCGCAGTTTTGTTCGGATAGTCAGCGTTGACTTTCTTTTGTACTGCTATCAGTGCACTTCGCCTGCATTGCTTCAGCATTCGCGCCTCACAATTCAGATTTAATCGCAAATTGATATCCCTGTCTACTCCGGCATCTTCAGAATACATGGTTCCATCGGAGGAATAGTGAATGGCGGTCAACGATTCTCCGCGAAAGACATCCAACGCTTCCATCCCTTGACGTTCAAGCGGTAATGAACCGCGTTTCGCATCGCAGCTTTTATCGTCATTGCAATGCGCATCACGATTTCCCCAACAGACCGCAATCATATTTTTATAGTTCAAGCGCTCTTTTTCTGTCGTGACCGCCTGGGGCGTGCAATGTTCAATCGTTGATCTATGCTTTCCGGTTCCGTTGTCAATTCTGCACATACAATAGGCGCAGAGATATCCTTGCTCTCTCAGCAGGGATTCTTTTACTTCCGCCTTCTCATCCGCCGGCATATCAGCATAACATTCTTTTTCAGAGCAGCAAAGACCTCGTCTTTTTTCTCGCTGTTGTAGTACTGGTACAGCCAGCCGATGATCTGAACGGCGTCCTTCCAGTCCTCTTCGGGGATCAGCTCGATCATCTGCTGAATCACGCTTCCCTCCCTGAGCAGGTTGTCCGGAAACAGCAGCTCCGTATCGTCCGCAATGCGCTGGAACATCCCCGGCAGAATCGGGCTGAGGGCATTGCACTGGGTGATGATCAGATACTTCAAAAGCGCCTCGTCATCGTTGGCATCCTTCAGGGCATAGACCTTCTCCATGTCCAAGCCGGGCATCTCTAAGGTGATCGCCTCGGTGAGAATTTGGGGCTTAAACCGGTTCTCCTCGTCCGTAAACACACGCACATGGGTCGGCAGATACCCGTTGACCTCCATAAAGCGCAGCGCAATAAAGCGGTTAAACCAGGTATAGGCAACCTCCTCCATGACCTGCGCATAGCCCTTGGAATGAATTCTCTCGATCAGGGCTGCGCGCTGTTTCCTCTCCTCGGCGGACAGGACAACACCGTTGACGCTTGCTGCGGATGCCGGTACGATATTCTCCTCCGTGATTCCATATTGCAGCGCCTTTTGGGCGACACGGGAGATCAATTCCCGCCTCGCCCAAACCGCGTATTTCTTGATCGCATTCTTGTCCATAACGATCTCCTCAGTTCAGCTTGATGCCGTCGCAGCCCTTGAGAAGCTGCTTCAGTTGGGCGCGCACCCGCTCGACATACGCATCTACCTCCGCTTCGCTCTCCAGCTGCTTTGCCGGGAAGACGATGCTGCGGTTATATGCCTTAATGATCTTCTTCGCAGCCGGAGGCGTTGCAGCGGCGGACTTCGGCTTGTCCGCAGGCTTTGGCGGACGGCAGAGCATTTCCAGCCTCTCGCAGACGGAATCCTTATACTGAAGCATCGGCGGAATCAGACCGTCCAACAGCGCAAGGCTTGTCATGGCGGCGATGGCATCCATCTTTTGCTGATAGAAGGCATCGGCTTTCGAGATGAGCTCCCCGGCATCCGGATTACCGTTGGCGGTTTGGTGGATCGCACCCATGCACTGCCGGCAGTAGCCCAGCAGCTCCTCCCGCTTCGCCTGCAGCAGACGCTCGTGCCCCTCCCGGACGGTCGCCATCCAACCGTTCAGCATCGGTATTTTCTTGTAATCAAAGCCGCCGGGAACGAAGACCACCATACGAATCCGATTCAGCGCCTCGTTCGCCTCCGGTTCGTGGGACAGATAATCCAGCTCGTTGCGCAGGTCTGCTTCCAGCTTGGCTGCGGCATCAAACACGGTCACTTGGTTCTTGAAGAAGCCCTCCACGTGAACCAGTTTCTCTTTATTGTCAAACAGCTCGTCCTGCTTCTTGAGCACCCGGTCGATCAGGGCGAGGTTGTCCTTCTGTTGAGAGAGCACATCGTCCGTCAGCGCAATGGCTTTTTGGAGCAGACCGCGGTCGGGATACCGCTTGCCGCCTTCATAGCGCTCGTTCAGCTCCGCATAGTGGGCTTTCTGCTGCCGGAAGCGGTCAACAAGAAAGGCAATCAGACCGTCCTCGTCCTCCGGCACATCCATCACATCAAAGTACTCCCGCAGGAACGCCCTTGCCGCTCTCAGCTTTGCGGCGGGGGGCGCCTGACGCTTGGAAATGGCGGTTCTGCCGATCTCGCTCTTCTTCCGCAGCATGTCCGGCAGCTTCGGGTCGGTCGGTTGGATCGTCGTGCCGGCATATTTGATGGTGACCTTCTGCTCGAAGATCAGCCGCGCGGCAACGGCGGCAATGTCAATTTCACGCCAGCCGTAGGGAATGGCTTGGTAGCGGCTCTGCACATCCGCCATAGAGGTAGGCAGGTTTCTTCTGTGCTGCAGCTCTAAGTATTCTTCCAGCTTGGCGGCGGCGTCCCGGTTCGGCTCCATGCCGGGCAGGCTCTGTTCCGTCCCCCGCAAAATGGCAAGGATATCCGCGTCGGTCTCGGCATTGCGGGTAATCAGATCCAATTCGCTGTAGACATGGGCGACAAGGTATTCCAGCGCTTGGTCGATCTTCGCCTTTGCGTCGCCTGCCTTCAGCGCAATGTGCTCTCCGGCAACATAGAATTCGGCGGCAGCAATCGCCTTTCGCAGCTCCTCGATCGCGGAGGTCTCCAAACGGGTGGCTTCGTCCTGCCGGTCCCGGATGATGTCCTGCACGGACTTCGGCAGCTGCGCCACGTTTCTCTGCTTCACATACTTGCGGATCTTCATCGCCTGCTCTAAGGAATTGTAGTAGTCCGTCTCCGCAAGCACGCCAATCGCCTGCCCGTAAGACTCGGTCATCAGACGCAGGGCGGATTTTTCGGCGGCATCGGTCGCCACGGTCAGGAATTTCAGCCGCATACCCCCGGTAACAGCGCCCACGGTAACGCCGTCTACCATCTGGTCAAAGGCAAAGTCATACTTGCCGTAGCGGTATTTCTTCGTCGGATAAATGTCGGCAAAGATCATCTGGGCGATACGCTCCACGATGGCGGCGGTATCCACGGAGGTCTCGTTCTGAATGGCTCTCTGAATGTCCTGTTCCTCGTCGGTCAGGAAGTGATAGGTCTCCCCGGTTCTGCCGATGTAGTTCTGCCCCAGCAGCCGGTTCAGGGACGCGCGGACGCTCTCCCGCAGGGTGATCTTGTCCACACGGATATCGTCCGCCATGAGGATCACGAGGTTATCCAAATTGGCGGGAACATCGTTGTCGATATAGCGGATCAGGTACAGGAGCTTCAGCACCTCCACATCGTAGGCTTCGATGCCGTCCCCCGCCGCGGCGGCACGGGCGCAGCGCTCGATCACGCGGCGGATGGAGCCGTCCAGGAAGCTATGTACGGTGTCATAAAAGCGGAAGAACGGCACGAGGGCATACTCGTCCTTGTCCTGCACCTTCTGCGCCGCCTCCTGGAAGCCGGACAGCATGGAGCGCTCCCCGCCGGACAGGTGCTTGCCGGAGTTGCCGTGCTTACGGATCTCCGCAAAGACCTTCTGCATGATGATGAACTGGTAAGGCACAAAGGGGAAATTCGTGGTAAAGTCCGACGGCGTGCCGTAGCCCTTGATGTCCAGCTGTGCGCCGTTGAAGGTGAACAGGTTGCGCAGCACGGAATCGTTCTGCTCATAAACAGCGGTCAGAACCCGCTCTCCCTCAAGGTTCTTCCTCAGAATACGCTTCTGGATCACCTCATCCACGGAGGAAGAGGTCAGGGAGAGTCTGGTCTTGAACCGCGCCTGAATGCGGGAGAATTCGTCGGCGCGCACCTTGATGATCTCGTCGATCGCCTCCTGCCCTGTGCAGACGACCCACACCCTGCCCTGACACTCGCTGCCGAGCTTTTCCGTCAGGGATTGCAGATTCAGAAGCATATCGGTGTCGGTGCCGACATACTGACCGACCTCGTCGATCATAAACAGCAGGCGGAAGTCCTTCGGCTTGCTGTCCACATACGCCTTGATGTCACGAACCAGCTGGGCGATGGACAGCTCCGTTGCGGTCTTATCGGTAAACCACTTTTTGGCATCCTCCTCGCTCATGTCCAGCACTTCCATCAAAGTCGGAATGATGAACTTGCCGTTGAAGGCAAAGGCGCGGCGCATCTCCACCCAGGGCTTGCCCTTTTTCTGCTCGAACACGCTGCGGAATTCCTCGGTCTTACCGCTCTGCTCGATATAGTATTCCAGCATCGCCACCTTCAGATTTTCGCCGTAGAAGCCCAAGTGGTTGTAGAACATCTTGGCAAAGACGCGCAGCACGGCGGTTTTGTCCTTATGGATGGAGCTTTCAATGTCAATGTTAAAGAGGATGGTTTCCGTCTCACCCCCTGTGGCGCGCTCGATCTGTCGGAAGGTCTCGGGATCCTCCGCGAATTTCTCCCGGAACAGCTCCACCGTCGTGGTGTCCGCCACGGGCTTGTTCTCCAAAAGATAGGAGAGCATCTTCAGAAAGTGGGATTTACCGCTGCCGAAAAAGCCGGAGATCCACACGCCGATGTCGGCGGTGGGCGCGTCAAAGGCATCGCTGTAATCGTTGAAGAAGGCAGAAAAGTGCTTTCTCAACTCCTTCGTGATGACATATTCCTTCACTTCCTGTTCGATCACATCGCAGGCGTCCTGGTCAACCTTAATCACGCCATTGATCGAGCGGTTGATGTCATCATGGAACATCGTTTGTATTCTCACGGTTGCCCCTCCTCAAATTTCGTTAAATGCCCTGTAGTAAGGGTTCGGCGTCAGCCGATCAAACAGGCGCACATAGCTGCCGTCAAAGCTCCCCGGATACATGACGAGAATCGGGATGTCGCCGAAATGGGGCTGCAGCGCCTCCAACAGGGAATGCACCCGCATAAAGGGGAAAACATCGCCGACACCGGTCAGCAGCAGGATATCGCCGGGCAGATGGGGCGCATACTGTAGCTTCTCGATGAACTCCCCCTCGCCGATTGCGGAATGGAGCTGCTCCAACAGGAACTCCTTCCCCTCCGCCTCCTCCATTTCCGGGATGGCGTCGGTGATGTCAAGCTCATCGCACAGCGTCAGGAAGATTTGATAGAGATTACATTCCACCGGATGGCAGCCGATGGACGGGTCTGTGGTAATCCGCCGGATGAACTGCCGGACGATCATCTCGTCTGCTGCGTCGTAACAGAAAATACGGATGTTGACCTCATTGCTCAGTCCCTTGCCTTCAAGGAACTCCGGCTCTTGCATATGGATGCGCAGGTTGTCCAAGCGCTCTTTGATATCCGCCATACCGCGCCTCCTTTAAGAAAAACAGTTGAATGCCGGAAGCATACTGTCGTCATGATTGCTTCGGATGGCATTCTCTAAAATGGGGTTTAACCATACCGGGTTCAGGTGTTCCGCGTCGGCGGCGTCCAGGTATGCATTCTCCACCAGCGTCTTGGTCAAAACCTGTTTGACCTTCGTGACGGTGCTGTCGCTCCATAGGGCGACCCAGTCATCCTGCTCCTGCAAGCGTAGAAGAAAGGCATTCAAGTCGAGCTTGCCAAAGGAAGCGTCCCTGAAACGGTACTTTTCCCCAATGACCGTGACCATGAATTCCCAAACCAGACGGTACTGCTTCATCATGGCGTATAGGCAAATCTGCTTTGCGGTCTCGGAAGGCTGGGTTGCCAAAGCGGTAATCAAGGCGTCATCCTCCATCGCATGGAGCCTGCGGATACAGGCAAGCGCCATCTTGCGCACGGACTTCTCGGTCGGATACTGAAACAGGTTCTCCGACACAATGCGGTCGGCAGCCTCAGAATCCCGCAGCCCCTCCGCCAGCAGCTTGGCTGTGGTGCGCATTTCATAGAACAAAAACTGTTCCCTTGTGATGGCGGCATTGTAGGGACTGGCAGCCCGCAGCGCCGCCGTATTTTTTGGTGCCATTCCTTATTTCCCCTCCTGCGGACTGTCTTTTACAACCTCCATGATGTCGGAGATATCACAATCCAACGCCTCACAGATGCGCAGCAGCACCTCGGTGGTGATATTCTCGCCTTTGCCCAGCTTCGCAATCGACGCCGAGCTGATCCCACTGACCTCCCGCAGCGCCTGCTTATTCATATTCTTGTCAATCAGCAATTTCCAAAGCTTATTGTAACTGATATGCATTTTTCTACCTCCAACAACAAGACAGAAGACCATTCCCTGTCTCAGGTGATAAAACAATTGACTCCGGCGCGCCGCCCGGCTGATACACCGTTTGGCGCACTTCGGTTCGCACTTGAGAATACCGGCACATGCACACCGCGCACAAACTCCCCCATCATTGTCACGCCCCTCTGTAGGGCGGGTGACATGTCCCCGCCGGTGCAGGAACCCCCAACCACGCACAAACTCCCCCTCAATGTCATTGCGAACCCGGTGCGCACACCGGGTGTGGCAATCCCGTGCAGGAACCCCCAACTCCGTACAAACTTCCCCCTCAAT
>JBJDYD010000085.1:0-2340 GCA_051867015.1 Faecousia sp. | reverse complement strand
GCACTTTTCATCGTGTCCATTCTACGGGGTACAGTTTACTCCGACACTTTTCACTATTCACTATTCACTTTTCACTATTCTCTATTCCCTTTTCCCCGTCTCCAGTATAGCCCCAACTCCCCCCGCTTGCAAGAATCCCCCTCCGCAATTTACAAAAAATTAAAGAAGGCTCCCCCATCGCGTGACAGGGGAGCCGGAAATGAAAATCAGGAAATGTGATATTTCTTGGCGTAGGCATCGTAGGCTTGGACGAAATCGACGAAGCCGCCTTTTTTGACCTCGTTCAGATATTCGTGCGTGTCGAAGCTGCCCGCGCTCGTCTCCAGCATCGCGACGGCGATGTTGGAGCAGTGGTCGGACACGCGCTCGAAATTGGTCAGCAGGTCGGACAGGACAAAGCCCGTCTGAATCGTGCATTTGCCCACCTGCAGGCGCTCGACGTGGGCGCTCTTGATGAGAGCGATCAATGCGTCAATCACCTGCTCCAGCGGCTCCACATGGCGCGCCATTTCGAGGTTGTCCTCGGTGAAGGCGTCAATGGTCAGCCCGAGAATCTCATGCAGCGCGTCGGAGAGGTTGGCGATCTCCGCCTTTGCCTCGTCGGAGAAAGTGATCTTCTTCGTGTGAATCTCCTCCGCCGAACGCAGCAGGTTGACCGCGTGGTCGCCCAGGCGTTCAAAATCGCCGATGGTATGCAGCAGCCGGGAGACACGGCGCGAGTCCGCGTCGGAGAGGGACTTGCCGGACAAACGCACCAAGAATGTCCCCAGCTTGTCCTCGTATTCGTCGAGGGCGTTTTCGTTGGCGAGAATCTCGTCCGCGATCTTCTCGGAGAAGTTGCCGCAGAGATTGACGGCTTCGCGGATGGTCGCGCCGGCGAGGGTTGCCATCTTGCAGGTCATGTTGACCGCCTCATTGACCGCCACGGAGGGCTGGTTGAGCAGACGCTCGTCGAGGAACGCCTGCTTCGCGTCCTTCTTGGACGGGCGGACGAAGAAGTTCGCCATCGCGACAAGCTGCTTGGAGAAGGGGAAGAGAATGACCGTGTTGACCACGTTGAACACGGTGTGCACCAAGGCAACGCCCGCGCGGGAGATCTCTGCGTCGAGGAAGCTGAAATGGAAAATCGCGTCCGCGCCGTAGAAGCCCACAAGGCAGACGACCGTGCCGATCACCTTGATGATAATATGCACAACGGAGACTTTTTTCGCGTCCTTTGTGACGCCGATGGAGGAGATGAGCGCCGTGGCGCAGGTGCCGATGTTCGCGCCCAACACAAGCGGAATCGCGACGCTGAAGCTGATCTGCCCCGTCGCGGCGAGGGTCTGCACAATACCGATGGTGGCGGCGGAGGATTGGATCACGCCGGTGAACACCGTGGAGGCAAGCACCGCGACAATCGGATTCTCAAAGGCGAGCAGGAGCTGACGGAAGCTCTCGGACTCCCGCAAGCCGTTCATGGAGCCGCTCATCTGATCCATGCCGAACATCAAGACGGCGAAGCCGACCATGATCTTGCCGATGTCCTGCCGGCGCGTCTTGTTGGACATCATGATCATGGCGATGCCGATGATGGCGACCACCGGCGAGAAATTCTTCGGCTGCAGGAGTGCCATCCAGCCCTCGCCGTCCACCCCGGAGAGGGTGAGGATCCAGTTCGTCACGGTGGTGCCGACGTTCGAGCCCATAATAACGCTGATCGTCTGATCGAAGCGCATAATGCCGGAGTTGACCAGACCGACGAGCATAACGGTCATGGCGGAGGAGGATTGGATCGCGATGGTAATGCCCGCGCCCAAGGTCATGCCGAAGGCACGGTTTGAGGTCGCTTTTTGCAGTGACCGTTCCAAGGAGCCGCCGGCAAGCTTACTGAGTCCGCCGGACATGACATGCATGCCGTAAAGGAAAAACGCAAGACCGCCCACAAGCTGGAGCAGAGCTAACAGTACACTCATGCGAAATTCTCCGTTTCTGTTTGTGATTGTAGTTTTCGAAAGGGAACGCTACCCTTCCATTTATAATGTAAAGGAAAGGTAAAATAAAGTCAAGCTTCTGTGAAGTTTTCGTAAAAAAAGCGGCACTCTGCACAAAAACGCAGAATGCCGTTTGTTGAAAATTAGGGAATATTGCGTCATACGAGGGAGGCGGTGAATAGTGAACAGTGAAGATTGAAGAGTGTCGGAGCGCTCCGCGCGGATGAAAAATGCGGGCGGCTAATAGCCGCCCCTACGAGAAAAATTGGTTCCTACGCCGTAGTAGTTTGTAACAGTTAAAAGTTGTGTATCGGCCTCTGTAGTAGGCAGTTAATCTAAAATACGAGCCTTTGAGATCGGTAGCAGT
>JBJDYD010000084.1:0-10524 GCA_051867015.1 Faecousia sp. | reverse complement strand
GGAATATTTGAATAAAGCTATTATAATATACTTGATTTGATCTTGCAAGAATGTGAGGCTGCCGACCATGAAAAAAATTCTGATCGTCGACGATGAGTTTCGATGTGCATCTGTAGCCCGCGGCACCCCTGACGCGCCTTTGCAGGCATTGTGAACGACACTTAAAAAGATGAAAAAACCTCATGAATTTTGCCGGATGGATCGTAATCCGGCAATTTTTATGTTTGCTCTTGCTTTTTAGACCGATATTATGTATACTTGATCCACAGACGAAAAAAGGAGGCGCTTTATGGAAGATCGAAATGTTGATCTGCTGACAAATGCCCAAAAGATATTGACGCAGGTGCGCCGCGTCGTGGTCGGGAAAAACAGAGTGCTGACATGGGTGCTTGCGGCAATCCTTGCGAAGGGTCATATCCTGATGGAGGACATTCCCGGCGTCGGCAAGACCACCATGGCGCTTGCCTTTTCCCGCACCTTGGGGCTTCAGCCCAGCCGTGTGCAGTTTACGCCGGATGTGTTACCCTCGGACGTAACGGGCTACAGTATTTTAGACCAAGAGAGCGGCAAGATGGTCTATCAGCCGGGCGCGGTGCTGTGCAATCTCTTTTTGGCGGACGAGCTGAACCGCGCTACCTCCCGAACGCAATCCGCACTGCTGGAAGCAATGGAGGAAGGGCAGGTGACCGTGGACGGCGTAACGCACAAGCTGCCGCAGCCGTTTATCGTCATTGCCACGCAAAATCCTACCGGCGCAGCGGGCACGCAGCCACTGCCGGACAGTCAGACGGATCGTTTTATCATTCAACTCAGCATGGGCTATCCCGCACCGGAAGACGAGATCGCCATGGTCAACGCGCGGCAGGCGGAGGATCCCTTAAAGACACTTCGTCCGGTCGTCTCGCCGCGCGAGCTGCTTGCAATGCAGGAGACCGTTGCGCAGACCTATGTGGCGCAGGAGATTGTTGCGTATATCGTGAATCTGATCGACGCGACACGCCGCCATCCTTTGCTTGAACGCGGCGCA
Source organism: Faecousia sp. (assembly GCA_051867015.1). Lineage (GTDB taxonomy): Bacteria > Bacillota > Clostridia > Oscillospirales > Oscillospiraceae > JAZOXB01. The sequence goes on along the minus strand of JBJDYD010000084.1, from coordinate 9,497 downwards.
AGTCCTCGCGCGACCTTGGCGGTTGTTGCGATGGCAAAGTCTATGGCAAGGCTGCACGGTCGGGACTATGTGATTCCGAAGGATGTGCAGGAGGTATTTGCGCAGACCGTTGCGCACCGTCTTGAGCGCAGCGCAAAAGCAGGGGAGCAGGGAGTCGGAGAGATATTGCAGGCGGTGCTGCAAGCTGTACCTGCGCCGAGGCTTCGCTGATATGCACAGCCGTCGGATACTGTACCTCGTCGCGCTGATCGGGTGCACCGGATTTTATATTGCATATGGTCGGTGGCTTTCTTGGCTGCTGCTTATGGCGTTGGTGTTTTTGCCGCTTTTCAGTCTACTGCTCAGTTTACCGGCGCTGCTCCTTCTCAAAGTGCGTTTTTCCATGCCCGGCGCGGTGCAGATAGGCGAGCGGATTTCGCTGAAGCCGGAACTGAACTGCCCGCTCCCGCGTCCGCTTGTTTCGTGGCAATATCGTATCAGCGCTCCCTACAGCGGCGAGACGCGGAAACAGAAGGATGATACACCGCTGATCGCGAGGCATTGCGGCTGCATCAAGCTCGAGCTGCGAAAGCCACGGAAATATGACTATTTGGGATTGTTTCGTTGGCGGCTCTGCCGGCGCTTTACACAGGAGATCTTGGTTTGGCCGAAGCCTGTTCCGGTGGAGAACCTTCCGAGCCTAAAGCGTTACTTGGCAGTGCGGTGGAAACCGAAGCCGGGCGGCGGCTTTGCGGAGAATTACGAGCTTCGGGTTTATCGTCCCGGTGATAATCTGCGGCAGATTCATTGGAAACTTGCGGCGAAAACAGGCAAGCTGATTACCCGCGAACCCTCCGTTCCGGTGCGCGGAAAAATGGTTTTAACGATGCGCCTGAGCGGGCAGCCGGACGAAATTGACGCAAAACTCGGAAAGCTGCTGTATGTTTCTCAATATCTCTTAAAAATGGAGCTGTCCCACGAGCTGCACTGCCTGACCGGGGACGGCATGAAGGTCTATGCGATCTCCGATACGCAGACCATGGAGACGGCTATGGCAGAGCTGCTGTGTGCCAAAGTTACCGTGGAGCGGGAAATGCCGAAGATCCGTGCTTCATGGCTTTACCATATCGGAGGTGCGCAGGATGAAGTATGAAAAATGGCTGACCCTGTTGTGCGGGACTTTGCTTGCTTTCCTACTCAGCTTCTCCTGCGCATTCTGCATCGCGACCGGTTTTGACCTGCACGCGGACGGACTGGTCGATCTTCGGGCAATTCTATTATGGTGCGTGCTCATATCTCTGCTTTGCAGCATCTGTGATACCTTCCGTTTCGGCGGCATTGTTATCTTTATGCTCCTTGCCTTATTTGGCATATACCTTTGGTTTTACGGCGCGTTGGCAGAGAGTGTAGAGGCATTGTGCGAGACGATCAGCACCCGCTATCATAATGGTTATCAGTGGAGTATTCTCCGCTGGAGTGAAGCGGATTTGCAGACGGTAGACCGCACGATGGCACTGCAACTGATCGGCTCTGCGGTTGCGATGGTTGCGGCTTGGACGGTATGTCAAAAGCGCCTCACGGTTTGGGCAGTTCTCGCCGGTCTGCTGCCGCTTCTGTCCTGCACGATTCTCACAACGACCGTTCCCGCAAAGGAGGCGCTGTTTCTGTGGCTTTCAGCGATGGCACTGCTCCTGCTGACGCAAGCGGTACGCCGTCGGGATGTACGGCAAGGCAACCGACTGACGCTTTTTGCGGCACTGCCCGTAGCTTTGGCTTTGGCGCTGTTATTTCATCTTGTCCCGCAGGAGGGATACGCCGGTGAAGCACGCGCAAGCCAGCTTTTGGAAAAAGTACAAGCAGCCATTGGCATAAACGGCGGTACAACAATCATCGACACTGCTGACAACGTTGATCTGACGAAAGTCGGCTGGACGACGCAAAGACCCACTCCGGTTATGGACGTTACGGTTATGGACTCCGGTACCTATTATCTGCGCGGAAGAGCCTATGATGTCTATACCGGCACAGAATGGCGGGACAGCGGGACGGATCCTGCGCTCACATGGCCGATCGGCGGAACCTATCGAGGAACGGTTACGATCAAGACCAAAAAGGAAGAAAGGTTTCTCTATTTGCCTTACTATACCAATTCCATGTTGGAGCAAATCATAGGAAACAGTCTGCAAAATGAAAGCAAAGAGACGGAATACTCTTTTGATTGTTATTATCCCTTAGATATGTCATTGATTAGCTGGCGCCCGTCGCCGGATGAAACGGAAATGGAAAAGATGACCGCTCTGCCGGGAGAAACATGGGAATGGGCTGCGGCAAAAGCGGATGAAATTCTTGACGGACGCGACGCATTGACCGAAGACGAAAAAGCGCAGTTTCTTTGCCGCTATGTGCAGAACCATGCAAGATATGATCTGAATACACCGAGGATGGATTCGGACTATTCGGATTTTGCACGGTGGTTTTTATCCGAGGCGGATTCGGGCTACTGCATCCACTACGCAACCGCGACAACCGTTTTGCTGCGTGCCGCGGGAATACCGGCGCGGTATGTGACCGGCTTTACCGTGGATGGCATCGCGGGGCAGACGGTTACGGTTCCGATGAAGAACGCCCACGCATGGGTCGAATACTGGACTGACGCGTGGGGCTGGCAGATCTTGGATCCGACACCGGCAGCACAGGAGGATAGCCCGGAGCAAACGACGACAGAGCCGACGACGCTTTCACTGCCGGAGACAACGCAGGAGACAACGGCTCCTCCGAAGACGACCGCTTCCGAAAGCACGGAGGCGAACCTGCAGAACGGTAAAACACCGGATGAAGCAGGAACCTCGAAAGAGTCAAAGTCGATGGATTTTTCCGCCTTTCTGCAAACGTTCCGCTGGCTCATTTACACCGCACTAATGATCGCATTGGTCGTCGGTCAATGGAAGCTGCGCGTGTTCCTGCGCAGACGGGCAAGGCGCCGCGGCACGACGAATGCACGCGCATTGCGCTGCTGGCGTCAGGCTTTATCCTATGCCCGTGTGCTGGGAGAGAAGCCGGAGCTGGCATTAAGAGAGCTGGCGTTGAAGGCAAAATTCAGCCAATATATACTTACAGAGGAGGAATTACAGCAGTTTGAGCGCTATTTCCGCCACGCAGTTACCACCCTCAGAAAAAAACCGCTGCCTCTGCGTCTGATCTATCGCTTGGTACTTGCGCTTTATTGATTCCGGCCATAGGGCGCGCCGGTGCACCGTCCTTATCGACACTGATTACGGACTTTATAGCAAAATAAGCAACGGAATTCCCTCTCGGTGAAAAACCGGAAAGGAATTCCGTTGCCGTCGCTTTATTGAGAGCGTTTTCGCGTGATTCTTTCGCAAGCCGTCAGAGGCTTCCGTGAAGAATTGTGATGATGCGTTTTGCAGGCATTGCAATTGCTGTGACGCTCGCATTTCGTCCGTTTACATGGACAGGCTTCGGAGAGCAGCGCATCCTGCAATTCGTCAGGGGAATGGTAGATCGTTTCCGCTCCCGCATCGCGCAAAACCGTCTCTGTACGGAAGCCCCAGCCGACAGAAAGGCAAGGAAGTCCCGCGTTTTTCGCCGTCTCGATATCCACCTCGGAATCACCGATGTAGACCGTGTGCGCTTCCGTGCAGCCGAGGCGCTGCAGGGCAAGATGCACCATATCCGGCGATGGCTTGCGTGCAACACCCTCCAGCTCGCCAACCGCCACGGGGATCAGATCGTCAAAATAAAGCGTTCGCAAAAGCTGCACCATCGGGTCTGCCTTATTGGAGACAATGGCCATGCGGAACCCGCGCTTCTTCATCCGGCGCAGGAAGGGGAGAATGCCGTCATAGGGCATCGTGCCGTCGTGATAATGCTCGCGGTAATGTGCCTTCATTGCAGCTAAAACCGCATCGACGGTGTCCTCCTCCGTAGCTTGTGGAAGCGAACGCCTGATCAGCATTCTTAAACCGTTTCCGACAAAATTGCGGACTTCTTCCGTTGTTTTTTCGGGAAAGCCAAACTTTTTCAGCGCATCATTGGTGCTGTCGCGCAGATCGGCAAGCGTATTCAGAAGTGTGCCGTCTAAATCAAAAATTAAGTTTTTAATCATTTTCTTTCTCCAAACGGGAAATTGGATTTGCCTCAGCGGCAATTTTCAGCTCTGTGTTTTCAATATGCGTGTAAATCTCTGTCGTGTTCAAATGTTCGTGTCCCAAAACCTCCTGCACCGTCTTGATATCCACGCCGTTGGATACCATCAAAGTCGCTGCCGTGTGCCGCAGCTTATGGGCGGAGTACTGGTTTGGGTCAAGTCCTGCCGCGAGCATATGCTTTTTTACAAGGCGATGTACCGCCGTCACGCTGATACGGTTATTATCCCGCGAACCAAACATCGCACGGTTGTCCGAAAGAACTTTTTTGTTGCGTTCGGTCATATAATCGTCAATCGCAGCCTTGCAAGCGCTGCCGAAATAGACGATTCGTTCTTTATTTCCTTTGCCTGTTACTCGTATTCTATCCTCATAAACGTCACTGAGATTCAATCCAACCAGCTCGGAGCGCCGAATACCGCAGTTCAAAAAGAGCATCAAGATCGCATAATCACGCTTTGCATTAGGCCCCTGCACAGAGGAGAGGAGGCGGCGGGACTCTTCAAGCGTCAGATACTTGGGAAGGGACTTTCGAATTTTCGGAAATTCGACATCCTTTACGGGATTCTCCGTCAGCTGTTTTGTTCGAACGGTCAAATATTTGTAGAAGGATTTGATCGCTGAGAGCTTTCGCGCCCGTGCAGCAGCACCGATGCCGCTTTCCAAATCATCATGATACTTACGGTCATGCGCGAGAAAAGAAAGATAATCGTATATATCAGTAATAGTTATTATTTTTATAAATTCCAAATCGACATCTCTGATTGAGATATCGTCGAGATTTGTCATATACGGCAATTCCTTTTTGACCATAACCATGAAGCGCAGAAAAAGGCGAAGATCAAGATAGTATTCGGAGATCGTTCGCGAAGACTGACCCTTGATATTTTCATGATAGGACAGAAATTCCCGCAGTACCTGCGGGCAATCAGAATATGTCTGCATCGGAACACCTCCAAAATAATCGGCTGCAAGGAGCATTATAGCATCAAATTCCGCACAGCGCAAGAAATAATACGCATGGCAGACTGCACACAATGCGTTCATTCAAATCGGAAATTGCTGCATCAAGCTTCGCAATTCATAACGTCAGCGAGTTTTGATTCACAAAGAAAAGTGAGCCCTTTGACAGCAGCGGAATTTCAGGATTAACCGGCGCCACAGCAACAGCAGTTTACAGAGCGCATAAGCCCTAAAAAACACGCGCCACACGCGGATACCTCAGCAAATGCCTCTTGTCATTCCCATTATAGCATATTCCTCCACCCAACGCAACAAAATTTTTATTTTGTTGCGTTCGCGCACGGTGCAAAAACAGCGCCGTATCCCCTACGGCGAACAATCCAGCCCCGCACGCAGCAAAACCGCAACCGGCAACAAAATCAACGTTTTGTAGCGCTTGAACGATGTAGCGCGCCTTGCCTGCTAAATAGACAGCCTCCTTTCCCTCAAATTATCGGACGAAAAGACCATATCACACGCCGCCGCAAATGTCAAGAGCGAGTTTACACTTGCTCAAGGCTTGCGGCGCTTTTTGCGATACTTCGCACGCAGCGCCGCGTCCGCCATGGCGTAAATAAGCGTGGTAGATTCATACTTGTGGTTAAGCGCCTTTCGCACCTTCTCGATGTCACCATACTTTTCAAGCAAGTCCACCGCATACACCTTGCGGAAGCTGTGCGGAGCAATATTTTGTGGCAAGCGGAACGCCTTAGAAGCCCGCTTCACATCAGCCCAAACCGCCTGACGCGTCCTATGCTCGTTCGGTTTCCCGCGTTTCTCGAACACATACACCTTCCCAGCCTCATGACGCAAATCGTCCAAAAGCGGTTTAGGCAGCCCGATAAACTTGCGCTTACCTGTCTTTGATTCGGTAACCCAGAATCGGCTTGCAAGCTGCTCCGTTCTAAGGCTCAACACATCATTGATACGCAACCCCGTGTGTAAACTCACCCGAACCGCAAGCCGATTTGACGGAGTAAGCAAGGCAAGCACGTGCTCAACCTCTTTGTTTAACAGGTATTCCGTTTTCAACAAAATCACACCTTTCCATAACTTTTATAGACTCATTTGTAGGAAAATTGCAGCCGAAAGCGCCAAAGAGTAAACAATTTTTCGCAATACTTGACTTTCCGAAAATTGTAAAATGGGTTCATTCGGCAGCCGCAGCGCCACCCGCTATATCCCCCTTCCCCTGTCCGCGCAGCAGGACAAAGGTAGCACCAGCCGCTTCCACGCTGAACTGATAGCTGCGCGGGTCGGCTGCAATATCGCGAAAGTCGCAATCAACATACTCCACCTCAGGCGCGCCGAGCTTGCCGCCGCTGTAGTACCAGCGCCCACCGATTTTCTCCTGCGCCTTGGTGACGTACTTGCAGCAGTAACCTATAGCCGCGTTATAGTCTCCATAGATTGCAATCGCCGTCGAGAAGCCAAAGCCCCAATCAGCGACATTATAGACCGCCTGCGCCCCTACCGCAATCCACGCCGCGCGCTCCGCTTCGCTGCGCGGTCGGCGCGGCTTTTTGCTATCCATGAGCCGAAACGTGCCGCTTTCAACGATGCCAATATTGGCATCGTTGAAGAAGCCGTGAAAGTGAATAGCGCCATCCTTGTGGTACTCGGGCACAAGCACATATGCAAGCCCGTTTCTCCGCACGCGGTTATCCAGCCAAACGCGCATCCGCTTAAGGATGGCAGAGGGGTCATAGCGGTCTATCTGCTTTGCGTCTATGGTTAATGTCACGAACCACTTAAACGACGTGCAACGCGCAATGTCCTTGACCTTCGCAGCCGCACGCCTGCGGGCACGGTCGAGGTCGTCAGCGGTCGGCTCCGTCTTTTTCCGTGGCGATGGTTTACTGTCCCATTTATCGGACAGCTCCCACCCCGCAGCGGAAAAAATCGGACGGGAGCAAGCCAAAAGCTCCCAATCACCGTTGGGGTAAAGCTTGAGCTTTCCATGACATTTTATATCACTTTCGGCAAAATGAGGGAAAGATTCATTACGGGACATCATGACGACATACTGTCCTAATATCAAGTATATAGCCCCTGTCCGAACGAGGCTTGTTACATTGAATCGGAGAGGGAACGTATAACCGCTACGTTTTGTAGCGTGCGCTACAGAACGTAGCGGTTATACCGCCCCGCGAAGCAAAAGAAGCAATGCTGCAAATCGTTGCGCGCTGCGACCTCAAAGAACGATTGCTACACGGAAGTGTCACGCACGCATCGTCGCTGCGCTCCTCGCGTTTGGCTGGTACGTCTACTATCGCGCCGCGCTGCGCCCAGCCGCGCTTGCGGGAGACGCGCGGCTGCTGCTCCGCGTGGCGCTCTGCATGCCATGCCAGCAACCCCGCCGCCCCGTGCGCGCCCCGCCTCCTTCGTCGGCGCAGCGCGCACAGGGCGGCTATTCGTCTGTGGGTAGCCCCAAAAACGATAGTGCCTACGTGCCGCCGCCGAGATCGCCCATTATAGCACATGGCGCAAGCCCGAGCCGCCCGCCGTGCAGAACGCGTCGAGAGCTGGTGTTCGTCGGGCGGCTCCCTCCCTACGGTCGGCAAGGGGCGTTGACGCTCATGTGCTGTGAAGTCAGTGCCTCGGCGGGGCTGGCTGGTGCTGGTTTCGTCGGGAGTTTTGCTTTGGTGGTGCTTGCCGTGTCTCTGCTTTGGTCGCTCTTTTCTCCTCGTGCTTCTGTCCGCGTTGGGTCTTCTGTCTGCTGGCGGCGTGTCCGTCCTCTGTGGCTCCGTCCGTGGTGTCGGTTCCTGCTCCTCTTGGCGGGTCGTCTGCCTGCTCGCCTGTCCTCGTTCCTGCTGGGGCTGCTGTCTCCGTGGCTGGTCGCGTCCTCGGTTCGCTGGGCTTGGTTTGGGCTGGCGTGTTCGCTCAAGTCGTCTGCGTTTTTCGCCCTGCCCGGTGCTGCCTCGCTGCCCTCGTTTTGGTCGCCGCTGCGGGCGTGGCGGGGGGTCGCTCCGCCTCCCTAAGCGGGAGGCGAAGCTTATAACGAAAGCGCGCATTCACGCACGCATCGTCGCTGCGCTCCTCGCGTTTGGCTGGCACGTCTACTATCGCGCCGCGCTGCGCCCAGCCGCGCTTGCGGGGGACGCGCGGCTGCTGCTCCGCGTGGCGCTCGGCTTGCCATGCCAGCAACCCCGCCGCCCCGTGCGCGCCCCGCCTCCTTCGTCGGCGCAGCGCGCACAGGGCGGCTCATACGTCTGTGGGTAACCGCCGTAGACGCGCGCCAGTGCGCCTATTTTGCGCCGTCCGCAATACGACCGCCCCAAGGGGGCTAATGCCAGCAGAGCGCAAAATAACGCCTCTGCGGCGGCTTAGGCTTCCGCACGTCGGCAGCTTCTCCCCTTTTCCCCTCCCGTCCCCTTTTCCCCGCTGGGGAAAAGGGGAAGCGTCCAGCCTGCGGCTCCGCTGCGGCGGGACGGGAGTTGCCGCTGCGGCGGGACGAGGGGCTGTTCTACTGAGAGCCACCGTCTTTCGCCCGTTCCGTCCCATTATAGCAGGCAGTCAAGCCCCGATTTTCCCCTCGTCGGCAGACTCATCCGCAATAGGTGCGGGAAAATCGCCTGCGGTAAAGGGCATTGACTTTGCCTGCTGGGAAGCCTGCGAAACGGGCGAAAGCCTCAAAACGAAAGGAGAAAACGTCATGACCGAACAAGAGTTAATTGAAAGAACATTCCTCATCGAACTGAGAAAGGCAATCTATGAGGAAATCGCAGAACTGCAAAAGCTCATTGCGGACGACTACAAGGAAATCGAAACCATTAACAAGAAGCTCAACTGCGAAGTCGGAAGCACCGAAGAGAAGCTCATGGCAATGGGCTATGACCTCGACGAACTGGACGAAGATAACCCGTTCCCTCCGTTCTGACCGCACAAACAAACCCGTCGAAAGGCGGGTTTGTTTTTTTGGCTACAGCCCCGTCTACCGATAGCATCTACCCGCTATCCGCGTCTGCACCTTGGCGCACGCCATCCGCGAGGCAAGCGCGCCAAGCAAGGGAGCGCAAGCGCTTGCCCCGGTCGGCGTGCGCTGCCCTAAGCTCGCAAGCTCGCTACGGGCATAAAGGAACCGCAGCGGCAAAGCGAGTCAAGGGCTGTGCGCCCTCGACAGGTCGGCTATTACCCGCCGACAACGCTTTGCCTTTATCGGAATTCGCGCCTGCGGGCGCGAGTTCCTGCTGCTCTCCCTCCGCTCCCGTGACAGCCCCAGCCGCTCCGGAATTGTACCACGCCCTGTCAAGGGTAATACGAGCGGCTGCGCCGCCCTTGACAGGGCGTGGTACACCTGCAGTAGTCAACAAAAATTGGACACGAAATCTCAAAATATGTACTTAAGAT
>JBJDYD010000083.1:0-10564 GCA_051867015.1 Faecousia sp. | reverse complement strand
GACGCTCGGCTGTTTTGCACTTTTCATCGTGTCCATTCTACGGGGTACAGTTTACAAATTTTCTTTTCACACTTTATTATCCAGCCATTCATCAAAACTCTGTTTGGAAATACGGTATATGCCGCCGATCTGTACCCAGCGAAACTCTTTTTGTTTGAGCAATGCATATACCGTCGGGCGGCTGATACCAAGTATTTCCGAAATTTCGTTTACGGTGTAACAACGCTTATTTTCAGTAACATAGTCTTTTCCCAATTCAGTCATTTTTCTTCCTCCGCTCATTTGCGAGCCTTTCTATCACAAAATAATCATATCCGGGTCGATTGCACCAATCGCATTGCTCTTTTGCCACTGCGTATGGGTTTGCTCGACGAACAAGGTAGTTTGAACGATCTATATAATCCCGCAGGTGCCGATAGCATAAGCAGCGCACATCATCCACGAACAACCCTCCCTTTCTCAACGCCGTCAAGAAACTCAGGAGGATATTTGTGAGAAAGCGCCTCTCTGATTCGATTCTTCGCGCCCCGAAGCAAGGCATATACAGCCTGACGGGTTAAGTTTTGCTTTTCGGCGATTTCTCCAATTGACAATTGCGCGGAATAGCGCAGTGAAAACACTCGTCGCTGTTTCTCTGTCAGTATGGGAAGACAGTCATATATGTGACTGCAAAACATTTTAAGCTCAAGTTCAGATTCCAGATCCATAACCAATTCCGGATGATAGTATTCCGTGAGGTCGTTAAACCCATATGCGTCATCACGGAACAGCCTCTTTTTGAACTTTTCTTCATTTGTGTGATACTCGGCAAAGGGGTTTGTCTTTCCCCTCGGAATTACCATATACGGCCGGTACCGGTCAACAATTTCTCCATATTTCTCCTCAATACCGTCCGCTGTAAGTTGGGTGCAAATGCCCCACCTTTCAGCAATCCCGCTGTCTTTTCCATACTCCTGAAGAAAATCAACTACATAGCATTCTTCCAAAAATGCGGCAAGTAGTGATTTTCTCTTTTCTCCCGCCTGTTTGACTGATTTAATCTGTTCTTCCATAGGTTTCCTTTCCCGAATAAGCCGGAGAAGGACACCTGCAGCAGCGTATGAAGCGGATATGGGTGCAAAAAAGCACCGCATGACGACAAAACAGATATTGCAATCTGTTAAGTCCTTCATACGGTGCCTGGGTAGTCAGACAAGGTCTGCTCCGCTTACTCGCTACAAAGTTTGATATTTATTTGTATGCTTATCGAGGGAAGCCTTTCTTCCTTCGTTCAGCCTGTTTCATGCGCCTGAAATAAGCTGTGTTGATTGGGACAACCCCTTTGCACTTCTGGCATTTCAGAGCGAAGTGCCCGATAATGTCCTCAAAGACATCGACAATATGCGCCCTGCAAAACGGGCAGTACACAGGCCGAAATGCCATATCAGCAGTTTCGGCGCAGGATTTTTCGATTTTTTGGAGCGTATCTTCCGACATTGCTGACTGGTACTTCGGCTTGATTACGGTATACATCAGAACGCTACCCCCAGCCGGAGCTGACGAACATAATCCTCCATGCTCCTGTATTCGATCATTTTGCAGTCCCGGAGCCGGATCACAAGTGTTTTCGTGGCTACGCCGAGATCGTCTGCCATGTTTTTCAGTCGAAGGGAATCCGCAGGCAACATTTGGAAATTACCATAGACGGGGAATCTCGTGTTGCCAAGAACTCGCTTCAAGGTGTTTCGTAGCAAAAACAGCGGAAGCAGAAGTGCTGCCGAGATTTGATTTGCCTGTGATTCACTCATTGACATCATCGCCTTGAGTTCGTCAAAAGAGTAAACCCGTTCCTTGTCAAAAATAGTTTGATAGTTGCCGCGATTATGCTCCGGGGCGACCTTTGCCAGAATCTTGTGTCCCAGTTCGTGACCAATACTGAAGCGTCTTGCGGTAGAGTTCTCAGCGCGGCGATAGTAGCGATCCAGCACAATGCAGGACGCCGGGAACACCACCGAAACGATCTTCCCGTTACGGCTCACCTTGAGCGGTGTGATTCCGTTTGGCGCGAAAGCGGTCTTGCTCTTGTCCTCCTCGGCAAAGTTCTCATAACATATGGTCAAGCCGAAGTAATCCGTGGCGAGGCCGTCCATATCAATACAGACAACAGCATTCGGGTCTGCACCCTGCTGCCGCAGATAGTCTAAAATGAAGTATTCCGAAAGCTCGTTCAGCCGGTTTGAATCTAATCTATCAATCATAGTTCCATCACCTCAATTCATGCAAACGGAGACGAAATCCTCCAGTCTGCACCATTCCAATATAGATACCTTTGCTTTCCAGCCACTTTAATTGTGTACCGCGTGATCAAGTCCTCGGGCTGGCAAATATGCAGGATTCGTTCAATTGGAAAGCAGGTCGTTCCGTCCCAAACGATCTTTGTGGGCAGCGGCTGTCCAAACTCGTCCGCCCTTGCGTTTACCCGCACCGGGATATATTTTGTCAATCGAAAAACCTCCTTTGCACAGAATTCTTTATTCGTTTTCACCTCCACTTGACAAAATACGCAATTTGCAGTATGATTAACACGCAACTAAATTGCGTAGCTTTATTATATGCAAATGATTTGCGTTTGTCAATAGGAATTATGAAATTTAATTTCATGCACGGAGGGCATTATGAAGTTTGGAGAGAAAGTGCGTGCCGCCCGGCAGAATGCCGGTATGAGCCAGGAAGCACTGGCAAAAGCGGTTGATATGTCCTTGCGGACGATCCTGGGATATGAAAATGAGAACCGCTATCCGAGAAAACGGGAGATCTATGCAAAATTGGCGGACGCGCTCCACGTTGATGTCAATTACCTACTCACGGAGGACGAGGAATTTGCCGCCGCAGCGGCGGAGAAGTACGGTTCCCGTGGGAAGCAGCAGGCGGAAGCCCTTGTGGCAGAATTGAGCGGTCTGTTCGCCGGCGGCGAACTGGCGGACGAGGACATGGATGCAATGATGCGGGCCGTGCAGGAGGCCTACTGGATCGCAAAGGAGAATAACAGAAAATTTGTGCCGAAAAAGTATCAGAAGGGGAAATAAAGTCCCGTTTATCGGACACATATTTTGCTATAGTATCCCTGTCAAAGTGTATCTTTTCGCGCGGAACGAGCTTCCACGAATATTTGAACAGACAGGGAGGGACGGAGCATGAACATTGATACGCTCAAAATTGTGCGGAAGGCGAACAAGATTGTCACTATGTGTGGAACGCGCGACCCAAATTGCATTGCCAAGCAGCTTGGCATTCAGGTTCTTCGCTGCAAATTCAAGGCACAGAAGGGCGCATATAAGGTCATACTGCGCAACCGGTTCATTTTCCTCAGCGATACGCTTTCTCCTACAATGGAAACCATTGTTTTGGCGCACGAGCTTGGTCATGACGCCCTTCACCGTTCAGAAGCGATGAAAGTCGGCGGCTTCCAAGAGTTCAATCTTTTCGATATGACCGGTCTGCGGATGGAATATGAAGCCAACATTTTTGCGGCACAACTTACCCTGGAGGACAATGAATTTCTCGACTTGTGTGAGCGCGGCTTTGATACGCAGCAGATCGCAAGTGCCCTCTATTCCGATATCAACCTTGTAGCGCTCAAAGCGGATACACTGATTTCGCAAGGCTTCCGCCTCCGCCGGCAGGAGCACAACAATAGGTTTTTGAAATAATCGAAAAAGGAAGGTAAGCGTCAAGCCTACCGGTATATAGCTCATGCTGCGGTTGGATCGTATGGCATCCAACTGCGGCATGTCTTTCTCGCTTTCATGCGCCCCACATCCACACGCGCAGAATGCCTTTTTTCCCGCCCGTGGTAATGCCGGATCCCATAATTTTATTTCCGAAGTACTTTCACCGGAGCTTTTCGAACCGATTTGTAGCTTCAGCAGCACATTTTCTCGGGGCAATTCATTACGATGCAGCATATATAATCACAGGAAAACCATGCTTGAATAGGAGGAATATGCTGTGAGTATTGGGATACTGGCTTGTGAATCCCTATCGGAATATGTACGCGCCGCGCAGGGAAAGCTTGGAACGACCTATCCGGTTTATATTTTGGATTATGGCCATGATGAGGATCCGGAACAGATGCACAGCCGCATTGCAGAAGTTATGACCGGAATGCCGCCACAGATTAACACTGTGCTTGTCGCTATGGGCTTTTGCGGTGGCTCCTGGCATCAGATTTCATCGGATCGCAAGATTGTCATTCCCAGAGTGGATGACTGTGTGTCGCTGCTGCTGAACACGGATGACCGATACTGCCCGAATCCGAAGGAAATGGGACACCTGTATATGACAGAGCGCAAACCGGAGCCAAACTGCAAACGGCTTTGCCAGCGGTGCCCAAGATGGAAAGCAGACGCATGCTATCCCAGATGGTTTGCGAACCATAGCCGGTTGGATATCATAGACACAGGGGTATTCGACTGCTATTCCGAGAGCTATGTGAGAGATGCGCAAAAGTGTGCCGATGCGGTCCATTGTGTGCTGGACTTTGTTACCGGAAGTAATTTGCTGATGGAGAAGCTGATTGGCGGACGATGGGACGAACAATTTGTCGTGGCAGAACCGGGACATGAGATTTCGCATAAGGATTTCTTTTAAGCCTGCTGAAATGCGGAGGTAATAAAGAAGCAGTGAAGCATTACCGATTTGTTTTTTGTGAAGCATTACCGATTTGTTTTTTAGGATAGAAAAAGAGGAGAGTATATGTTATAATAACAAACAATAAAACAATATACCCCGGGTGGGAAGTAGCAAAGGAGAACAGCAGAATGAAATGGTTGATCGCGTCCGACATCCACGGCTCCGCATACTATTGTAAAAAGCTGATTGAGGCATACCGCAGGGAAGAAGCAGATAGGATTCTCCTGCTTGGAGATGTTCTATACCATGGTCCGCGTAATGATCTGCCGGAGGACTATGCGCCAAAAAAGGTGATACAGATTCTGAACGAGTTAGACACCGACATCCTTTGTGTTCGCGGCAACTGCGACACGGAGGTGGATCAGATGGTTTTAAAGTTTCCGATTATGGCGGATTACGCGGTACTGACTGCCGGGACACGCCTGATTTATGCGACTCACGGACATATCTATAACAACAGCAAGCTGCCGCCTATCCACAGCGGGGATATCCTGCTGCATGGTCATACCCATATCCCAGCCTGTGTAGAGTATGACACGCATACTTATATCAATCCCGGCTCTGTTTCGATTCCAAAAGAAGACACGCCTCACAGCTATATGATCTTTAACGGGACTCGTTTTCAATGGAAGACCCTGAACGGAGAAAGCTATAAAGAGTATACACTGCATTGATATCAAAAAGACGCAACGGATTCCACAGCTTTGCAAAATCCGTTGCGCCTTTTTCAATAATACGAGATATGTTTCCGTAATGCTTTTCGCTGAATCGTGAAAACATCAGGCACTGAAACGGTGTTGTGTTACCAATGGAAGTGCGCTCTTCATCGGCGCTTTGTATTAGGCTTCCGTTCTTTTGGCGGCATCGATCAGCGCTTTTTCCAGAGCTTTCGCGGCAGGACCTGACGGATGTGCGGCAGGCATCAGCAGGCATACACTGCGCAGCGGGATTTCTTCTTTCAGCTCCAGCTTAAACACGGTTTTTCCCAATTCTTCCTCTTGAAGGAAGACCTCAGAGACAAACCCGATTCCCAGATTCGCTTTTACCATCGGCAGGATCTGGTCCGCCGTGGCGGCTTCAATGTCCGGCTCAAATACAACCCCGTGATCGGCAAAGAGCTGCGTGTAGAAGCGAAAGGTTCCGGTTTGCTCTCCCAAAGATATGATTGGGGCTTGGATTAGTTCCGCCAGCGTGATCGGCGCTTGCGCCAAATGCGCATATGCATCGCCGCATACAGCAGCTTCCCGTACAGCGGAGATTGTTGTTTTCCGGATCTTCTCGGTGATATCCGCCGGTGTCGTGACAACCGCCAAATCGGCAAGACCGTTTTGCAGCTCCTCAATGGCGACCGTTGTGGAGCTGTTGATCAGCTTGATGTGAACGCCGGGATACAAAGCGCGGAAGCCCTTCAGAACAGGCAGCAGAATGGTACGCAGCGCCACTTCGGTTGCGGCGATACGCAGTACACCGCCTTCCAGACCCTTTCCAAATTGAATTTCTTCTTCTCCGGCTTGTAGCTGCTCAAACGCGGCGGAAACATGACGGTAGAGCACTTCCCCCTCCGCAGTCAGCAATACCTGACGGTTGGATCGGGCGAATAAGGCACAGCCCAATTCATGCTCCAGAATTTTAATCGTTCGGCTGATATTTGGCTGGCTGTTCATCAGGGCATTGGCAGCTTGGGTGAAGCTTTTTAATTTGGCAACATAGTAGAAAACCCGATAGTGTTCGCAATTTATGTTCATAGGGTCCTCCATATCATATTGATATAACAAGATGTAAAAAACATATTTTACATATCGAACTACCGGGATTATAATACGCAATCGGAGACGCGTCAACTCATAATAGGAGAATTTTTGATGGAAGACATTCGGAAAGCGTTGATAATCGCCTGCTTGTACACCGCCGTGGACATGAAACCGAATCTATGGCGCAATGCCGTTGTATGCTCTTGCGATGGGAGGGGGACGCAATGCCATGAATAGGGATCTGACTGTAGGCAAGCCCTCTGCTGTGTTATGGAAATTCTGCCTGCCGCTGTTCGGCAGCATCATATTTCAGCAGCTTTACAACATTGCCGATAGCTGGGTGGCAGGAAAATTCATCGGACAGAACGCCTTGGCGGCAGTGGGCAACAGCTATGAGATCACCCTGATCTTCCTTGCGTTTGCCTTTGGCTGCAACATCGGCTGCTCGGTTATTGTAGCTCAGTTTTTCGGCGCCAAGGAATACGGCAAAATGAAAACGGCAGTCTACACTGCCATGATCTCCAGCGGTGTGCTCTGCGGCATTCTGATGCTGCTCGGTCTGTGCTGCTGCGGCAGTCTTTTGACGCTGATCAATACGCCGAGAGAGGTATTTGCGGATTCCAAGCTGTATTTGGATATTTATGTCTGGGGCTTGCCCTTCGTGTTTTTCTACAACATCGCCACAGGAATCTTCTCGGCTTTGGGTGACAGTAAAACGCCCTTTGCATTTCTCTCGGTATCCTCACTGTCCAATATCGGTATGGACATTCTGTTCGTAAAGGCGTTCAAAATGGAGGTAGACGGTGTTGCATGGGCGACCTTCCTCTGTCAGGGGGTAAGCTGTGTGCTGGCGGTAGCTGCCATTATGCTGCGCCTGCGCAAGATACATACCTCGGGAAAAGAATCGCTTTTTTCCGCGCAAATTCTGAAGAGATTTGCCGTAATCGCAATTCCCAGCATTTTGCAGCAGAGCTTTATTTCCGTGGGAAATATCGTCATTCAGAGCGTAATTAACCGCTTCGGTACGGATGTCATGGCAGGCTATTCCGCTGCGGTAAAACTGAATAATTTGGTCATTACCTCTTTCACGACGCTGGGAAACGGCATCTCCAATTTCGCTGCGCAGAACATCGGCGCTGCCAAGTTAGAGCGTGTCAAGGCGGGGTTCGCTGCGGGCTTGAAGCTGGTGTGGGTGCTGTGCGTGCCGCTGGTGCTGCTGTACTTCTTCTGCGGCAGAGTGCTGATGGGTTTCTTCATGGATGCACCGACGAAAGCAGCGCTGGACAGCGGTATTACCTTTCTTCGAATTCTATCTCCGTTCTACTTTGTTGTATCCGTTAAGCTGGTGGCGGACGGTATCCTTCGGGGCGCCGGCATGATGCGGCAGTTTATGATCACGACCTTTTCTGACCTGATCCTCCGTGTGGCATTGGCATGCACGCTTTCCGGAACCGTATTGGGTGCTACCGGCATCTGGTGCGCATGGCCCATCGGTTGGACGATCGGAATGGTGCTGTCGATTTTGTTCTACCGCAGAGGGGCGTGGAATCAAAAAGTCACACAACAATAAAAGAACATACACAAACGCAGCGTCGGAACCCGGAGTTGAGAGGTAGCGGCGCTGCGTTCGTGTATCGGTATAGGTTTAGGAGTCATTCCTTACCTTCAATTGCATTATAGCACATACGACGGAAAAATAAAAATGCAAATCGGATATATCGCATCATTATATGGATATATCAGCAACCGTAATCGGCGGTGTATGCTGCGAGCCGTTTGGCTGTTCTTCCTATGCTTCCTCTCGAAAGGAAACCGGATGAACCATATAATAAGACAGAACACCCAAAGAGGAAATTAAATTCTCGTTTTGAATCATCAGACCTGCGCGGTTCTCAAGAGGAACGGTGCCAAAATTCCAAATCGCACGAACGCCGCTTTCCGTTAACAGATCTACAACAGGATGCAGCATATCGGAGGATACATTCAGAATTCCGAGTTGAATTTGCTGCTTGCGGCAAAACTGCATCAATTCTGACAGCGGCAATGCCTGATCCCGCTGCGTTGCTTGGTCTGCAGCAAAATGTGCGGCAAGCGATACTCTGCCGTCACATTGCTTGACAAACCAAGGTATCATATCATCGGCGCCGATCAGGACAGCTTTTACAGGCTGATCCAGCCTGATACAGCGCTCAATGTCGGAGATCAGCTCTTCCTTCTCTCTGCCGATCTTACATTGTCCCGGTCGGGCGATTTTCGCAATATCCTTGCGCACCTGCACATCGCCGAGATGAAGCGCATTGGCGATCATCGAAGCAGAAATATATTTCGGAGAACCTGCGGGGAGTGATTTCAGATAGGATAAATAAAGCATCATCCTGCGCAATTCTACAGTTGAAAGCCTACCGTTCATTGATTCTCTTTTGCTTACTGGTAATCAACAACATTCACCCAAGAGAGCAGAAACGCCCGTTCCGCATCATTGCTCTTGACCAATTGGGAAGCTGCCACGATAGGCATCCACTTCTGGACATATTGCATCGCGGTATCGCTCTTCCTGCAGAACAGATCCAAATACTTTTTTGCGCCGTCCCGGTCGCCCTCCAGACAGAACAGCAAATAGGTTCTGGCGGCATCCGCGGAGGCGTTGCCCTGTGCGGCGTGGGACCAGTCCAAGATGTAGGGGGTGCCGTCTGCGGTAAGAATGATATTGGAAGGATTAAAGTCGCCGTGACAGAGCTTATTGTGCTGCGGCATACTTTCCAGACGGATGTGCAGGTCGTAACGCGTGGTGGCATCCAAACCGGAGGCACTGATCTTCGCGTTCATTTTGTCTTTCAGCTTGTTCAGCGTCGGACAGGTCATATTGTGCATTTTTAACTGCAAATCGACAAGAAAGTCGAGGTATGTATCCTTCTTCTCAGGCTGTTCCTTCATAAGCTGTGCGAGGGTCTTGCCCTCAATGTATTCCGTAATCATCGCCCATTTCCCGTCCACGACATTCACGCCCAAAAGCTTGGGAACGGTCAGACCGCTCTGCTCGACATGGGCATGGTTCAGGGCTTCATTCAAAATATCCGCCTTGGAGAAAGCCTCGTCAAAGGCCTTAATGCAGCGCTCTCCGTCCCGATAGACGATCTTATGCTGCCGGGTGGCAATGACATATTCCGTGGTCATAATCGTTCCTCCTTAAAGCTTTTGCGTTGTTCCGTAGTAGGCGTTCAGATACATCTGCCGGATCTCGCACAGCAGGGGATATCGGGGATTGGCGCCGGTACATTGGTCATCAAACGCCTGCTCTACCATATCCTCCAGACGGGCAAGGAAGTCGGTCTCGTCCACACCGTAATCGCGAATGGTCTTTTTGATGCCTACCCGTTCTTTCAGTGCGTCAACAGCGCGAATCAGATTTTCCAGTTTTTCCTCGTCGGTCGTACCGCCCAGCTTCAGGTAGTCTGCAACCTCTGCGTAGCGGGCTAAGGTGTGAGGATGGTTATACTGGGGGAAAGTTCCCATCTTGGTAGGAACTTCGGCGGCGTTGAAACGCAGCACTTCGTCGATCATCAGCGCGTTGGCGACGCCGTGCGGCAGGTGGTGGAACGCGCCCAGCTTGTGTGCCATGGAATGGCAGATGCCCAAAAACGCGTTGGCAAATGCCATGCCTGCCATGCAGGCGGCGTGTGCCATGTTCTCCCGCGCTCTCGGCTCCAGGGGACCGTTATCATACGCCTTGGGCAGGTTCTCAAAAATCAGCTTCAGACTCCGCAGGGCAAGACCGTCGGTGTAGTCGGTTGCCATGACAGAGGCATAGGCTTCCAGTGCATGGGTCACTGCGTCAATACCGGAGGCAGCGGTCAGACCTTTGGGGGCGTTCATCATCATGTCCGCATCCACGATGGACATTTTGGGCAGCAGCGCATAGTCTGCAAGGGGGTATTTCACGCCGGTCGTTTCGTCTGTAATGACAGCAAAGGGGGTAACCTCGGAGCCTGTGCCCGCAGAGGTGGGAATCGCGACGAAGTATGCCTTTTCGCCCATCTTCGGGAAAGTATAGACGCGCTTACGGATATCCGCGAATCGCATTGCCATATCCATAAAGTCCGCCTCGGGATGCTCGTACAGCACCCACATGATCTTGCCCGCGT
>JBJDYD010000082.1:0-10569 GCA_051867015.1 Faecousia sp. | reverse complement strand
AAAATTTTCCTTTTTGGGGGATTGACAAAGAGAAAATACGGTGGTATAATGCGAAAAACCGTTGAAGATGAGTGAGTAAGCACAGCACGGAAATCACAGAGAGCCGCCGTTGGTGGGAGTGCGGTATGGAAGGTTGTGCCGAATGGGCATCGGAGGGCGAGCCGAAGCAGAGTAGGCGAGACGGAGAAGGCACTTCGTTATCAACTGTCAGCGTATGATTGTACGCACAAAGTGGGCGCAGCGCGTCAAGCCGGGTGGCACCGCAGGATGAATTTTCATTCCTGTCCCAGCAGATCTCTGGGACAGGAATTTTTTTATTCCTCTCCCAAACAAAATTTGAAAGGAGAAACACATCATGGCAAATCAGAAGGAAATCCCGTACAAGATCTATTTGGAAGAATCGGAGATGCCGCAGGCATGGTACAATGTCCGCGCGGATATGAAGAATAAGCCCGCACCGCTTCTCAATCCCGGAACGGGCAAACCTATGACGCTCGAGGAGCTGTCCGGCGTGTTTTGCCGCGAGTTGGCGGAGCAAGAGCTGGACAACGACACGGCGTTCATTCCCATCCCGCAGGAGATTCGCGATTTCTACAAAATGTATCGTCCGTCGCCGCTGGTGCGTGCTTATTTCTTGGAGAAAAAGCTCGGCACGCCCGCGCATATCTACTATAAGTTTGAGGGCAATAACACCTCCGGCAGTCATAAGCTCAACTCCGCCATTGCGCAGGCGTATTACGCGAAGAAGCAGGGGCTCAAGGGTGTGACGACCGAGACGGGCGCAGGTCAGTGGGGCACGGCGCTGTCGATGGCTTGCTCGTATTTTGATTTGGACTGCAAGGTCTTCATGGTCAAGGTTTCTTATGAGCAGAAGCCCTTCCGCCGCGAGGTCATGCGCACCTACGGCGCTTCTGTCACGCCGTCGCCGTCGAACACCACGAATGTGGGCAGAAAGATTTTGGAGGAGTTCCCCGGCACAACCGGCTCTCTCGGCTGCGCGATTTCCGAGGCGGTTGAGGAAGCGGTGACACATGAGGGCTACCGTTATGTCCTCGGCAGCGTGCTGGGGCAGGTGCTGCTGCATCAATCCGTGATCGGTCTGGAGACGAAAGCGGCGATGGATAAGTACGGCATCCGGCCCGATATCATCATCGGCTGCGCAGGCGGCGGCTCGAACCTCGGCGGTCTGATCGCGCCTTTCGTCGGACAGAAGCTGCGCGGAGAAGCGGATATGCGCATTATCGCCGTGGAACCGGCGTCCTGTCCGAGTCTGACGCGGGGCAAGTACGCTTACGACTTCTGCGATACCGGCATGGTCTGCCCGCTTGCGAAGATGTATACCCTCGGCAGCTCGTTCATCCCCTCTGCCAACCACGCGGGCGGCCTGCGCTATCACGGCATGAGCAGCATTGTCTCGCAGCTTTACGCAGACGGTTATCTTGAAGCAACGAGTGTCGAGCAGACGAGTGTGTTTGAGGCGGCGGAGATGTTTGCCCGCGTTGAAGGCATTCTGCCGGCGCCGGAGAGCAGCCACGCCATCCGCGTTGCCATTGACGAGGCACTGAAGTGCAAGGAGACCGGCGAGGAGAAGAACATCGTCTTTGGTCTGACCGGCACAGGTTACTTTGATCTTGTTGCTTATCAGAAGTACAATGACGGCGAGATGGGCGATTATATCCCCACCGACGAGGACATTGCAAAGAGCCTCGCGAAGCTTCCCCAAATAGATTGACGCATACAAAATGCACCCGCTATGCGGGTGCGTTTTGTATAAAAAGGAAGTTTCAGAAAATAAAAATGCGGAAATAAACACTTGACAACTGCGCGCAGGCTGTTGTATTCTAATAGTAGAATGCGGAATGGAAAAACTTCCTTTTGCATACAAAAAAGAGAGGAGCGTTTTCAATGGACTACAACAACAACGACTATCAGCAGCAGCCGCAGCAGCCGTATCAGCAGCCGCAGCAGCCGCAATATCAGCAGCAGCCGTATCAGCAGCAACCGTACCAGCAGCCGCCCTATCAGCAGCCGTATCAACAGCCCGGCTATCCGCAAGCTCCGAAGCAGAGCAATCCGATGGCAATCGGCGCTTTGGTTTGCGGCATCATCGGCGTGGTGTTCTGCTGGTTTGGCTGGTTTTCTTTCGTGGCTCTCGTGCTCTCCGTCGTCGGCATTATCCTCGGCGCGAAGGGTATGCAGGTCGCAAAGTCGACCAACTCCGGCAAGGGTCTTGCAATTGCGGGTCTCGTCTGCGGCATTGTCGGCACGGCGCTGTCCCTGATTGCTGTCATCTGCTACATCTGCGTTCTCAGTGCAGCAAATGAAATTGCAAGCTACAGTGGATATTGGTATTGATATTTCCAATAAGACAAAAACAGAAAAGCAGACATAAGCGCAGACTTATGTCTGCTTTCTTTAGGAGAAACAATGATTCCTAATGTTCAGATATTTGATAAAACGATCTCGGCTTATCTCGTCTTGGCAATTCTCGGAATACTGACAACGCTTTTTGTTCTCTACCGCATTGCGGAGCATCACGGGCTTGACGAGATCCAAATGTTGTTTATGACGCTGATCGGCTTCGGCGCGGCGGGAGCGGGCGGAGGCCTTCTCTATGGCTTGACCAATTACCGCCTGATTGCGGCACTGTTTCGGAATTTCGACAAAATATCCTCCTTTCGGGAGCTTTTGTCAGCGCTGAAGATCATCTTCGGCGGCTCGGTCTTTTACGGCGGGCTGATCGGGATCCTGATTGTGGCGCTGGTCTATACCCGGAAAAAGCACCTGAGCGCGCGCTATTTGGATGTTGCGGCGATCGGGATTCCGCTGTTTCACGTGTTCGGCAGACTCGGCTGCTTTCTCAGCGGCTGCTGCTTCGGGATTGAGAGCAGTGTCGGCTTCGTCTATCACTATTCGCTGATTCCCTCTGCGAACGGTGTGCGGCGTTTTCCAGTGCAGCTTTTGGAGGCGGCGTTCAATGTCTGTCTGTGCCTGGTGCTATATTCCCTGTTCCGGAAGAAAAAATTGGAGGGACGGCTGCTTTCCGTCTATCTGTTTGCCTACCCGACCTTCCGCTTTTTCGATGAGTTCCTGCGCGGCGATGCCTACCGTGGCATATGGTTCGGACTTTCCACTTCCCAGTGGATTTCGCTGCTTTTGATTGCGGTGAATGCAGGCTGCCTGCTTTATTGTTATTTTCGCAAGAAGCGCACCTCTGTCGTTACGGCGGAGAGCCAATCATAAGCAACAGTGATTCCCTGCAAAAGCGAGATGTTTTCCGCTTTTGCAGGGAATCACTGATTCTTTATGGATTATTCGGCGTCCCACACGATTTCCTCGGGGACGATCACACGGTATTCTCCGTTTTCCGGGCGATAGAACATATCCAGCCATGTGCGTGCTTCGGCGTCGATGGCGGACAGGTAAGCTTCCTCTGTTTCGGCATCTGCGGCGGCGGTCAGGATAGAATCCGCCTGCCACACGGCGGCAATCCAGTAATTCGGATAGTCGAGCAGCAGCTTGTCAGGCTCTTGCGCGAACACATCGGCAAATTGCACCACGATAAGCAGAAAGGCTTTTGCGTTGCGGTAACGGTCGAGCGTTTCAAGCGCGAGAATATGCGCCTTTGTGTCGGCGGAGCTTTGCTTGAGGTTATCAACCGCGCCGGAATATGCTTCCGGATTTTCTGCGGCGCATTGCGTTATCAGCGTCTGTAAGGAGCTCAGCCACGCATTTGTCGGCGCGCGGAAGTCTTCCTTTTGACAGCCGACGAGGGAGAGAAGAAACAGCAGACACAGGAAAAGGCAGATAAGCTTTGTAGGGCGTGCATGCCGGGTCATGGGGCATTCTCCTTTCTGATATTCCCTTTGAAGCGACGCTACATTCATTTACCTGATTTTAGTATATCAGAAAATATTTGATCCGTCAATACCGATCATGAGATGCGGACGACTCCTGCGTGGGATTGCCTGACGGACTTCTGATTTTGAAAATCTCTAACTTTCAAAAGGAGTACCTGCATAGGCGCGTCAAGGATGCCGCGCACTACAGTATTGAAGGCGTGCCTGCATTGGGCGGCTGATAGCCGCCCCTATGGCGTAGACTCCGATTTTCTTCGTAGGGGCGGCTATCAGCCGCCCGCCGGTACGACAAACCAATTTGTGCGCACTCGGTAGTCCCCGCCCTACAGGGGCGGAATGCGTGTCCCTTTGCGCACTTATTTCAGCAGCATTTCGCCGGCTTTGTAGATGTCGCCGGCGCCGACGGTGAGGATGATATCGCCTTCTTGGGCGATGGTGCGCAGATAGGCGGCGACCTCGGGCAGCGTTTCAAAGAAGATCGCGCCTTCGACCTGCTTGGCAAGATCGAGGGAGGAGATGCCTAACTTATTGCTCTCGCGGGCGGCGTAGATCTCTGCCAAAACCGCAACATCCACGCGCCGCAGCTCCCGGACAAAGTCGTCAAACAATGCCTTTGTGCGCGTGTAGGTATGGGGCTGGAAGGCGACGATGATGCGCTTGTAGCCCATTGTTTTGACCGAGTCAATCAATGCGTGCAGCTCACCGGGGTGGTGGGCATAGTCGTCATAGACTGCCGCACCGTTGTAATTGCCCTTGAATTCCATGCGTCGTCCCGCGCCGGTGAATGAGGCAAGCCCCGCGCTGACCGCTTCGCCCTCGATGCCCATGACATAGGCGGCGGCTGCGGCGGCAAGGGCGTTATAGACATTATGCCGCCCGTAGACCGACAGCTCCACATGGCAGTACCGCTTGCCGCGGCAGAGAATATCAAAGGAACGGAAGTCCTCGGAGAGATTCTTGGGGTGAATGTCGTTTTTCGGGTCGATGCCGAAGGTGCTGTAGTTCAGGTCTGCAAGGGCAGCGACGGTGTTTTCGTCGTCGCCGTTGGCAATGACATAGCCCGTGCGGGGGACGAGTCCTGCAAATTTGCGGAACGAGCGCTGCACGGCGGCAAGATCCTTGAAATAATCCAAGTGATCCGCCTCAATATTGTTGATGATGGCGACGGTGGGGTAGAAATTCAGGAAGGAGTCGCAGTATTCACAGCTCTCCATGATGATGGTGTCGCCGCTTCCGACGCGGTGTCCCGCCTTGAGCAGCGGGAGATAGCCGCCGAGCATGACAGTCGGGTCGCGCTGCGCCTGCATGAAAATATGGGTAATCATGCCGGTGGTGGTCGTCTTGCCGTGGGTGCCGGAGACGCAGATGGCGTTTTTGTACTCGCGCATGATGAGCCCCCACGCCTGCGCCCGCTCGAAAACGGGGATGCCCATAGCGCGGGCGGCGGCGATTTCGGGGTTATCGTTATGCGCCGCTGCGGTGCGGATGATGCAGTCCGCCCCCTCGATATTCTTCGCGTTATGTCCGATATGGACCTCGATGCCCTTTTCGATCAGCTCGTCGGTGGAGACGGAGGAGTTCATGTCCGAACCCGTGACCGTCATGCCCATGCCGCGCAGAACAAGCCCCAGCGGGCGCATAGAAACGCCGCCGATGCCGATCAGGTGAATATGTTTTCCGGGGACGAGATAAGCGTCCAGCCGTTTACGGATTGCCATAGTCAGAAAGACCTCCAATCAAAAATCGCCCATATAGTATACTGCATCAAGCTGTATTTTACAAGAAAAATCTCAGCGAAGCGCGGCGATCCAGGGCGGAAGGAGTGATTCGGGCAGGGTGAAACAGAGCTGCTGCCCGTTCGGATGCGGGAAGGACAGCCGCCACGAGCAGAGCGAGAGCGCTCCGCCGCTTTCCGCACCGTATTTTTTGTCGCCGCAGAGGGGGCAGCCGCGCGAGGCAAGCTGCACGCGAATTTGGTGCGTCCTGCCGGTGTACAACCGGATGCGCAACAGGGCGCGCCCGTTCGCCGCGCGGGCTTCGACGCGGTAAAAGAGCTTTGCCTCCTTCACGCCGGAACGCTTGCGCTTGACAACATAGGTCTTGTTTTTTGCGCGGTCGTGAAAGAGCAGATCGGTAAGCTCTGCCTCGTTCTCCTGCGGCGCTTTTTCGCATACGGCGAGATATTCCTTGGAAAAGCCGTCCTGCATCCGCGCGCTGAGAAACGCCGCCGCTTCTGGCGTTTTGGCAAAGACCATCAGCCCGCTGACCTCGCGGTCAAGGCGGTGAACGGGGTAGACCATGCGCGGCGCGAGGAGGTCGGACATGGCGGGCTTGCCCGAGGCGTCCTTTGCCGAGAGAACGCCCGCGGGCTTATGGCAGACGAGAAGCTGCCCGTCCTCATAGAAAACGGTCACATTCGCTCCTCCAGCCTTGCAAGGATTCGTTCGCATTGCTCCAACACCTTTCCGATATCCTGCCGCACGAAGCTGCCGCCGCGCAGAACAGGCTCTCCCCGCACAAAGACAGAGTCGATCTGACTGCCGCTGCCCGCGTAGAGGAGGTTGGTCAGAATCCGGCGGCGGTTGGTCGTGCTGAGGTCATCCGTGCGGACGAGGGAGAAATCCGCCTGACAGCCGACGGCGAGCTTTCCGAGATCGTCATAGCCCAGCGCCGTCATGCCTGTCTCGGTCAGCATTCGATAGCACTGTCCTGCGGGGAGCACGGTCGGGTCGAGGGTCAGCACCTTTTGCAGATAGCTGCCATGCCGCGCCTCGCGCAGGAGGTCGCGGTTGGCGCTCGACGCCTCGCCGTCGCAGCCGAAGCCGACGCGCACGCCTGCTTGCAGCATTTGGGCAATGCGTGGCGCGCCGTCGGAGAGCTTCATGTTCGTCGAGGGGCAGTGGGCGACGACGGCGTTTGTCTGCGCCAAAAGGTCGATTTCCGCATCGGAGAGCCAGATCGAGTGCGCAAGGATTGTATTTTCGTCCAAAACGCCGAGATATGCCAGCTCCTCCGCCTCGCCGCGTCCCGTCCATGCTCGGACGCGGTCTGTCTCCGCTTTCCCCTCGGCAAGATGGGTGTGGTAGACCAAGCCGCGTTCGCGGGCGAACCGCTTGAGCGCGACCATCAGCTCCGCTGTGCAGGCGGGACGTCCCTGCGGCACGGCGGCGGTGCGCAGCAAGCCCTTGCCGTGCCAGCGGTCATAGAGATATTCCGCCTGCGTCAAGCATTCGTCTACGCTTGTAACCTTGGTCTGCTCGTTTTCCGCAATGTCCGTCGCGCCGATGCCGAAGGTTGCGCGGATGCCCGCGTCCCGATACGCCTGCACCACCGCGTCAATGTGGGGGAAATAGGTCATTTCGTTGATCGCCGTAACGCCATAGCGCAGGCTTTGCAGGCAGCCCAGCAGCACGCCGTAATACCATTCCTCTTCGGTGAGCGACCACTGGGCGGCAAGCATTTTTTGCAGCCATTGAGTGATGTTGAGGTCGTCGAGGGGACCCTTGGTCAGGCTCTGCACCATATGGGTATGGATATCCGCCATGCCGGGGAGCAGCAGCATGCCGCGGGCGTCGAGTGTTTCACAGCTTGCGGTGAGCTGCGGCGCGATGGCGGAAAACCGTCCGTCTTCGATCAGAAGGTCAGAGAGGGTTGTGGTCAGTGTGTCAAAATCCGGCAGGAGGGCGTTCTTGATCAGCAGCATAGCAATGCCTCCGCCGCAACGGCAAACAGTCGGCGCTTTCCCTCTTCGGGGTCTGCAAGGTGTTCGCCGGTTGCGTAATTCTCCGTAATCAGCGCCAAGGAAGCGGCGCGGCGTTTCAGAATCGAGGCAATGACAAACAGTGCGCTCGTCTCACCGTCGGTTGCCGCAACGCCGAGGGATGCCCAATAGGCGATGCGCTCCCGTCCTGCTGCTGTCCACGGTGTTTCGAGGCTTTGACAGTCGTGGCTGCGGAACAGTCCTGCCGCAACGCCGCCGTCCAGGAGCTTGCCTAACAGCATGGGGTCTGCCACGGCGGGGTAGGAGAGGTCGATATACTCCTTTGTCGCGCCCTCGCCGCGCACCGCAGCGGAGGCGGCAAGCAGTGTGCCGACAGGCGTTTCGGGCTGTAAAGCGGGGCAGCAGTCGATTTTCAGCATGGCTTCTACGCCGAGATGGTTCAATTCCTCCACTGCGATGGCAGCGGGCATACAGCCGAAGCCGCAGCTCATCACACTGAGCGGCTTGCCGTGGAGGGTTCCCGTGTAGGTCACATATTCGCGGTATTCTCCGACCTTTTCCCCGTTGTCCATGAGGGCGGCGTAAAAGGGGACCTGCAGCGGGTCGGAGGTCAGCAGGACGCGCTTGGCGACCATTGTCTCGTCAATGCCGAGATGGTGCATCGTCCCGTCCGCGTGGGTCAGTTTCATGCTTCCGAAGCTCATAGTCCCGCCTCCTTTAAAAGCTCCGCTGCGCGGAGGGCGATACGCGAAGCGAGCTCGATCCGCTTCGCCAAAAAATCCGGGTCGGCATACGCGCCGTAGACCTGCTCGTTCGGGTCTGCGAACATGGAGCCGAGGGCGACACAGATGCTGGCGGTGCGCAGCCCCAGCAGATGCCCGTAGGTGAACAGCGTGCCGGATTCGTTCTCGACGACGAGCACGCCGGTGCCGATCCATTTTTGCATCCGTTCGCGCAGGTCGGGATGCGCCGCCTTGGACTCCATGTAGAACGCGTCGTGACTGCGGTACAGCCCGACCAGCGGGTCGTCGCCGAATTCATGCGCCGCCTGCGTCAATGCGCGGACGACAAAGGGATCCGCCACGGCGGGAAATTCCGGCGGGACAAGCTCATAGCTTGCGCCCTCGCCGCGCACGCAGCCGCTTGCGATCACGATGCGCCCCGGCTGCATCCACGGCTGCACGCCGCCGCAGGTGCCGACGCGGATGACCGTTGTTGCGCCCGCCTCCGCAAGCTCCTCCAAAGCGCCTGCGACGCAGGAGCAGCCCATGCCGCTGCTCGTCACGCCGACGGGCGTGCCGTTTGCCGTATGCCCCGTATAGGTGGCGAAGGTGCCGCGATGCGCCGTGAAGGCTGCGTCGCGGAAGAAGCCGGAGATGATCTTGCTGCGGTGCGGGTCGCCGGGCAGCAGCACATACGGGGCAGAGCCGCCAAGGGCAAGCCCCGTGCGCGGCAGCAGCCCGTCCGCGCCGCAGGGAATGGAAATTTCGGAAAACCGTTTCATGAAAGCCCTCCTTCGTTTTCTTTCTGTTATCATCATATCGGAAACGCGGAGAAAATGCAAGACGGTGCTTGTAAATCCGGCGGGAAAGTGGTAAGATAGCGGAAGAATGCATCTGCGCGGGAATAGAAAGGAGCAACCAATATGGTACTGAAAATCGAAGGCATGATGTGCGGGCACTGCAAAGCGCGTGTAGAAAAGGCACTCAAGGCGGTAACGGGCGTTGAGACGGTCGAGGTCAGCTTGGAGAATAAGACGGCGACCGTGACGGGAAACGCCGATCCCGCCCTGCTGCGGCAGGCAGTGATTGACGCAGGCTATCAAATCGTAGAATAAAAAATGCCTCTGTACAGCGAAAAAGTTGTGCAGAGGCAAAATTTTTTTCAAATTTGTGGATTTTGCCTATGTCATTTCTTTCAAAAAGCTGGTATAATATACTTATGAGGGGAAGAATTACCCAAAGGAAGGGAGTGCGGCAAAGATGTATCAGATCGGTGAAACGGTGCTTTACGGCACGGAGGGTGTCTGCACAATTGCAGAGATTCGCGAGATGAAGATCGGGCGCGAAAAAGCGTCCTACTATGTATTGCAGCCTGTTCACCGCGAGGGTGCGACGATCTTTGTCCCGCTTGCGAATGAAACGCTGCTTGCGAAAATGCGTCCGCTGCTCTCTGCGGCGGAGATTGACGGGCTGCTCCAACGTATTCGCAGTGATGAGCCGGTGTGGATTGAGGACGCGACCCTGCGCAAGGAGGAATTCCGCCGTATCCTGACGGCGGGGGATCGAAAAGAGCTGCTCGGCATGATCCGTACGCTGTATCTGCACCGCGAGGCGCTGCACAGTACTGGGAAACGGCTGCGCACGAACGACGAGCAGATGCTCCGTGACGCGGAAAAGCTGCTCAACGATGAATTTGCGCTCGTTTTGCATATCAAGCCGCGAGAGGTGCCGGAATATATCCGTTCGCGGCTTGAGGAAGCATCATAGGGATTTGACAAAAGCTCCGTTTTGCGTTATGATGAAACAAACGCGAAACGGAGGTTTTGATTTATGGAAAAGGTATTCACGGAGCAAGCGCCTGCCGCCATCGGGCCGTATTCGCAGGCGGTCAAAACGGGCGGACTGGTCTATACCTCGGGGCAGATTCCCATCAATCCTGCCACGGGTGCGATTGAGGCGCAGGACATCAAGGGACAGACCGAGCAGGTGATGAAAAATCTCGAAGCGGTGTTGAAAGCCGCAGACTCCTCCTTCGAACGGGCAGTCAAGACGCTCTGCTTTTTGAAAAGCATGGATGATTTTGCTGCCTTCAACGAGGTATATGCCCGCTATTTCACGGGGAAGCCCGCGAGAAGCTGCGTCGCCGTCGCCGCGCTGCCGAAAGGCGCACTGGTCGAGGTTGAGGTCATTGCGGAAACGGATTGATTCCTGCAAAGGCGGCAGCTCCTTTGTGGTGCAATCGCAAATACATGAATCGAATGAAACC
>JBJDYD010000081.1:0-10569 GCA_051867015.1 Faecousia sp. | reverse complement strand
AGCCTTGAAAATACTGACTTTCTTTGCCTTCGGTTGACACGGGATTACTGCTCAAGCTGTAACTCCTAAGCGAAGGGTCAGAGGTTCAAATCCTCCCGGGGGTGCCAGCCGCCACAAAATCGTGTGATTTTGCGGCGGTTATTTTTCTAAGCGCTGGTCATTTTCCATCGGTTTTTTCTATGAAAATCCGGCATTTTCTAATTGGACAGGTATAGTATGTCCAGCCGATTCTTCTAATGCAGGGGAAAGCTTCAAAATAAAAGCCTATGGACTGACTGATGACGACCAGGTGGCTGCCGAAGAATACGCCAGTGACAAAGTGCAGGAAATGGCAGGAAGTGCCGCAGCGCATGCGGCATTCGGTGCCAAAACCACGGTTCAGCACGGTAAGACTGTCTTCGACCTTTTCCACGATGCCTACATGGTCTGATAGACCGTCCTGTGGACCGCTGTTGCCCTTGTTGTCCCAATCGAAGTAGATGATTATGCCGGGTACGGGCGCTACGGAGCCGTCCACCCATTGGCTGCGTTCTTTGAACCGGTTCACGCCGGTGACGCAGCCTGCGGTGTTGGGGATGATGCCTGTTTCAAGGTAGCCGCATTGGTCAGCACACCAACTGAGAAAGCAATGGCACCATGGCTAACCCTTCCCACTGCCGGGCGGATTCGGGACTTTCACCCTATAGAATGTGCGCTCAACTGGCGCAAAAGAAAGGCGTGGGCAGGTCAAAAGACCTGTCCACACCTTTTGGGTAATGCAATGATTATTTACTCAGGCAGCGATACAAGAAAGTCACTATTTGTGCACGGGTGCAGTCCTCATTGGGGCTGAAGGTGGTAGCGGAAGTACCCTTTGTAATGCCGTTCTCCACGGCCCACAGCACCGCGCTGTAATAGTACTTCCCGGACGTCACATCGGTGAAGGGGTTCGTCGTACCGGCATCCGGCATCCCCTTAGAGCGCCACAGGAAGGTCACGATCTGTGCGCGGGTGCAGTCCACATCAGGGCTGAAGGTAGTTGCGGAAGTACCCTTTGTAATGCCGTTTTCCACTGCCCACAGCACTGCCGTCTCGTAGTAGCTGCCCTTGACCACATCCTTGAAGGGCATTTCGCCGCTCTTGGGACTCGGGCATCCGGCAGCGCGCCACAGGAAGGTGACAGCCTGCGCACGGGTGCAGGATTCTTCGGGGCTGAACGTGGTATCGGATGTGCCATTGGTGATGCCGTTTTCCACTGCCCACAGAACAGCATCGAAGCAGTAAGCATCGTCGGGGACATCCACAAAAGGTATCACCTTGGTATAGCCGCACACGGTGCAGGTTCTGCCGCTGAATGTATGAACCGCTCGCTCACACTCGGCTGCGCAAACGGTGCAGCAGTTCCAATGCTCGGTGCTGCTGTGTTCCCATTCACCGGGAGTATGACCGGTGGCAGCGATCTTCCAGCTATCCTTTGCGATCTCGGTTGTGCCTGCTTCATCAGAGAAGTATTTGCCGCAAGCAGAGCAGGTCCGGTATTCGCTGTTGCCTGCCTCGGTGCAGGAGGGTTCCTTCGCCTCGGTCTTGTTCAGTTTGTGACCGGTGGGGATGACCCAGCTATCCTCTTCGATTTCGGTCTTGCCTTCTTCATCGGAGAAGTATTTACCGCAAACAGAACAAGTCCAGTATTCGCTGTTGCCTGCCTCGGTGCAGGTGGGGTTCTTTGCAGCAGTCTTGGTCAGCGTATGACCGGTGGCAGAAATCACCCAGCTATCCTTCGCGATTTCGGCAGTACCGGCTTCATCGGAGAAGTATTTACCGCAAACAGAACAAGTCCAGTATTCGCTGTTGCCCGCCTCGGTGCAGGTAGGTGCATTGGCTTCGGTCTTGGTCAGGGAGTGACCCGTGGCGTCGATGACCCAGCTATCCTTCGCGAGTTCGGTCTTGCCGTTTTCATCGGAGAAGTATTTACCGCAAACAGAACAAGTCCAGTATTCGGAGTTGCCAGCTTCGGTGCAGGTAGGTGCATTGGCTTCGGTCTTGGTCAGGGAGTGACCCGTGGCGTCGATGATCCAGCTATCCTTCTCGATCTCGGTCGTGCCTTTTTCATCGGAGAAGTACTTGCCGCAGACAGAGCAGGTCCAGTATTCGCTGTTGCCCGCTTCGGTGCAGGTGGGATCCTTTGCCTCGGTCTTGGTCAGAGTATGACCCGTGGCGTCGATGATCCAGCTATCCTTCTCAATCTCGTTCTTGCCTTCTTCATCGGAGAAGTACCTGCCGCAGACAGAGCAGGTCCAGTATTCGCTGTTGCCCGCCTCGGTGCAGGAGGGTTCCTTCGCCTCGGTCTTGTTCAGTTTGTGACCGGCGGGGATGACCCAGCTATCCTCTTCGATTTCGTTCTTGCCTTCTTCATCGGAGAAATACCTGCCGCAGACAGAGCAAGTCCAGTATGCGCTGTTGCCGTCTTCGGTGCAGGTGGGTTCCTTCGCCTCGGTCTTGGTCAGTCTGTGCGGGAGAGTCCTCGCGTCGTTCGTATTCGAGTAGACGACCTCTCCTGTAGCGGTTCCGTCGCACTTTGTTATTTCGATCCGATACACAATGCCGGTAGAATCGGCTTCCGTACCTACGGGGAGGGGATACGCTCCCGGGGTATCGCCGTTATCCAGATCCTGCCGCCAAACCGATGCTGCCTCAGCCTTCGACTCGTTCAGCAGCCATGCCACCTCGCCGCCGGCGAACTGAGCAGCAGTTTTGCCGGAAACTGTGATGGAAGTGTCGGTGTTGCTGCTTGCGCCAACAGCTTCGCCGGTGAGATTGCTGTCGTAATAGCAGTTGGTGACAGCGGTGCAATTATCTCCTGTTTGACCACAGATGATGCCGACAGAAGTTGCGTTACCGGTGGCGGTGACCGGGCCTATGTTGGCACAGTTGGCCATGACACCACTATAGATATTCCCGCACACGCCGCCGATGTACCTGCCGCTTCCGCTGACAGAGCCGGAATTGAAACAGTTGGTGAAGAGGTTGGAAACGCTGGAAGTCGCAGTTCCGCACACGCCGCCGATGTTCTCGTATTTTCCGGTGACGTTTCCGGTGTTGATGCAGTTGGTGATGGCAGCGCCCTTACCTGCCAGACCACCGCACACGCCGCCGGTGCGGCTTTCTCCTTTGATGGTGCCGGAGTTGGTGCAGTTGGTGATGGTTCCATACATATTATCGCCGCAAATGCCGCCGGTATTATCTTTTCCGGTCACCGCACCTTCGTTGGAGCAGAACGCAATGCTGCCATAATTCTGACCGCACACGCCGGCGATCCGAAGGTCTGCGCTGCCGGTCGGGAAGTATGTGATATTGGCGGTGTTGCTGCAGTCGGTGATGCTGCCTCGGTTTTCACCGCACACGCCGCCGAAATGGCGTGCTCCGGTTACTGTGCCTTCGTTGCGGCAGTGCTCGATGCTGCTGCCGCTGTAGTTACTGCTGCACACGCCGCCGACGCCGAAGTCTTTTGCGGTGACAGTGCCAAAATTGGTGCAGTTGGTGATCGTACCGCCGTTCGTATTCCATCCGCACACGCCGCCGGCATACCAGTAATACCCGCTCACAGTGCCGAAGCTGGTGCAATTATCAATTGCGCCCATATTGATCGCGCACACACCGGCGGTTCGGTTGTATCCGCCAAAGAAAGAATCGCGGATGGTGAGGTTGGAGATCGAAGCGCTTTGGGCGGTCATGCCGAACAGCGCACAGTCGTTCTTTTCCGCGTCATTGAGGTACAGGCCGCTGATGGTATAGTTCCTGCCGTCAAAGGTACCGGCGTAGGCATCGGCAGAATTCGTGGCAGAGCCACCCAGACTATCGTATTTCGCATTGCCGAGGGGCGTCCAGGTTCTGAAGGAACCGGTCTCCGCAGCAAGGGTGCCGTCCGCATTCAGCACATTCTCATTGACGGTGATGTTCGCCGTTAGCACCGCATTGGCGGCGATGTTTTGAGAAAAGCCGTCCAGCGTGCCGTTGACCAGAGCCGCGAACCAGTAGAGCTGACCTGCGTTGCCGATCAGGTAGACCCCCTCTTCGGACAGGTCTGCGGGCCGGTAGCCGTCGCAGCCGGTGCAGAAGCCGTTGCTGTCATAGCTGTGGCTGAGCTTGGCAATCGCCAGCTCCCGGGCGGTCTGCTCTGCGCCGTCAATGAAGTCCTTGCCGCAGACGCTGCAGTGCTGATGTGCCTTTATGCCCTCGGCGGCGCAGGTGGCGGGAACCTCGTCCACATCGGTGAGACTGTGGCCTTCGGTCTGAATGACCCAACTGTCCTTCTCGACCTCGGTCTCGCCCTTCTCGTCGGAGAAGTACTTTCCGCAAACAGAACAAGTCCAGTATGCGCTGTTGCCGTCTTCGGTGCAGGTGGGCTCCTTTGCCTCGGTTTTGGTCATGTTGTGGGACAAGGAGATTTTTACCATGGAAGCTTGAATGGCCTCCGGTCCAAAGGTCTCATTGGCTGCTTTTTCCGCGAAAACGGAAAGGGTTTCCGGATCGGCGCCGGTTTTCACCGTATATCCGTGATTGCCGGTTGACCGGAACTGAAGCGTTGCGGCGAGAGCCTTGCCGCCGCCCAGGTTGACGATCTCCACATCGCCGGAGCAGGAGATGATTGCCGTGGAGGTGATCGCCGGACTGCTGCTGTTTGCGGTGACCGTGACATCCTGTGCGCCGTTAACGGTCAGCGGGTCTGTGACCACTATGCCGGTACCGTTGTTGGCGAGCGTAACATCGCCGGAGCAGGTGATGTCCACCTCGCCTTCGATCGCCGGGTCGCCGCTGTTTGCGGTGAGCGTGACATCCTTTGCGGCGAAGACAGTCAGACCCGCGGAGATGGTGGAGCTTTCGTCGCTCAGCACCACGTCTGTGGTATCGTTGCCGGCGATCTCCAGAAGGATGCTATTGCCCTCGGCGTCTTTCAGAGCGCCGGTGACGATGAGGGTGCTGGTCGCCGGGTCATAGCTGACCTTGCCGTCGTTGACGCCGTCAGAGAGAACATCGGTATAGTTGACCTCGTCGATGTCCACGCCGTTGACGCTGACGCCGTAGCTGGCGGCGCCGCCGAACTCCACGAAGCTGTGGGTCGGACTGTATGTATAGGGGGCGGTAGAGGGGGTGAAGCTGTCTTCCATCCCGGTACGCCAGGTATAGACACCGTAGCCGGACAGGTCGGGCTGCACATTCAGGGCGGAATGATCCTGCCCGCCCTCGTCCGTGTTGTGAACACGGACATGACCGCTGGAGATGTACAGTCCCCCCGTCTCCTGCTGGGTTTCGGAATTAAGGTACGTTGCGGCATAGACGCCGTAGCTGGTCTCACCTCCGCCGAAGCAGACGACATTCAGGTCGCCGCCTATGACCTGCACGGAGGGGAGCGTGGGCGTCTCGTCGGTATACGAGGATTCTGCGTATATGCCGTAACTGTTTTTGTCGCTGTGCTTGCCGATGGCAAGAAGAGAGGCATGGTCGGAGATGCTGACGGTGGCGCTGCCTTCCCAACTGTAGACATAGACGCCTGCGCTGAGGTTCGTGCCTTCGCCGCTTGTCGCCTCCACGGCGGCGTCGCCGGAGACGGAGAAACGCTGATCGCCGCCAATGGACTGGATGCCAAAGGAGTATGCCGCCGCGCCGGACATCGCGATGACCTGACCGTCGGTGACGGTGAAGGTGCCGTAATTGGAGATGCCGTAGCTTTGACCGCCGTCGACGGCGTCGGCTTCGGCAATGACGGTGCCTCCGTCGATCTGAGCGAAGGCGCAGAAGATGCCGTAGGACTCAGGCATATAGCCCGTTGCCGTTCCTGCGGTCGCGGTAAGCTCGCCGCCGCTGACGGTGAAGTCGTCCGAAAAGACGCCGATGCTCCATGCGGAGGTTCTGCTGCCGTCATATTCCGCATCTTTGCCGGTGGCGGTGACTTTGCCGCCGTTCATCCGGAAGGCGCCCCAGTAGGGATAGATGCCGATGCTCCATGTGGCGCGGGACGCGCCGGTGGCAATGACGGTGCCGCCGTTGACGATGATGTCGGCTTCTTCGGTTGCGATGCCGGTGCTCTTGCCGCATTCGCCGGTGACGGTGCCGCCGGTGGCGGTGACGTTGCCGCCGTTGATCGTGATATCGCCCGGCGTGCTATACGGGCCGGCGCTGGTGATGTCGCTGCCCTCGCCGGTGCCGCCGTTGGCGTTGATCGTGCCGCCGTTGATGGTGATGGCACCGGCGCTGATGCCGGCGGTAACGGAATCCTCCTCGGTCACGGCAATGCCGGTGGCGGTAAGACTGCCCATTTGGTCGCCGGTGCTCTGGGCGTAGACGGTCAGGCTTCCGCTGCCCGCAATGCCGCTTTCGGCGGTCAGCGTGCAGTCATCTGCCAGAATCAGATGTACGTCGCCGTTCAGGGTTACGGCTTCGGGGATGGTCACCTCTCCCTGCGCCACATACCAGCCGCTTTTCCAGGCGGTGACATCGGCAGTCAGCACAGAGGCCTTGGCGCAGGTCTGCAAATTGCCCTCTGCATCCAGATAATCCGCCGCAATCTTTTCGGTGTCGTCCTCGCTGCCCAGCACGATCTCATAGGTCGCACCCAGCTTGGTGGCATAGACAAAGCCGGTCAGATCCAGCCGCAGGGTGACATCGGTGGTCTCCGTGAGAACAAGGGAAATGCTGTCGTCGCTGTCGAAGACCGCCTCGCCTGCCGCACTGCCGCCACCCCAGTTGTCCGCCCATGAGCCGTTGGCGGCAAACTTGAACTGATAGCCGCTGCCCGCGGGGACCTGCGCGTAGGTGATCTCGTAGACATTGGGGGAGACCTCGGTCATTTTGTTTGCATCCGCAGCGGGATCCCAGCTTACGCCGTTGAGCCATGCGCCATTGCCGTTGCCTACCACACGGATGGCATCAATATCCATCCATGTCTTCTCCTGTGCGCTGTCGCCCAGAACGCCGATGGCGTGGGTGCCGGCGTCAAAGGTGACGGTCACATCGCAGGCGGCAGAAACATAGATCACAAAATTTCCGTCCTGGGCATCGCCGTACCAGTTCGTCGTTCCGTCGGCGCAGGTCTCAACGACCTTGATCTGATACTCGCCCGGCCGGACATCGGTGTAGGTCTTTTCGTACAGACCGGTATCCGCATTGAGCGTCATGAGATTATTGTCGTCGCCGGGGTCCCAGAGGGAACCGCACAGCGCCGCTTCGCCCGCCACATGGTAGCTCTCGCCCTCGGCGAAAGCGGGCAGCGCCGTGACCGGCAGCAGGCTCAGACAGAGCGCCAAGACGGTAAGGATGCTCAATAGTCGTTTTTTCATGGTGTACCTCCTTTTTTGTAGCTGCTCCGGGCAACACGCCATGTCCGGGCAATCCGCTGTAGAAATCTACATACACTATATAGTATAAGGTTTTCCGGATAAAAATCAAGATATATGGGACGAATAGTGTAATGTTGGGATAAAACAATTCTGAGCTGGGACGAATGACATGATTCATCCCAGCTCAAGCAATTCAGTTGGCATCCAGCAGCTTTCTGAAGTAATGCATCAGCGCTTCGGGGGCTTCCCTGCTGGTTCGTATGTAATTGATCTGTGAAACATCGGACAGAATGCAGCCGCAGTGCCCCCGGAAGGTGGGGAAACAGAGTACCCGCAAATAGGTGTCGATCTCCGGACTGTAATCCACGACCTCCAGTGTCGCGCCGTAAAGCGCCGCCTGTTCATAGGCTCGCAGCCACTTGTCATCCATGTTGGGGAACAGACTGCTGAACGTGCTGCCTACCAGCCGATCCAAAGGCACCTTTTCCAGAAACGCCAGAGCCTGATTGCCGTAGCGGAAAATCCAGTCCACCGCCCGGCGCTCGTCGTTGAATACCATTTCGATGTCCGCGAAGGCGATTGGCAAATCATCGAAGCCACGGTAATGGGCGTGATAGGATTCTTCTTCCGGGCTGCTTCCGTCGCTGAAACGGCTGATGAACAGCTTCTGCTTTTCCTGTAAGTGGTCAGTGACCTCATTCCTGTTCCGAACAGAATAGGACAAGGACTCACCGTTGGTCAGCTCAATGACATTGCTGATGTCGTGTATCGCCATCACCGACACCAGACAGCTACGGCTCACCTTGAGAAAGCTGTCACCCAGGACCTTCTCCAGTTCGTTGAGCGTTGCCCTTGTCTTGTAGCGCTTGCCGCTGAATGTGTGTATCTCGGCATAGTTCTTTTTCATCAGAACATAGAGCACCGTGTTGATATTGAGCACGATGTCTCTGTTATCCGAACGGATGGTAATGTAATTTGATTCCGGCATATCCGGCACCTCCGCTTATCATTTGATTGTCCGTGGGTTCGTCTGCTTTTCACCTGTATTATACCATACGCGGTCAACAGCCTCCGGTCAGGGAATAACATCAAGACGGTTCGGAAGAATCCCGGACACACCACTGCCTTTTTTACCCTTGGCGCTTATACCCGCGCAACGCCCGGCATGAAGCAGAAAAGTGCCGGTCAGACGAAAAATTCTATAGGGTGAACCCTATTCGGGTACGGATTTGGGTATGGGACGCAGGGCTGAATGCTTCAGCCTACGAATTTTTCTTTGCTTCATACCTTATCGGGTATCATTTGTGAGAAACCGTACATACTATACCTTATCGGGTATGATTTTCCGAAATTCCTTGACTTTATACCCGAAAGGGTGTATTATTAAGAAAAGCAAATGGAGGCGATGGGTTTGAATGCGATTGCGGAGTTCGTCAAGAAAAGCCGGCGGGAAGCCGGGCTGACGCAGGAGGAATTTGCCATGCGTTCCGGGCTTGGCTTGCGGTTTGTGCGGGAACTGGAACAGGGCAAGGAAACGGTACGAATGGACAAGGTCAACATTGCCCTGGCGATGTTCGGCATGGAAGCCGTGCCGGGAAAGAAGGAGGACTAAGTCGTGGATGCCTTTCGTGTGGCCTATGTGTATGTGCGAAACCATTTTGCAGGCACTCTCTCCGAAACGGACGAGGGTTACTGCTTCTCCTATGCCCCGGCGTACCTGCAATCCCGCCATCCGAGTCCGGTGTCGCTGACCCTGCCGCTGACGGAGGAAAGCTACCACTCCAAGACGCTGTTCTCCTTCTTTGACGGGCTGATTCCGGAAGGCTGGCTTTTGAGCTTGGTAAGCAGAAACTGGAAGATCGACAAAAAAGACCGCTTTGGGCTTTTGCTGGTCGCCTGCCGGGACGGTATTGGAAATGTGACAATCAGAGGTGAACGGGAATGAATTGTCTTTGCTGTGGGAAGCCGCTGAAAACCGATGACGGAACGCTCTGGCATAAGGCTTGCATCCGCCGCTTTTTCGGCACGACGACACTTCCCGAAATCAAAATTGATGAGGACACTCTAACAGCTCTTGCCTTGGAAAATACCGGCAAGGGCGTGACGGTTCCCGGGGTGCAGAAAAAGCTGTCCCTGCACCTGCTGTCGGATACGGCCCCTCCACGGCTGACCCTTGTGGATTACCCCACAGGCTATATTCTCAAACCGCAGGTGGCAGATTTTGAAGCACTTCCGCAGGCAGAGCATCTGGTAATGTCTATGGCAGATGCCACCGGCATTGCCACCGTTCCCCATGCACTGATCTGTCAAAACGGAGAGATTGCCTATCTCACCAAACGCATTGACCGCAGATTCGGGGAAAACAGCGTAGAGCTGTTGGCAATGGAGGACTTCTGCCAGCTGGATCGTCGGCTGACGGAGGATAAGTACCGTGGCTCCTATGAACGCTGTGCAAAGATGATCCGGCAGTATTCCTCTCGCAAGCAGTTGGACCTGTCGGAGCTGTTCCTGCGGCTGGTCTTTTCCTATGTTGTCGGAAACTCCGATATGCACCTGAAAAACTTCTCTCTGATCGAGCCGGAGGTGGGCAGCGGCCGGTATGTTCTGTCTGCTGCCTACGATCTGCTTCCTGTGAATGTTGTGATGCCGGAGGACACCGAGGAGTTTGCCCTGGCCATGAACGGGAAGAAGCAGAACCTCCGCAAAAAGGATTTCATGGTCTTTGCCGATGCCTGCGGGATTCAGAAAAATGCCGCAGAAAAGATGATCGCAAAGGTGCTGTCCATGAAAGAGCGGTACTTGCTTTTGTGCGAGGAATCCCTCCTGCCCGACCATCTCAAGCAGCGATTTGCGGCTTTGATGGAGAAGCGGTGCGGCATATTTTGAATATATTGACCCGACGGCAGCATCGAAAGGTGCTGCCTTTTTATAGTGTGCCCGGCGGGCGCATACTCTAGCGGGTGAAAGTCCCGAAGCCGCCCGGTAGCGGGAAGGCTATAGCCAAGAGCAAGGGTGTCCATCGTGAGGTGGAATCTGAAGAAAGCTGGAGGCAAAATTCAACACATGGTCTGCAAGATCATATCTGGTAACAAAATGTAAATCACACAAGTTTTGAGTCATCACTACAAAGTGTGGGTCGCAGGGAGGGGCTGACGACCGGGGAGGTAGATTGTGAGGCTCCCGCAGCGGAGGAAGATGGCAGAGATCAGATGATCGATGTTCCGAAATCCGTATGCCATTCGAATTGTCAGCTTCA
>JBJDYD010000080.1:0-2392 GCA_051867015.1 Faecousia sp. | reverse complement strand
CTGCCTACAGTTTTAAGCGTTACAGGCTAGTAGGGGCGGCTATCAGCCGCCCGCGTGCAGAAAGCCTCAGTAGATTGCCACGCCTCGTTCCTCGGCTCGCAACGACAAATAGGAAAGCGTGCGCGAAGCAACAGGAACCGGCGCAGCAAATATCAGTTAAAGCTGCCCAGCGTTTTCCCGCCGAGGACGTGGAAGTGCAGATGCTTGACGGTCTGCCCCGCGTCCTCGCCGCAGTTTGTCACAACGCGGTAGCCGTCGGAGAAGCCCAATACGCTCGTGAGCTTCCGGATCACATTGAAAATATGCCCGACCAGTTGTTCCTGTTCCTCGTGAATTTGATTTGCACCCGTGAGATGCTCCTTCGGGATCACAAGGAAATGCTGCGGTGCCAGCGGCTGAATGTCATAAAACGCAAGGCACAGCTCGTCCTCATAGAGCTTCTTCGAGGGGATCTCCCCCGCAATGATCTTGCAGAAAATACAGTCGTCCATCATAAAGCCTCCTTAATTCACATGGTCGGCAACGAACTCGTCCACGATCGCCAGCGCGTCGTCGAGCTTGAGCGCGTCCTTGCCGCCGCCCATCGCGGAGTCGGGCTTGCCGCCGCCGGAGCCGCCGCAGACCGCGCAGACCTCCTTGACCAGCGCGCCCGCCTTGATGCCGCGGGCGACCGCGTCCTTGCCGCAGACGGCGAGAATCGTGATCTTCTCGCCCTGCGTGCTTGCCAGCACCGCCACAGCGTCGGAGGCACGGTCACGAATTTGGTCGCCCATCTTCCGCAGATCGGCAGGCGCAAGATCGCCGCGCACGCAGGTGAGAACCTTCAGACCCTTCACGCTTTTTGCGGAATACATCACGCGATCCACCTCGCCGCAGAACAGCTTATCCTTCATGCGGTCAAGGCTCTGCTTCAGCTCCTTGATCTCCAGCATCACACCGTGCGAACGCGTCAGCAGCTCCCGCGGCGTAGTCTTCAGCTCCTCCGCCGCGCTGAGCAGCATGTGGTTCATCTGCTCCGTCTGCTGCAGGACAAGCTTGCCCGTGTATGCCTCGATACGGCGCACGCCGGAGGCAACGGATGCCTCGGAGGAGATACGGAAGGGACCGACCTTTGCGGTGTTGTCCAAATGCGTACCGCCGCAGAATTCCAGCGAATCCTCGCCCATCTTGACCACGCGGACGGTATCGCCGTACTTTTCGCCGAACAGCGCGGTCGCGCCGAGCTTCTTTGCCTCTTCAATGGGGAGAATCAGCGTATCGACCTCGTCGCCGCCGAGCACCATTTCCATGACCTCATTGCTGACAGACATCAGCTCCTTCGCCGTCATGGCGGAGAAATGTGTAAAGTCAAAGCGCAGGTGATCCGGCTCGACCAGCGAGCCTGCCTGATGGCAGTGGTCGCCCAGCACACGTATTAGGGCGGTTTGCAGCAGGTGGGTCGCGGTATGGGCGCGGCAGATCGCCTTGCGGCGGTCGGTGTCGATGGAAACGGTGCAGGTGTCTCCCAGCTTGAGTGTGCCGGACTTCACCACACCGTAATGCATATATTTGCCGCCCTTATTCTTCTGTACGTCGTGCACTTCAAAGACGCCGTCGGGAGTCTCGAGCGTGCCGTGGTCGGCAACCTGACCGCCCATCTCGGCGTACATCGTCGTGCGGTCGAGGACGACGACCGCCTCCACGCCCTCGGCAATCTCGTCGCGCAGCTCGTCGTCTGCGACAATGGCAAGCACCTTGCCGTCCGTGACCGTATTCTCATAGCCGACGAATTCCGTCGCGGGCATCTCCTGACCGAAGTCCATGCCTGCCCAGCCGAGGTCACCGAGGGCTTTTCTCGCCTCTCTCGCGCGTTCCTTCTGCTCCTGCATCAGCTTGCGGAAGGCATTCTGATCGACCTCCATGCCCTCTTCCTTCGCCATCTCAATGGTCAGGTCGATGGGGAAGCCGTAGGTGTCGTAGAGCTTAAACGCGTCCGCGCCGGAGAAGACCGTCTCGCCCTTTTCCTTGTGAGAGGCTAGCATCTCTTCATAGATGCGCATACCGCCGTCGATGGTCTTGGCGAAGTTCTCCTCCTCGACGCGCACGACGCGGGTAATATACTCCGCACGCTCGCGGAGGTAGGGATAATGTCCCTCGTTTTCATGAATGACCGTCTCGACGACCTCGCAGAGGAAGGGCTTGTTCACGCCGAGCAGCTTCCCGTGCCTTGCCGCACGGCGGAGCAGACGGCGCAGGACATAGCCGCGTCCCTCGTTCGAGGGCAGCACGCCGTCCGCGATCATAAAGGTCGAAGCGCGGATATGGTCGGTGATAACACGCAGAGAGACGTCCTTCTCATGGCTCATGCCGTAGCTTGCGCCGGTCAGCTCCGTCACCTTGTTGGTAATGTTCA
>JBJDYD010000079.1:0-51489 GCA_051867015.1 Faecousia sp. | reverse complement strand
TCGGCGATAACGCCGTCCTTCTGGCAGCTTCTCTTGAAGCGCTTCAGAGCACTCTCCAAAGACTCGTTCTCTTTGACACGGATTTCAGACATTGATTTCCCTCCCTCCGACGCATCCGGCTAAATCCAATGATGCTTTCAGGGCCGCGCAACACGGCATGAATTATTATAGTGACAGCAAGTCAAAATGTCAAGCAATATCTGCAAAATTTTTTGTTTTTTTGAGATATTCTGCTTTCTTCTCTCAAAGCACGGGTTGTTTTATCTCTCCCCTGCCGCAATATCCTGCATTCCCCGGAGCTTCAAAATAATCAGCTGCGGCAATCCAATTGCGAAAAACGCACCATGATAAGCGAAACAGTCAATGCGGGCGGCTTTTGGGGATGCCTACACGAGATTGCCGCGTCCTCAAGAATCCGAATTATTCCGCCGAACCGTTCAGCGGATGGAGGATCACTTTCCCTTCCGCTTTGGTTTTCTTCATATCAATAATGCGCTGATTCTCTGACCCGCGAAAGTGCAGAGCAAGATTTTTCTTTGCAAGGACAAACCGTCCGTCCACGAGCACATCAATGCTGCCAAGAATCTCGTCCGTTACCTCGGTATGCTTTGCTCCGCCGGGGGCAAGCTCATCTTCGTAGGTAAAGCCGGTGTACATCCAGATATCCTTTGCAGGAAGCTCCTTCCGCACCCGCCGGAGCAGCTTGACAAGCTCCCGCTGATTGGACGGCTCAAACGGCTCGCCGCCGAGAATCGTTAAGCCTCTGTAATAGGGCTTTTTCAGTTCGTCCATAATCCGCTGCTCCATCGCTTCGTCATACGGCTTGCCGTAATCAAAAGCCCATGTCTCCGGCTGGAAGCAGCCCGGGCAGCGGTTTGTGCAGCCGGAGACAAAGACGCTCACACGTATCCCGCTGCCGTTGGCGCAGTCGGCAAAGATAATCTCGCCCACATTCATCTCATTTCACCCCAGATATTCGCCTCATATCCCGATTTTCCGAGATATGAGGCGGTTTTTCTTTATTCCATCGTCTTGCAGGATAGGTGCAGCACTCTGTCGCGAATCTCCTGCGTTCTGCCCTGATTCCAGTACTGCGTGCCGATATAGCCGCAGGTACGGCGGGCAACATTCATCTTGCTCTGATCGCGGTTGCCGCACTGCGGACAGGTCCAGACCAGCTTGCCGTCCTCATCCTCCTGAATTTCGATTTCACCGTCAAAGCCGCAAACCTGACAGTAGTCGGACTTGGTGTTCAGCTCGGCATACATGATATTGTCATAGATAAACTGCATGAGC
This sequence comes from Faecousia sp., assembly GCA_051867015.1. Taxonomy (GTDB): domain Bacteria; phylum Bacillota; class Clostridia; order Oscillospirales; family Oscillospiraceae; genus JAZOXB01. Next base: position 50,193 of record JBJDYD010000079.1, on the reverse strand, counting down.
TGCAAAACAGCCTCTACATTGTTTTGCATATTAGGCACTTCTACATAGCTGATCGCGCCGCCGGGCGAGAGCTGCTGGAATTCCGCCTCGAAGGACAGCTTGGTAAAGGCATCAATATGCTCGGCGACATGGACATGATAGGAGTTTGTGATATAGCTCTTGTCCGTGATGCCGGGGATAATCCCGAAGCGCTTTTGCAGGCATTTGGCGAATTTATAGGTGGTCGATTCCAGCGGCGTGCCGTAGAGACTGAAATCAATGTTGTGCTTTGCCTTCCAAGTCTTACAGGCATCGTTCATATGCTGCATGACGGACAGAGCAAAGGGCTTTGCTTCCTCATCGGTGTGGGATTTTCCGGTCATGTACTTCACGCACTCGTAAAGACCCGCATAGCCCAAGGAGATCGTGGAATAGCCGCCATAGAGCAGCTTGTCAATCGGCTCGCCCTTGGGAAGCCTCGCCAGCGCGCCATATTGCCACAGGATGGGAGCGGCGTCGGACAAGGTGCCCTTCAGCCGTTCGTGGCGGCACATGAGCGCCCGATAGCACAGGTCAAGACGCTCGTCAAAGATCTTCCAGAACTTGTCCATGTCCCGTCCGGAGGAGAGCGCCACATCCACCAAATTGATGGTGACAACGCCCTGATTGAAGCGACCGTAATACTTCGGCTGACCGTTTTCATCCACGTAGGGCGTCAGGAAGGAGCGGCAGCCCATGCAGGTATAGCAGTGCCCCTCGCCGTTCTTGTCCACCTTCAGCTCAAGCATTTTCTTCTCGCTGATATAATCGGGCACCATCCGCTTTGCGGTACAGCGGGCAGCCAGCTCCGTCAGGTACCAATAGGGCGTACCCTCGCGGACATTGTCCTCCTCCAAAACATAGATGAGCTTCGGGAACGCCGGCGTGATCCAAACGCCCTTTTCATTCTTCACGCCCTCATAGCGCTGCAGAAGCGTCTCTTCGATGATCAGCGCAAGATCCTTCTTCTCGCGCTCGCTGCAGGCTTCATTCAGATACATAAACACGGTGATGAACGGCGCCTGCCCGTTGGTCGTCATCAGGGTGACGACCTGATACTGAATCGTCTGCACGCCGCGGCGAATCTCCTCGCGGAGCCGCTGCTCCACGACCTCGTCGATCTTTTCATCCGTAGACGCAACGCCGAACGCTTCCAATTCACGGAGCACAGCAGCGCGGATCTTCTCGCGGCTGACCTGTACGAAGGGTGCCAAATGCGTCAGACTGATGGACTGACCGCCGTACTGGTTGGAGGCAACCTGCGCAATGATCTGTGTGGCGATGTTGCAGGCGGTTGAGAAGGAATGCGGCTTCTCGATCATGGTGCCGGAAATGACGGTGCCGTTTTGCAGCATATCGTCCAAATTCACCAGATCGCAGTTGTGCATATGCTGCGCATAGTAGTCCGAATCGTGGAAGTGGATAATACCGGCTTCATGGGCATCGACAATCTCCTTCGGCAGGAGAATTCTGCGGGTGATGTCCTTGGAGACCTCGCCTGCCATATAGTCTCTCTGCACGGCGTTGACCGTCGGGTTCTTGTTCGCGTTTTCCTGCTTGACCTCCTCGTTGTTACTCTCGATCAAGCTCAAAATGCGGTCGTCCGTCGTGTTGGACTTGCGGATCAAGCTGCGGGTGTAGCGATAGGTAATATACTGCTTGGCGACCTCAAAAGCGCCGTGCGCCATGATGGCTTTTTCCACTAGATCTTGTATTTCCTCCACAGAGGGACTGCGCCCCATCTCCTCGCAGCTGATACAAACGCTCTCCGCAATACGTCGGATCTGCAACGGCGTCATGCGGGCGTTTTCCTCCACCGCGTCATTGGCCTTCGTGATTGCCATCATAATTTTTTCAATATCAAAAACAACTTCCGTACCGTTTCGCTTAATAATCTTCATGCGTTTTCTCCTTTCAGTACGCGTTATGTCAAGCCGCTTTCATGTCGGCGGCAGTGCTTCCCTTGGATTCTCTCCGTATCGCAGCAAACGGATTATACTACATCTTGTGGAGTTTTGCAAGCCCTCAATACTAAATCTTGTTATCTTTTTTCATCTCCTCCGAAGATAACCGTGTCATGTACATATAAAAAACGGCACAGGATCAGGGAGCTCTCTCCTCCAATCCTGTGCTCTTTTCCTGTGATACGCTTTGCTGTTCTCCGGCTTACGGGTGACGGGCTTGATCGCGCCCCATGTGCCGCGCCGCTTGGCATCCAGCGCTCGTTTTTGTTTCTTCGAGCATTTTTCGTATGGGACAAACTTCTCCATGCTGTTCTCCTTTCGCATTCTTGCTTTTCTCTGCATCAGTATAGCAGAAATGCAGCAAGAAGTCAAAGGAAATGCTTTCTATCCCAACAGGCAGCTTTGTTTTATACGAAAACCGAATCTTGCCGTATCAACTCAGCCCCACTGCTCCAGCATACGGCTGCAAAGCTCCTCCGTCACTTCCAGGGGGAAATTGCCTGCGAAGCGCTCGTGGGCAACCTCTGCGGCGCAGGCAAGCACCTGTTCATTGGAAATGTTGTATTCACTCCACGGCTTCATATGCAGTACCTCATCCCGGAAACGGCGAATACTGTCAGCGGTAATGCGTCCTACCTCCAAATCGGTAGGATCTGCCGGGAACTCCGCACCGAGGATCAGACCGATCTCCTTGATCTTCTTCACATCGGCATCCGCTGTATAGAGCATCGTTCCGGGTAGGGCGTAAGCACAGGCAGCGCCGTGAGGAATGTGGAACTTTGCGCCGAGAATGTGCGCTTGTGAATGTCCCAAATGCGTGCCTGCGTTGTTCAGCATCCAGCCTGCCAGACAGGCAGCGACCATCACACGTTCGCGCGCTTCCAAATCATAGCCGTTTGCCACCGCCTGCGGCAGGTATTTCGCGATCAGATACATGACCTTTTCGCAGATCGCGTCGGTAATGGGCGAGGAAAGCGCGGAGGTATAGCCCTCGGCCGCATGTGCAAACGCATCCATACCGCAGGCTGCCGTCATCTGAGCAGGCAGCGTGGCGGTCAGCGGTGGGCAAAGCAGCGCATACTCGCTGACTGCATTGTTGGACAGGACTGCCAGCTTTTCATGGGTCTCATCATCGCTGACCACCAGCGCGTTGGACAGCTCGCTGCCGGTACCGGAGGTTGTTGGAACGGCGATCAACCCCTCACAGGGTTCCGTGATCTCCCGTTTTGAAACGAAGTCCTCGATCTTACCGCCGAATTTGCGCACGATGTTGATGCCACGCGCAGTGTCGATGGCGCTGCCGCCGCCAATGGCGATCAGGCAATCGCAGCCGTTTTCCTTGCAGAGCGCCGCGCCGTTATTGATGGTATATGCAGGAGGATCGGGAATGATCCCGTCAAAAACCACGCAGGCACGATCCCTATCGCGCAGCTTTTCCATCATCTCCTGAATGAGCGGATGACGCAGCTGGAACGCGCTGCAAAGCACCATCGGACGTTTCCAATCGCGCGCTTCGAGGATCTCAATGACACTGTCCGCCGGTTTGTAGGTCACAGCGACCTTCACCTTTTGTTCTAACTTGAACTGCATACGCTCTCTCCTTGCTTCTTGTTTTGTGATTATTGTGCCAAGCATTAGTTAATTATAATACAAGGGTCAAGATTTTGCAATCTCTTTCATTCTTTTGGTAATCATTAAAAACATGTTGTGTTCCGCCGACAAAAATGTTATAATCAATCCACATTCGAGATTCGTTTTTTAAGGAGGATTTCAGAATGGAAGAACAAGCATATGTGGTCGTTCTCGGCGGTCTGAACATGGATGTTGCGGGTCTGTGCGGCGAAATCTACCGCGAGAGGGACTCCAACATCGGCACGGTTGAGCTGTCCGCAGGCGGCGTCGGTCACAATATTGCCCAGAATTTGGCAAAGTTAGGCGTTCCCGTGGAGCTGATCACCGTGTTCGGAGATGACCATTTCGGCAGGATCTTGGAGGAGGAATGCAGGAACGACGGCATTTCTCTGCAATACGCCGAGCGTATTCCCGGTGGGAAAAGCTGTACCTATCTCTATGTGACGGATAACCGGGGCGAGATGATATCTGCCGTCAACGCCATGGAGCTGATTGCCCGCGTAACTCCCGCTTTTTTGGAATCGCGCAAGGAGCTGATCAACCATGCAAGTCTGTGCGTGGTCGATGCCAACATCAGCGAAGAAAGCATTCAATGGCTGGCTGAAAACTGCACCGTTCCCATGTACGCCGACCCCGTCTCTACCATCAAGCTGCCCCGTTTGCGCCCGCTGCTGCCCCGCTTGGACGGCTTCAAACCCAATGCTTTAGAGGCGCAGCTTCTGACCGGCATCGAGATCACCGACGAAAGCTCTGCCCGCCGCGCCGCAGAGATTCTGCTGGACATGGGGATCAAAAACCTCTTTATCTCTCTGGGGAAGGACGGCATTTTCTGCTGCAATCGGCAAGAGAGCGCCCTTGTTCCCATTGTGAAGACGGAGATCGTCAGCGTCAACGGTGCCGGGGATTGCAGCATGGCGGTTATCTGCTGGGCGCGCTACCGCTTCGGTGAGACGCTTCCGCTGCGCCGTATCGGTGAGATGACCCAAAAGGCTGCCAGCCTCACCCTACAGTCTCCGAATACCGTGTCTCCCCTGCTTTGTGAAGAAGCGCTCATATCATCTTGAAAGGAAAGTGTGATTGACCATGATCAAGCAAATCTATTCGCTCGTAAACTATAATGAAAGCGTTGCCACAATGGATGCAGGTGCCGACCACATCGGTCTTGTCCCAATGCAGAGCGGCGGCGTTCCCGCGCATCGCGTTCCCTATGATGTTGTCGACCGCATCTTCGCGGAGGCAAAGCGCAGAGGGGTCAAGTGTGTTGCTATCATGCTGAACAAGGATGTCGAGGAAATGCTCTTCATCACCAAGCGCGTGAAGCCCGACATTCTGCACATTGCCGGCATGGAATATACCGCCGATGAGGCATTCGCGGAGCGCCTGCACAAAGAATGCCCCGGTGTCAAGCTGATGCAGGCAGTTCTGGTAGACGGTCCCGCTGCCGTAGAGCGCGCGAAGCACTACGCGACCTTCTGCGACTTCATTCTGACCGACTCCGGCCTTGCGGCGGATACCGGCATTGGTGCCAGCGGTCTGACCCATGATTGGAGCATTGATGCGGAAATCGTCCGCTCCGTCAATGTTCCCGTTATCATCGCCGGCGGTCTGGGACCGGACAATGTGGAAGAATGCATCCGTGAGATCCGTCCCTACGGTGTTGACTCGCTGACCAAAACCAGCTATAAATACAACGACGGCGTCATGGAAAAGGACATCGAAAAAGTCCGCCTCTTCTGCGAACGCGCAGACGCCGCAGCTGCCGCCCTGACCTGAGTGAGAAGAATAATGACAGGAGCTTTCCGCAAAAGGAAAGCTCCTGTTTTTGCATAAAAACAAAGCAGCCATCGTCCGTAGAGCGCGAGCGCCGGTGCGGGAAGTACCGAATGCGTACAAGCCTGTTCGTCCGTACCGTCTGCCGCTTAGGCGCTCACTGGGGGCATGTCCCCGCCCCACAGAAAAACATCACAATGACATAACAAGGCAGCCCCATTGTCATTTGCGTTTGGCATTTCGTCGCGCTCATTTCGGCGGCAGTGTTTCCCGTTACAGCACGCCGAAAAGTGCGGAGAGGTCGGCTTCGTCCATGATTCTTTGGCTCGGCTTCTGTGCGTTTGCGAGCATGGCTTCTACCTTATTCTCCAGCGCCACATCAATGAAGCGTCCCATTTCAATTCCGCGCAGCTCGAAAAACAGGGCAGGCTGCTCGTCCAAACGCGCACCGATGCCGTAGAGGGCAGCGGCAACATGCTTGCACATCAATGCCCAATCGGGGCAGCTGCAAGTGAAGCCGATCTCCTTTGGCGTTGGGAACAGACCGCCATCCTCCAAAAACAGCTCCTTCAGCTCCTTCGGGAAGTCCCCCGCGATCAGAGCCTCCAGCGTCTCAATTCTCCTGCCGCATTTGTTTAAGATCGCCTGACATTTTTCCTCTGAGAGCGGACTGATGCGGATCTCCACCTTATAAGGCGTTTTGCGCGTTCCCTGCACCTTGGCAAGAATCTTGCCCTTTTGAATTTTCAGATCCAGTACCGCGCCGCTTCTGACATAGCGCTTCCCTCGCTCCAATCGGCTGTCGTAATCCGCGTATCGTTCTAAATTTCTGCACCACGCCTGTCCCCACCAGCTTTTTGCGATCGTTCGCCCTTGAATGACCACCGGCTCCAGCTGTTGCCCCTTTGCCTGCGCCTTTTTTTGGCTGGCGAGGGTATTCCTGCGAAGCTCCGTGACGGTCGGCTGGCTGAAATTGCCTTCGTTCCAATATCTGCTCATTCCATTCACCCCCGATTCATTCCAAACGCAGCAAGGACATCAGTTCCTCGTTGCTCAGCTCCGTAATCCAGTTTTCCGAACCGGAGCCGATCACGTTCTCCGCCAAGGAACGCTTGGACTCTATCATCGCGTCGATCTTTTCCTCAATCGTGCCCTGACAGACCAGCTTATGCACCAAGACGTTTTTTGTCTGCCCGATCCGGAAGGCGCGGTCGGTGGCTTGATTCTCCACTGCCGGATTCCACCAGCGGTCGAAGTGGATTACATGGTTTGCATTTGTCAGGTTCAGCCCCGTGCCGCCTGCCTTGATAGAAAGCACAATGAACGGGACGTAAGCCTCCCCCTGAAAATCCTCCACAATCTCTTTTCGCTTTGCAACCGGCGTGCCGCCGTGGAGCACGCGCCCCTCGGCTTGAAAAACGGTGGAGAGGAATTCCGCCAAAACGCCGGTAATTTCTCGGAACTGCGTGAAAACCAGCACGCGCTCGTGCTTGTCGCGGATCGTCTCGCACAGCTCCTTCAGCATAGCAAATTTGCCGCTTTCCTCCGGAGAAAACGCCGTCTGCCCCAAATACTGATCCGGATGATTGCAAATCTGCTTCAGCTTTGAGATCACCGCCAGCACAAGCCCGCGCCGCTCCATCCCCTCGCTTTCGAGGATGCGCCGCTCCATGTCGGACACCACTTTCCGATACAGCACCGTCTGCTTCTTCGTCAAGCCCACATAATCCACCGTCTCCAGCTTCTCCGGCAGGTCGGTAATAATACGCCGATCCGTTTTCACGCGGCGGAGTAAAAAGGGGGAGACCATCGTTTTCAGGCGGGCATAGCCCTCGGGATGCTCCACCAAGCCTTTGCAGAAGTGTTGAAACTCCTGTGAGGTTCCCAAAAGTCCTTTATTGAGGAAGTCAAACAGCGACCATAGATTGGTCAGGTTATTTTCAATCGGCGTACCGGTCATGGCAATACGCATACGGGCGGATAGCTTTTTGATCTCTCTGGTCTGCTTGGAGACAGGGTTCTTGATCGCCTGCGCCTCATCCAAAATAAGGCAGTCCCATTTTACCCCCTGCAGCTGCGGCATTCTGGCTGCCATACCGTAGGTGGTGATCGTCAGAAAGGCTTGCTTTTCCTCCAACTGCTTTGCAAGGACGGTTGAGGGCTTTCCATGCAGGATCCGGAATTCCATATCCGGCGCAAAGCGTTCCGTCTCCTTTTGCCAGTTTCCGATCAAGGATGCCGGAACCACCAGCAGCACATGTCCGTCCGTTCGCTGCATTCTCAGTCGCTCCAAATACGCCAGCACCTGCACGGTCTTTCCCAAGCCCATATCATCGGCAAGGCAGGCACCAAAGCCGAGCCTGTCCATGTCGCTCAGCCAAGTGTAGCCGTTTTCCTGATACGGACGCAGCGTTGCATGTAGGGTCACAGGCGGCGCAAGCTTTTGCATACTTTCCGGTTTCCGCAGGCTCGCCAGCAGGGATGCCAGCCAAGCGCCGTTGGTGATCTTGCCGCCCACGTCGGCGCTCACTTTCTTCGTTCCCAGCTCCGTGCGCAGCGCCTCCAAAAGGGTCAGCGATTGCGGCAGCGTGTCGATCTGCGCCAGAAGGGAGCGCAGCCGTTTGTGGTTTACCTCCACCCACTTGCCCTTGAGGAAGGCAAGTCCCTCCGTGCGGGAGAGAAGCTCCTGAATATCCGCTTGCGTCAGCGCCACGCCGTCCACTTCCAGTGAAGGCTGCACTGCGATCAAAGCGTCAAAGCCAAGCATCGCAGGTTGATTCTCACCGACGCGCATCGACAGAGAGACCGATGCCGCCTTTTTCCGCCACCAGTTCGGGATACGGCACAGAATACCGGCGGCTTCAATCTCCTCAACCTGTTTCAGGAAGGTATACGCCTCCTCCGCCGTCAGCTTCAGCGGATGGAACATCTCGCCGTTTTCCATGAACGAGCCAATCAGATCGGATACCTCCGCCGCCCGATTCAGGCAAGAAAGCAGCTTCAATAATCTCTCTCGGTCATTCTTATATTCCGTCAGGGCATATTGCAGAGGGACATGGCGCACCTTGCCTTCTCCGTCCGTCGTTGCGTAGGTTGCCAAGAAAGCAAAGGGGAAGCGTTCCTCCTTGTTCTCTACCAGATGGAAAAAAATGCGCTCCGGAACGCGCAAGCGCTGACTTTGTTCCGTCAGATATAAGGAAACCGTACCGTCATATCCGGCGACCTCCCGTGCATAGACGGCGTTTAGCTTTCGGAATACATGCTTTAGCCAGTCCTCGTTAATATACTCCGCCCCGATTGCGAACGGAACCGCTTGCAGCAGCGTGTCTACATCCTCCGCGGACAGTACCGGTGACGCGTTTTCCCGCAAAAGCTCCAAGTCCGGCAGATCCGTGAGCTTTTTGAAAAAAGTGTCGCTCAGCAGATAGAGGAACGCTCCGGAAGGGCTGCACTCCGCCTGTCTGCTGCGCATTCCCATCCGATACAGCGCAGAATAACGGTCCGTCTCAAATTCTTCAAGAAGCCTCCGATCCGCCTCGGAGAGATCGTCTTTGCAAGTATTCGGGCAAAAGGTGTCTTTCAGAAAGACAAATTGCAGCGGCTGTATCGTTCTCATACTTTCTGCCATCATGGCATTCCTCCCTTACGTCACTGTAACACCAAAACTTTATAAAACGGTTCCACTGCCGACCGTAGGGCGTATTTACGGCAGCAGCGTTTCCCACTCCGATTCTTTGAAGCCCGTGAGGATCCGCTCATCCGTCACAAGAATCGGGCGCTTGACCAGCATGCCGTCGGTGGCAAGCAGGCGGAGCTGCTCCTCCTCGGTCATGGTGGGCAGCTTTTCCTTCAGCTGCATGGACTTGTAAAGCAGACCGCTCGTATTGAAAAACTTTTTCAGCGGCATGCCGCTCCGCTCCCACCATGCTTTCAGCTCCTCATAGGTGGGATTGTCTTCCTTGATATGCCGCTCCGTATAGGAAAGCCCGTGGGCATCGAGCCATTTTTTTGCTTTCTGACAGGTGGAGCAAGGCGGATATTGAATAAACAGCATAGATATTCTCCTTTTTCTTTTTTCACTGCGGCGGATGGGGCTTCTCTCGAACTCATTTTACTGCCGGGCACAGCCGATTTTTTAGCGTAATTATTCTGTTGTTGAAGAAAATGCCACTCTTTTTATGATTATACGGCGAAATGCCGCATTTTGCAACAGGGGTTTTTCTGGTCACGCTTTACTACTGCGGTCCGGCATGTGTAACTGATCGAAGCTGTTAGGAGGGACACAAGTTGTAAACCATGTCCCTTCACAAATTGTAAACCATGTTGCTATTGACACATGTCCCCGCCCTACAAAGGCTGCTGTAAATAAAACGAACGGTGCGCCTCGGTTCATTTGGAGAGCGCACCGTTCGTTTTATTTTGCTTTTCCATGCTTTATCCAATCGTCAGGCCTAAGCTTTGTGCTTTTTCGCGGAGAGAGAGAAGATCGGCAAAGGTATCCGGTCGTTTGGAGATGTCGCGCAGGAGGGCGGAGGGGTGGTAGAGGGCGGTATATTCTACGCCGTCCTTGGAGAACCACTGACCGTGTTCTCTTGTAATGCGGAAATCCTCCTTGATCAACCGCATGGCGGCGATCCTGCCGAGGCAGACGATGATTTTCGGCTGCAGCAGGGCAAGCTGCTTATATAAGTAGCCGATGCAGGCATCCTGCTCGTCCTGCATGGGGTCGCGGTTCTGCGGCGGGCGGCATTTTACGATATTGGCGATATAGCAGTTATGCCGTCCGAGGTCAATGATGGAGAGCATTTCATCGAGGAGCTTCCCCGCTGCGCCGACAAACGGCTCTCCCTGCAAGTCCTCCTGCTGCCCGGGTCCCTCCCCCACAAAGACGATCGGAGACGGCACCGGTCCGACGCCGAAGACGACATTCGTCCGCGTCGCGCCGAGACGGCAGTTTTTACATTGCAGGCATTGCTGCCGCAGAATCTCCATGTTATCCATTGCCGTTTCTCCTTTGCTCCGCTCTCCGTCTGCGCTGCGCGGCGCGTTTTTTTGCCTGATGCACATTGACCGCACGCAGGATCAGAAGTGTGCAGATCAGCACAAGCAGAATCACAAGCACGATGATTAGGACGCGGTATTTTTTCCACGCCGAGTCCGTAGTTCCCGTCTCCTGCACTGCCGCCTCCGTCTCATTCGCCGTGGTAGGAACAACGCCTTGCCGTTCGACGGCAGTCAAGGTGACCAGCTCCGCCGTAGCCAGCGGAATGCCCTGATACATTGCCGTCACCGTTCCCACGCGCTGCCCCGCCTGCAAGGGCGCATCAAGGGTCTGCGTGCTGTCATAGGTGAGGCTCATCGTGATGTCCTCCGCCGTGCAGTCCTTCGGCAGCAGAACCGTCGCGTTCGCATTGGCATGGACAACAACATTGGCGCGTCCCTTTGCGTTCGTGACGGCAGGCTGTCCGAGCATCTGCGTGTCGGAAAGCACCTGCACATAGTCGTAATTCTCAAAACCGTATTCCATCAGCCGCTTTGTTTCAACGAAACGCATATCCAGATCATCGCCGTTCTCGTCGATCAGCGTCTCGCAGCCGCAGACCACGCTCAGATAGGTCAAGTTGCCGTCCGTCGCCGTAGAGGCAAGGCAGCCGCCTGCGGGCGTGGTGAAGCCGGTCTTAATGCCGCTTGCCTTGGAGTAATAATACTTCGCGGTGATCTGCGCGCTGGTCAGATAATTCGTCGTATGCAGGGTGCGGGATTCGGAAAGATTCGTCGCCGGAACGGTGTGCGCCGTCGTGGTCGCGAACTCGCGGAACTCACGGTTGTTCCACGCCCAATAGCTCAAAACCGCTAAATCGCGCACCGTGGTATAGTGGTTTTCATCATGCAAGCCGTGGGTATTGGAAAAATGCGTACCGGTCATGCCAAGCTCCTGCGCTTTTTGATTCATCAGCGCGACAAAGGCTTCGATGCTGCCGGAAACATACTCGGCAACCACATTACAGCCCTCGTTCGCGGAGGAAACCATAATGCAGTAAAGCAGCTCCCGCAGGCTGATCTGCTCCCCCTCCTGCAAATTGGCGGTGCTGCCGAATTCACTGAGGTTTTCCAACGCGGTCGCGGAGACCGTCAGAGTATCGTCAAGGTTCCCGTATTCAAGCGCCAGCATACAGGTCATGATCTTCGTCAGGCTGGCGGGATAGAGCCGCTCGTCGAGCTGATAGCTGTAGATAATCGTTCCGGTGCTCACTTCGAGCAGGATTGCTGCCTTTGCCCGCACCTGATACTCCGAAGGGAAGTTATACTCGATCAGCGGCGCAGGCGGCTCAAAGCCCTCCTTTGCTTGCGCGGTCGGCACCTCCTGCGCTGCTTCGGAATCGGATGCGTCGCTCCCCTCCTCTGCTTTCTGCGCGGATGCGTCGCTCCCATTCTCAATTTCCTGCACGGATTCGGAAGGAGTCTCACCGTCCTCGGTTGCCGCACAGGGTAGAACCATCTGCGTCAGCAGGATCAGCAGTAAAAAAACGGACAAAAACCAACGATTTTTCATATGTACCCCCAAAAGCGCGCGGATAAGGATTGCCGCGGCGCACAGTTTTGTGTTATAATAAGAGAGATCAGCCGAGTTTGTTGGGTCGCGGCTGATTCGGCACGGCTTACCGTGGTTGTTTTTATTATAGCAAAAAACATGATTATGTCAACGGAATTACAGAGGAAATCCATGATGAAATTAAGGAACGCGAACTTGATTTTAATCGCGTTGGCTGCGGCGTTTCTGCTCTTTGCCGCCGGCTTCTGCGTCGGGCGGCTGCAAACGGACGGAAACACACATGTGATCGCCATGCGGCAGCCCGACGATACGACTGAAAGCAGCAGCGAACCGACGCGCAGCACCGAGCAGACCGCAGCGACGCAGCAAGGCGCGAAGCTCGATCTGAACACGGCAACCGCTGAGGAGCTGATGACCCTGCCCGGGATCGGGGAGGTTCTTGCCGGACGCATTGTGGCATATCGCGAGGCGCACGGCAGCTTTTCCTCGATTGACGAGCTGGCACAGGTGGAAGGGATCGGCGAAAAACGCATTGACGCCATCCGAGACTATGTGACTTTGGGAGGAACGGAATGAAAATACTGGTAGTAGATGACGAGGAGCTGCTTGTCAAGGGCATTCGCTTCAATCTGCAAAACGACGGTTATCAGGTTGTCAGCGGCTCCAACGGGCGCGAGGCGATTGAACTGGCGCACGATCCGGAAGTACGTCTGATCGTGCTGGATGTTATGATGCCGGAGATTGACGGTTTAGAGGCATGCAGGCGTATCCGCGAGTTTTCCGATGTGCCGATCATTATGCTCACCGCCCGCACGGAGGATATGGATAAGCTGCTCGGCTTTGAACACGGCGCGGACGATTATCTGACGAAGCCTTTTAACATCTTAGAACTGAAAGCCCGCATCCGCGCTCTTCTGCGCCGCAGCGGCGGTTACGACCATCAGCGCAGCCGCATCACCGTCGGCGCGCTGACGGTGGACACGCAGGAGCGCAATGTGTATAAAAACGGCGTGCCCGTGGAGCTGACTGCCCGGGAATTCGACCTTTTGGAGCTGCTGATCCGTAACCCGAACCGCGTCTATTCCCGCGAAAACCTGCTGGACATGATCTGGGGCTATGAATACCGCAGCGATATCCGCACCGTGGATGTGCATATCCGACGCATTCGTGAGAAGCTAGAGACCGTTCCGGCGGAGCCGGAATATGTGATGACAAAGTGGGGAGTTGGGTACTATTTCAAAGCGTAAACGAAGATTGTCTCTGTTGCCAAGCAGCTCGCAGCTTCGCTTCGCAATGGCGTACATTTTGATCACCGCAGTGGTTTTGTTCTTTTTGAATATTTACACCTCCACGACACTGCGCAATATGATCTTCGGCGCACAGCGGCAAACCATGGAGGACAGGACGCAGCTCATGACGACTGCCCTTTTGCAGCTTGACGAGCTTTCCTCCTCAAAAGCCGAGAGCGCGATCAATGCGTTAGAGGATCTTTCCACCACGCGCACTGTCGTAACGGACGCAAGCGGTATGGCGGTATACGACTCCCTCGTTGCAGGCAACGCGGAGGGAAAGCTGCTGCTCTTCCCCGAAATCGTCACGGCGCTTTCAGGCAAGGATGTGTTTTACAGCCGCTACATCGACGGCGCGATTGAAAGCCGCGGCGCAGTCCCGCTGGTCAAGAACGGGCAGCTGCTCGGTGCGGTCTATCTGATGCTCTACGACACCGATCAGGGCGCGCTGATTGACGCCCTGCAGACCAACGTTCTGCGTCTTTCCGCGGCGTTAGCGCTCGGCATGATTCTCTTTTCCCTCCTGTTTTCAACCGCCTTTTCCCGCCGTATGCGCCGCATTCTGCATTCCGTCCGCATGATGCGCGACGGCGACTACAGCCACAAGCTCAAGCTGCGCGGGCATGACGAATTGGATCAGCTCGGCAGAGAGTTTAATGATCTCGCGGAGCGCTTGGAGGCTTCCGAGCAGCGGCGCCGTCAGTTTGTCTCGGACGCCTCCCACGAGCTGAAAACGCCGCTCGCCTCGATCAAGCTGCTGTCCGATTCCATTTTGCAAAACGAGATGGATCTTGCCACACAGCGCGAGTTCATCAGTGACATCGGCAGAGAAGCGGATCGCTTGGGAAGACTCTCTCAGAAGCTTCTGATGCTGACGAAGCTGGACAGCGCCGTTTCGGAGGATCGGGAGATTCTCGATGCCGCCGCGACGGTGCAGAAGGTGACGCGAATGCTGCAGCCGCTTTCCACGCTGCGCAAGATCCGATTGGGCTGCACGCTCTCTGACGGCTGCACCATTATGACGGTGGAGGACGACCTTTATCAGATCGTCTTTAATCTGGTGGAAAACGCCATAAAGTATAACCGCGAGGGCGGATGGGTCAAGGTTTCCCTGTCCCGCAAAGAAGCGGAAGTCGTGCTGTGCGTAGCGGATAACGGTGTGGGCATCCCCGAGGAGTCGATGGCGCACATCTTTGAGCGCTTCTACCGCGTAGATAAGGCGCGCTCCCGCGCCGCAGGCGGCGCGGGGTTAGGTCTGTCCATTGTACATGACATGGTCAAACGGAACTACGGCACAATCAGCGTTGCGGCAAGAGAGGGCGGCGGCACGGTATTCACCGTAAGCTTTCCGCTATTTGAAACAGAGGAGGAGAAACTATGAAACTTCGTCTATGCTGTCTCCTTCTTGCCGTGCTGCTCCTGCTGTGTGCCTGCCATGTAACTGCCCCGCAGGAGTCTGACAACCCGTTTCTTTTCTATTATCCTGCGCAAACGGTCTCCTACGGAGGAGAAGGTGCCTTTTGCTCGCAAGGCGCGGGCTTTGATGTCACCGCAGTCGAGCCGGAGGAACTGCTGACACGCTATTTTTCTTCTCTCCCGCCGGAAAACGGGATCTCCCCTCTCCCCGCCTCATGGTCGCTAAGCTCTGTTGTTCTTCAGGATGCAACCGCTGAAATTGTCCTGCACGGGCAGCCGGTTGACGCACTCGAGCGTTCGCTCAGTGCCACCTGCATCGCCATGACGCTCTTGCAGCTCGATACCGTGCAGCGTGTCAGCATCACCATGCCGGGTGCGGACGCGCCGCTGGTTCTCTCGGAAAACGATATCTTCCTGCATGATACGGGCATGCTCCCGCAGGAGGAAATGCTCACGCTCTATTATCCCGACGCACAGCGGCGCTATCTTGTACGCGAGACGCTGAGCGTCGAGGCGATGGACAGCGCGGACAAGCCCGCCTATATCATCTCGCAGCTTCTTGCCGGCAGAGAGCGCGGACAGCTCACCTCCTGCATTCCCGAGGGGACGGAGTTGCTGAGCGTCAGCGTGGAAAACGGCGTATGTACCGTCGATCTCTCTTCAGAATTTCTGAACGACTTGGAGCAAAGCTATGCAGCGGAACGCATGGCGGTCTATTCGATTGTCAATTCCCTGACAGAGCTGCCTGAGATTACAACCGTAGATCTTTGGGTCGCGGGCGCACCGATTGAGAAGCTGTACCGCATGGAACTGTTAAGCGGCATCTCCCGCGATGAAAGTCTGATCTCCGTCCCCGCGAGCAAGGATCTGCTGGATATCACCCTCTACCCCACCTGCGGCGGCGATGGGCTTTTAGTCGCCGTGCCGCAGCTTCTTCCGCTGGACGGAGAGCGCACAACCGCCGAGCTGCTGCTCAACGCGTTATTTGCCTTTGAAGGCACAAACGGGCTGAAAAGCTGTATTCCCGCCGGTACAAAGCTGCTGTCTCTGCGCATTGAGAACGGCAACTGTGTGGTCGATCTGACCCGCGAATTCTTAGACGGCTGTGCCAACGCTGCCGAGGAGACGCTTGCCGTGCGCTCCATCGTCGCGACGATGTGCGGTCTTTCGGAGATCAATACCGTTGAAATACTGGTGGAAGGCATCGAGCCGACCTTCCGCGATGAGGCGTTGCGCACGATTCGCCGACCTGCAGAGCGCTGGTTTGCGGATTGACGCGAAAAAGTCCGACCTGCGAAGCGCTTTCGACAAACGGCGCAGGCTTTATCGCTTATACTGAACCCACACGGGAAAGACCCGGGTGGGTTCGTTTTTTTGTACAAATGGGAGGAGCATACGATGAATCTGACAAGCTATGTGCAGGATCGGCAGCTCACCGTCGCGCTGACGGGAGAGATCGACCATCACTGCGCGAAAGAGATCATGCAGACGATCTCGGAGAAGATCGACCTGTATATGCCGCTGCGCTGTATCCTCGATTTTCAGGAGGTACGTTTTATGGATTCGAGCGGCATCGCCGTTGTGCTGCATACACTGCGGCGGATGAACACCCTGCAGGGCAAGCTGCTTTTGCAGAACATACCGGCACAGCCGTATAAGGTGCTGCGCGCCGCAGGAATTGAAAAAATCACGGAGATTAAGGAGGAGTGTACCAAATGAGGGGAGAAAACTACATGAGCTTGGAGTTTCCGAGCAAGTCATCCAACGAGGCGTTTGCGCGCGCGGCAGTTGCCTGCTTTGCCGCCCAGCTTGACCCGACGCTGGACGAGCTGGGCGACATCAAGACCGCCGTCTCCGAGGCGGTCACGAATTGCATCGTCCACGCCTATCCCGACACCATCGGGCCGATCATTTTGAAAGCGCGCATTCTCGGCGACAATGTGCTGGATATTGTCGTAAAGGATCGGGGCTGCGGCATTGAGGACATCGAACAGGCACGCAAGCCGATGTTCACCACAGGCGGTGAGGATCGCTCCGGCATGGGCATTACCATCATGGAGAGCTTTATGACGGAGTTCCGCCTAACCTCCGCGAAGGGCAAGGGCACCACCGTACATATGAAGCGTAAAATTATCCGCCGCGGAGGAAAAAAGTGATCGCGGAACAAAGCACGCTGCTGGAACGGGCAAAGCAGGGCGACCGCGAGGCAAGCGAGGCGCTGGTCGTCGGCAACACGGGGCTGATCTGGTCAATCGCACGGCGGTATTTCGGGCGCGGCGTCGATCCCGATGATCTTTATCAGCTCGGCTGTCTCGGCTTCCTCAAGGCGGTTGAGGGCTTTGACCCGCAGTACGGCACGCAGTTTTCGACCTACGCCGTGCCCAAAATTGCGGGAGAAATTCGCCGCTTTCTGCGGGATGACGGCGCGGTCAAGGTCAGCCGCAGTCTCAAGGAGCGCGCCGGGCAGATTCGAGCGGCGCGGGCGAGACTGACGGGCGAGCTGGGACGCGAACCGACGCTCATGGAACTGAGCGCGGAGACCGGTTTACAGGCGGAGGAGATCGCCTCTGCGGAAACCGCGACGGGCGCGGCGGAATCCATCCAGCGGCAGTGCGGGGAGGACGGCTTCTCGCTGGAGGATGTTTTGACGGACGGAGAAATGGAGGAGCAGATCGTGGAACGGATCGCATTGCGGGAAGCGATCGCGTGCCTGTCGGAGCGGGAGCAAATGGTCATCAAGCTGCGTTTTTTCCACGGCTTGACGCAGGACAAAACCTCAAAAATTCTCGGCGTTTCACAGGTGCAGATCTCACGCATCGAAAAAAAAGCGCTCACTGCGCTGAAAAACTATATTTAAACGAACAGCGGTATGTAGTTTTTCTATGTACCGCTGTCTTTCGGGAACCTCTGAACAAATTGGTCGGGGCGCTCGAGCATCTTTGCCGACCGCTCTTGCAGATCCATTCCGAGCTTCCTTAGAAAATATAAAGTTTTTTCACATTCTGTCTTGACAAAATAACAGAAATAGTATAGAATGATACCCGCTGATCGCGCAAGCGATTATGCTACTGTGGCTCAGTTGGTAGAGCAGCTGATTCGTAATCAGCAGGTCGCCGGTTCGAGTCCGGCCAGTAGCTCCAAAAAAGAAACAACCTTTGTCTTACCGTCAAAGGTTGTTTCTTTTTTTGAGATAAATCCATCGGAATTTGCGAAATGTCCGCGGGCGCGTTTGTGATTAGTGCAAGCCGGTTTTTTCCATCAATTCTTGCAGCAGCGCCGCATCCTGCCCGCAGGTTTTAATCTCTTTTCCCGCAAAGGCGGTCGCCTCAGCCTGTGAGACCGTTACGGTATGGAGTGTTCTGCCTGTCTGATATTCATAAGAGACTTCACCGAGATTATCAATAACCGCAAGCAGCACATAGGCGCAGGATCTCATCATTTGCTCCTTCGCTGCCCGCTGTGAAGGAAGGATTTCCTCAGAAAGCGTCATCGTCCAGCCGTAAGGCTCTGTCTCCGTTTGCAGCGTGTTTGTAAACCGTCCGAGATAAGATGCCATGTTCAGCGCATTGGCGCTTGCGTCGTTTTGGCTCATATCTCCGACATAGGGGTGGCGCGTTTGAAACACGGAAGATGTCGCCGCAGAAATAGCTTTTCCGTTTGCCCAAAGGATACGATTGCCGACGCGAACCTGTGTGATCTCCTGGGCGGCATGGTACTCCGCTTGGAAATCGTCTTGCGAAAACGGGCTTGCCAAAACCGCCCGCAGCGTCACCGTGACAACGCCGTTTTCCTCCGAAAAGGCTGCCGAAGAAAGCGTCAAAGCACTATCCGCCGGTGTTCCGTGAAGCGTCATGCGATCTCCTTCCACCTGCACTGTGCAGGCAACAGAGTCGGCATATATCTCATTTCCGAGGAAAAACGCCTTTGCAAAAAGCACGGCTACGACAAGAAAAACGGCTGTCAAAACCACAAAAATGTTTTTTTTGCGCGTTCTGCGCTTGGTCTTTTTCAGAAAGTCGATCTCCGCCGTTTCCGCAGCGTCCGGCAGCGATTTTGTGGGCGCTTTCATCGCTTCGAGGGCACGCTTGCAGGGCGCGCAATCCGCGATATGCTCCTCCACCAGTCCGTTGGTCGTTTCGCTTGTAAGTCCATCGACATAGGACGGCAGCAAATCGCGAAACACTTCACAGGGCATTTTCGTTTTCATATTCGTCCAGCTCCTTTCTCAGCCGTTCTTTGCCGCGATAGAAGGTCACGCGCGCCCAGTTTTCCGTTCTGCCCATGATCTCTCCGATCTCCCGAAAGGAGAGATCGCCGAAGATCCGCAGGTACAGTATCTCACGAAAGGGCTCCGGGCATTGGTGCAGCCGCTTTAAAAGGTCTACGCGTCCCGCTGCGGCAAGTGCCTTATCCTCTGCCGAGTCTGTGACTCCGTCAAGCTCTTCGACATGCTCCGTCGGCGGATGCTTTCTCCGATAGGTGGAGAGCTGATGCTTCGCAATCGCGCAGAGCCATGTGGAAACGGTGCAGCTCCCATCAAAACGGTCAATGCTCCGCACCGCCTGATAAAACGTCTCCTGTGTCAGCTCCTCGGCTATGTCCTGACTGTGGGTCAGAGAAAGCAGGTATTTATAAACCCTCTTTGCATAGCTCTGATAAATCTCCCCCATCGGCTGCATCCGCTCACCTCCTTATGTCCGTTCTGTCTTGTTCATGCAGTTTTCGCGCGGTTTGTTACAGGAAAACTCGTTTCTTTTGAAAAAATCACAAAATGATATTCACTCCCCGCAGGGTAATATCACTCGCCGAAGGCAAATATAACCGAAATAAACCTCTTTTGCCCAACAGACAAAAGAGGTTTATTTCGTGGCACGCCGGAAGGGACTCGAACCCCCAACCCTCAGAACCGGAATCTGATGCTCTATCCATTGAGCCACCGGCGCATGTTCTGAACGCGATTATTATAGCAGATTCCGTTCCCAAAGTAAAGCCATTTTTTCGGTTTTCTTTCCACTGTCTCTCGGCGAAAACGACAAAAAAGCGCTGCGAAAAACGACAAAAAAGCGCTGCGGGATATTGTTTTTCGCGCTTTCTCATGGTATAATGAATAAAAGAAAAGCATTTTTCGGATTGTGAGGGAACGAAAATGGCAGTTAATATCGAAAATTTCCGCACTGCGCTGCATGGCTTCAACCGCACCGATGTGGTGCAGTTCATTCAGGCGCAGACGACGGAGCATGAGAAAGCGCTCCGCCTGCTCCGCGAGGAAAACACCCGTTTGCAGGAGGCGCTGGAGGCAGCGCGTGCAGAGGCGGCAGAGGCAAGCGCGCAGTTGGAAGCGCTGACCGCCGCGCAGGAAGCTGCGGCACAGTCTGCCGAAGCCGTTCCCGCCCCTTCCGAGTCTGCGCTGAACGCACCGATGGCGCCCGTGGCAAGCGTTGTCGCAGCAGCGCCTTCGAACTTCAACGAAATGGAGCTTGCCGCTTACCGCCGCGCCGAGATGACCGAGCGCATGGCAAGAGAACGCGCCGCCGCGTCTGCCGAGCGGATGAAGACCGTTTTCGCGCAGGCGGACGAGAAGCTGACGCTTACCTCACAGGATTTTGCGACGCTGCTGGATGCCTTCCGCAACGATTTTGACAAGATGGAGCAGCTGCTTTCCACCGCGCAGGGCATCGTAGACGAATCCTCCGCCGGACTGAAAGCCGCCGCCGAAGTTGCCGGTGAGGTCTGAGATGGATTTTTTTGAGCTTGCGAAGATCGAGGATGAGTTTACGCAGATCGCCAAAACCTATGAGATCTTCAATGAAGATACCCGCCTGAACCGTTCGCAAGCCGCCCGTGTGGAATTTCTCACGACGGTGCATTACATCGAGCAGTATTTAAAGCCGAACGACCGTATTTTGGATATCGGCGCAGGCGCGGGCGAATACAGCCTCTATTTCGCAAGAAAGGGCTACTCGGTCAGTGCCATAGAGCTTGCCGATCGCAACATTCAGGCGTTTCAAAAGAAGCTGACCGAAAACGACCGGGTGGAGCTGCGGCAGGGCAACGCGATTGACCTTTCGTTCTGGTCGGATGCCGCATTCGATATTGTTCTGCTGTTCGGTCCCCTGTATCATCTGCATCGCGAAGAAGACAGACAGCGCTGCATTACTGAAGCCAAGCGCGTCTGCAAGCCGGGAGGCACCCTCTTCTTCGCCTTTATCGCTCACGATATGGTCTTTTTCACCGAGCTGCAGAACAATCCGAATTACTTCCGCACAGGGGACTACGACCATGACACGCTCCGGCTGCACGATTTCCCGTTCGTGTTCCACACGGTCGACGAGTGCCGCCGTATGCTGCGCGACGGAGGCATCCGCATCGTGCGCGAGATTGCCTCGGACGGTTTGAGCGAGCTGATGGAAGATCGCATCAATTCGCTCAACGCGGAGAGCTATGCGCAGTATCTTCGTTATCACCTGCATACCTGCGAAAAGCCGGAGATGCTGGGTCACAGCAATCACCTGCTCTTTGTCGGAAAGCAATCGTAGAAGGAGCATCGTGATGGTAACGATTCGGGAAACAACAGAAAACGACCTTTGCGATATTCAGAGGCTTTGGGCTGATGGAGATGTGATGAAATTCGTCGGTTTCCCCGAGGGCTTACAGCAAACGGACGGAGAAATGGCGCGCTGGTATCAGCGGATTAGCGCCGCAAGGCCGCGCGTGAATCACTATTCCCTGTTTGACGACGGTGTCTATTGCGGAGAGAGCTTTTATGCAATTGATGCCGACCACGGAAACGCTGCTGCGCTGGATATCAAGCTGTTTTCCTTTGCCCGCGGGAAAGGGATTGCAGCCAAGGCGCTGTCCTACGCCGTGGAGCAGGCATTTCAAAACGGCGCTTCGAAAGTTTGGGTAGATCCGAATCCCTCCAATGAAAAAGCACTCGCGCTGTATACACGTTTAGGCTTTGCGCGAAAGCCTATGCCGTCTTATCTGCTTCAAGACGAAATTCCCACCAGCGTATATATGGAGCGCACAGCATACTGACCTTTTTAACAAAAAGCCTTGGCGGAAAAACCGCCAAGGCTTTTGCATCATGTCGAAACAGCCTCTGAAGAGGATTGATGACAATAACACGTCAGGCTGCCCCATTTGTCATTGCGAGGGCGCTTGCGCCCGTGGCAATCCCCGGGTATAGGGTTGTGCGCACCCGGTAGTTCCTGCACAGGATTGCCACGTCGCTCCGCTCCTCGCAAAGACATGTTGGGGAAGGTTGTCCGTAATCGGTAGTTCCTACACACGGCGGGGACATGTCCCCGCCCTACAAGGGGATTGATGACAATGACACGATAGGCTGCCCCATTTGTCATTGCGAGGGCGCTTGCGCCCGTGGCAATCCCCGGGTATAGGGTTGTGCGCACCCGGTAGTTCCTGCACAGGATTGCCACGTCGCTCCGCTCCTCGCAAAGACATGTTGGGGAAGGTTGTCCGTAATCGGTAGTTCCTACACACGGCGGGGACATGTCCCCGCCCTACAGGGGTGCAATGCGCAAAAAAAGCCTTGGCGGGAAAACCGCCAAGGCTTTGATTTTGGTTTGGGATATTACAGCAGCGTGGAGAAGTGCTTGATGGTGCGGACCATCTGAGAAACATAGGAGTTCTCATTGTCGTACCAGGAAACGACCTGCACCTGCGTGGTGCCGTTGCCGAGAGGCATTGCCATAGTCTGCGTAGCATCGAACAGGGAGCCGAACCGCATGCCGATGACATCGGAGGAGACGATCTGATCTTCGTTGTAGCCGAAGGACTCGGTGGCTTCCTTCTTCATCTGCGCATTGATCTCGTCAACGGTGACATTGCCATTGACAACCGCGTTGAGGATGGTGGTGGAACCGGTGGGGGTCGGGACACGCTGTGCAGCGCCAATGAGCTTGCCGTTCAGTTCGGGGATGACCAGACCGATTGCCTTCGCAGCGCCGGTGGAGTTCGGGACGATGTTGACGGCGCCTGCACGGCTGCGGCGGAGATCACCCTTACGCTGCGGGCCGTCAAGGATCATCTGATCACCGGTGTAAGCGTGGATGGTGCACATGATGCCGGTTTCGATGGGAGCGAGGTCATTCAGAGCCTTTGCCATCGGCGCGAGGCAGTTGGTGGTGCAGGAAGCGGCGGAGATGATGTTGTCTTCCTTGGTCAGTGTCTCATGGTTGACGTTGTAAACGATGGTGGGCAGATCGTTGCCTGCGGGAGCGGAGATAACGACCTTCTTCGCGCCTGCGTCAATGTGCGCCTGCGCCTTTGCCTTGCTGGTGTAGAAGCCGGTGCATTCGAGCACGACATCAACGCCAAGCTCACCCCAAGGCAGCTCAGCAGCGTTGGGCATCTTGTAGATAACGACCTTCTTGCCGTCGACGACGATGTAGTTGTCCTCGCCCTCGCCCTCGTGGAAGTCGACCGTATGACCCATGGCGACATAGTTGCCCTGCGTGGAGTCGTACTTCAGCAGGTGCGCCAGCATCTTTGCGGAGGTCAGATCGTTGATGGCAACGATCTCATAGCCCTCAGCGCCGAACATCTGACGGAACGCCAAACGACCGATACGGCCAAAACCATTGATTGCAACTTTTACAGACATTGTAGTTTCCTCCAATTCTATGGTACGCCGATTTTTCGGCGCATTTTATATTTTTGAATCGTTTTCATTATATACGATGTTGTCCGCTTTGGCAAGTGTCAAAATCCATTAAAATCCGACAAATTCGAATCATTTTTTGAGAATATTGCAAAAATTAGAGAATTCCGAGCCCACGAAGCCGCTCCAAGAACTCAGAAACATCCTCACGCACCTGCGCAGGCTCGGCATCATAGTCCCGCAAAAGGCGCTCGACAATCTCCTCCTCGTTTTCAACCTCCGGAAGCATCTTCCAAATATCCGCGCCGACCTCGTTGAGCGTGAGCATTCCGTTCAGGTCAAGTGCCGTCTTGCCGGCGGGCACCAAAAGAATGTCGCCTGCAATCTCGCGCAGGACAAAATCCAGTTTAATCTTCATTTGTTTCCTCCGTGTTTCTATTGTAGTTCATGTTGGCTCTTGCATTTAAAATTACATATCGGCGTCAACTCAAAGGTGCCGCTGACAGAGAAACCGCGCTCACGACCCTTGCCGTGAAGATATTTTGACAGCAGCGTTTCCTTCGGCATCGTGCTCCCCATGGATCGCTTTTTCAAGGCATTCCACCGCTGTGGAATCCGGCAGACAGGAAAGCTGAAAAACAGGGACGCGCGTCACCGCTTCGGAAGCCAATGCCATTGCCTGCGCAACAGACTCACTCTCTCCGCGCCGCACATACATCTGGGAGAGCAGCGCTTTCACGGCAGCCTTTCCCCCCATGCGGGAAATACGGTTCTCCCTTCCCTGCGAGAGAACGACGACAGCCTGCAACGGAGCCACAGCCTTCCGGCAAATGCCGGAGGAGCCGCAAAGGGGCAAGCCGCTGACTTTCACGCCCCCCCTATCCGTATAGAAGATCGCTTTATCGCCGTTGATGATCTGCGCACCTCGATGCCGCCGCCAAAGCTCAGCCTGCGTAGATTTCCCCGCCCCGCTGGGAGCGGAAAAGAGAATCCCGCATTGCTGATGAAGGATATAAGAGGCGTGAAGGATGCATCTGCCATGGCGCAGCAGGAGCGTTTCCAGCATAATGCTCGAAAGCAGCGACTGCACATTCAGCTCCATCCTTCTGGAATCAAAGAAAAGCATTAGTTCATCCGGCGAGTCAGTATCGTAACAAAGCACAGCACAATCCGGCGCATTGGCGAGGTTCGGATCGCTGCGAAACGCCCAGCGCTTTGTTCCGCTGCCAAGCATACGGAAGCCCACGGCGGTATAAAGCACCATGGCATCCGTCGGTTTCGGCAGCACAGCGGTCTCCTTGACGTAAATCCGCACATCCGCCGCAGCATCCGGCTGCGCAAACTGCAGCAAGGGTTCCTCCCAAACAGAGGGTGGACAGCCGTAAAAGCCGATCACAACGCCGCCGAAGGAGATCAGCAACGGCTCATGACTCATAGGACATATACATAATCACGGAGTCCGCATTGCTGTAGTGCGTCTGCACGCTCTGCGCAAGCTCCCCCGCCGCAATGCCGTTATCAAAGCGGGCGCGGTAGCAAATGCCGCCGTAATACAACCCGTATCGGTAATTCTTATAGTACACCGAAACGCTTTCCGTATGATCCTTTCCGGAGATGTTTTCCACGTTAATCACGCCATCGTCCGGATACAGCGTGAAGTCTTCGGAGAAGTCAAGCACAGCAGAGGTCAGCTCTGCGATCTTCGCTTTCTCGGAAAGACGGTAGACGGTTCCCGCCGCATAGGTCATGCGATTTGCCTCCATGACCAGCGCAGAGGAACCGCTTGGCAGCGAGGAAATCACAAAACGCGCTGTTTCGCCGCCGCAATCCATGGTCAGCTCCGCGTACTCGACCCAGCTTTCACCGGTATTCTTGACAATCAGTGCCAAAACATCCGTTACTTCTTCGTCGGTTCCATCTTCAACGTAAGCGCCCGTAAAGCGGCCGAGTGCAGTGACCTGAAGCTGCCCGGCAACAGTCTGAAGCTCCGCCTCGTCGATGCGGGTAAAGCCGGGAATATCAAACGGCAGCGGTTCTACCGCTTCAGTAACCTTGCTCTGTGTCGGCTCGGTGCCGTCTTGCCCTGTCCGCAGCACGCACCAAACAATCGCCGCAGCGATCAGCGCCGCACACAACACGAGAACCACGCAAAGGATGCGCTGATCGCGCTTCCGTTTTTTTTCTTTTTTTTCATTATTTATCATAGCTGTCCTCTTTCACATTCTCCGGATACACAATGTGGAAGCCCGAAGGCTTCCACATTGGATGATTTTTACGAGCCAAATACGCTCATGAGGCCTTGATCCTCGTAGTCAGAATAGTCTAAAAGACATTCGAGATTCACTTGCGTGTTAAATACGGGCAATCCCGGCGCAAAGCCTTCCCATGTGCAATCGTCACCGCTCGTGGGGCCAGCAATTGTGCGGCAGGCAGCAATTGCTTCCGCCAGTGCGAAATCCTCAAAATAAAGCATCGGTTTGGAATAAATTTTCTTCATAACATCACCTTATTCCCTTAACATTAAGATAACACACTTCGCAGAATTAATCAAGTTTTTTTTCAGAACGCATGAAAATTACAGCAATTTGCGCTCTGGTTGCGTTTCCTTGCGGGTCAATGTAGGCTTTGCCGTTCATCTCGTTGCCGGTGATAATTTCGTTTTCCACCGCCCAGCGCATTGCTGTCTCGGCAAAGGAAGAAATTTGATCGGCATCCGGGAAGCTTTCCAAGCTCTGCTCGGATTTCGGCTCACCGGCATAACGCCAAAGGAAGGTCACCATTTGCTCGCGGGTGACAGGATCATTCGTGCCGAAGGTTGTCTCGGTGATGCCGCGCGTGATGCCTTCTTCCGTCGCCCAGATGATCGCTTCCGTGTACCACTGACCGTCTTCCACATCGGTAAAGGCAAGCTTCGCGTTTTCATCGACCGCAGGAGCGCCTGCCAAACGATACAGGATAGTGACGAGCATTGCACGGGTCAGCGTATCATCCGGCGCAAAATCCTCCTCGGAAACGCCCTTCATCAGGCCGCTTTCCACCGCGTACTTAACGCCGTCATAGAACCAGTCGCTTTCGCTGACATCCTTGAACTGCTCAATTTTAACTTCAGGCTCAGCAGTCTCAGGATCCGCTGGCATCTCGGGTTCCGCAGGCGCGGGATCCGTCGGCGTCTCGGCTTCGGTCGGCGTCTCGGCTTCGGTCGGCGTCTCGGCTTCTGTCGGAGTCTCAGCTTCTGTCGGAGTCTCAGCTTCGGTCGGAGTCTCGGCTTCGGTCGGAGTCTCGGTCTCAGTCGGAGCCTCGGAATCCGTGGATTCGATGGGCTCATCGCTCGGCGTGGTAGGATCGGTAGGCGTGATATCATCTCCGGGGAGCTCGGGTTCCGTCTCGGGGACGGAGCTGCCGGTCGCAAGGAGAAGCTTGGACTGTGCTACAGCGCCGCTGTTGACATAGAATGCCAGGCTGCCGTCTGCCGTCAGATAACGGAGATTGGTGATGGACAGGATGCCGCTGCCGGTGTTCTCAATGACAATGGCAGAGGAAACACCGCCGATCCAGCTGACGCCGCTGCCGAATTCGTAGTACATCTCGGTTGCAGTAACAAGCTCCTTATCCAACACAACAGTATCCGGGCTGTTCAGCGCGGTGATCTTGATATGCGCCGTGCCATTGGCTGCCTTTGCGCCGATTTGGAGATGCTCGATGGCGTTGTCGCCAACCAGGTAGAAGACGATCGCCTGACCATTGGCGAGGTAAACCTCATTCTTGGGGCCGTACTTGTTCATCTCTTCAACAGAGCTGGTGTTACCGATGCCGTCGATGAAGGCAGCGCCGCTGTAATTCGCGCTTTCCGTTGCGCGGGTTGCACTTCTTTCAGCACCTTCCACGTTGGAAGCCGATGCAGTTGCGATCTTGGTCGCAGAGCCGGACGGGGTGGTGTAACCGGCAGGAACGTCAGCGCCCAGGAGCAGGAAGCCGAGTTCGGGGTAATCAACGAAGACGTTGCGCACGCCGGTGATCGCCTGAACCGCGTCATTTCTGCCCATCTCCCAAGTATCGACGGGGTCTTCCTCCATCCACTTCAGGAGGACGGCTCTGCTTTCCATAACGCCGGAGGAACCGAACATCTTTTCGGTGTTGCCCCAACGCATCATGTGCTGCAGCATCAGACGCGCCACGTCGCCATGGAGGTTGAGAGCGCTGCTGCTCACGGAGTTGGGATCATAGTAGCCGGAGGACTCACCGTAGGCAGTGTTGCCGCGGCTGGAGTTCTCACTGACCGAGGTGGGACGGAGCATCATGATGTCGCTCTCATCACTGCCGCCGGCTCCCTTGCTGTTCGGCCAGGTGTGCTCGCGGTTCCAGGTGGAGCCGCTGTCCCATTCGCTGGTCACTTCCGTACCGGAGTAGTAAGAGGAGATCTTACTGGTGTTGCTCTCCTGGCAGTCAGTGTAGCAGAACAGGTCTCTGGTCCCGTCGTAGGAAGTCGTGTAGGTCTGCTTTGCAGCCAGCATGCTGTGGATCGCCTGACCAAGCGCGCTGTCGTAGATGTCGCTTGCGCTGGTGGAGGTGGTTCCGCTCAGCGCGGAGAGGGTATCGTAGCTGTAGCTGCCGGTGTAGTAGTCCGTTGCATAGGTGGTCAGGAAGGTAGCGGTCGTGCCTCTGGTGCCCCAGTTGTAGACATAGCTGCCGCTGGTCACATAGTTGACTTCCTCTGCGCTGCCGGGACCGGAGGTAGAGGTGCTGCCCACCGTGATGGTCTTGTAGCTGTACTTCGTGGAGGCATCCGGGCAGGTAAAGGTCGCGCGCACCTGCGTTGTGCCGCTTGCCACACCCGTAACTGTGCAGTTCTTGCCGTCCGTCGTGATAGTAGCGATGTCACTCTTAGAGTTGCTCCACCCGTCGGGCACTGCGTCGGCGACTGCTACGCCGTCTGCATACAAGGTCGCGGTGAGGTAAGCCGTTCCGCCGACCTCGATCTTCGTCGTGTCCGCCACCAAGCCGACCGTGTAGGTCACCGTGGTGGTAGAAGCCGCGTCGTCGGTGGTGTAGTAGGTGGTCGTCGTGCCGGAGCCGGAGCCTGCCTGTTTTACATACAGAGCGACCGCCTTCTGTCCTGTGTAGCTGCTGGACTTGTAGTAACGGAAACGGTATTGACCGCTGGAGGCGTTATAGCGCAGATATGCACCGCCGGAGCTGATGATCGTAGCATTACCGTCTGTATCAAGGCTAATCGAATTGGTATAAGCCGTGCTGGTGCTTGAATTCAAAGCGTTTTCATTGCTCGTCGCGCCAATGTAGTAGCCGCTGACCGTTTGGATGGTGTAAGCATCTCCGGAGGCTGCAATGGTAATCTTATAAGGATCACCCTCAGCCGCAGAGATTGTGTTATCGGAAATTGTAACTTTCTGGTAATTGCTTGCCACGTCCAGTTTTGTCAAACTGCCATCGAGAATGTAGCTGTCCGTCTCATAAACAAGCACATACTCACCAGCCCAAGATGTCGGCTTGCTTGTAACCTTGACATAATCGCCGTCGCTGCCGCCGGAGGTCACATCGTAGGTATAGCAGGCGTAGAGCTTGGTATCTGCGCTGAACTTGTAGGTGGAATCGGCTGCATACAGAGTCGGTGCCGTGGCCGTTGCGCTGGTGGGCGTTGCAACCCAACCGACGAAGGTGTAAGATGTTCCGTCATCGGAGGTGTAGTCGCTCATACTGGGCAGGGTGGCGGAAGTGCCGGTGGCTGCCGCAGGAGCGGTCTGGGTGGTGGGCACCACATAGGTCAGGGTGTAGCTCACCGTTTCCGTATAGCTGTAGCCGCAGAGGGTGCAGGTATAGGTGGTGGTGTCGCCGCTGACAGAGGTGCTGAAGGAGTGGTCCTCCGTATAGGTGTCGCCGCAGCGCGTGCAGGTGTAGGTATGCATATCCGCATCGCCCGTATTGGTGGCGTCGCCGTAACTGTGACCCAGCGCCTCCACATCCACATAATCCACAATCGCGCCGCAGTCGTCACAGACCTCCTTAATATAGCCGGCCGTGGTGCAGGTAGCATCCATCGTTTCGATGGTAGTATTAGTATGCGTGCAGGTAGCCTGGAGAGAGGTCGCATAATAAGTCGTTCCGGTTGCCTTAAACAGATAGCCGGTATTGTTGGTGCTCTTTGCATAGGTGCGGAAGGATTGGTTGTTGGCGTAGTAGGAGAAGCACCGCGCAGTATTTGTCGTCGATACGACCTTCCACACACCCGTTGTCGAACTGCTCTCAATGGTGAAGGAATCCTTTGCTGTCGTCGTCAACGCTGCACTTGTAGTAGAAGTACCGGAAATTTGGAGATAACCATTGCTGTTGTAGATGTAATAGGCGCCATTACCGTTAGAGACGAATGTCCAGACGATATCAGACGCAGGATCCACAACTTTGTTGTCGGTAACTGTGACCGCAACTGCGTCAAATTCACCGGTCTTGGTCTGCGTAGGTGCCAAAGCATTGGTTAACGAAGAGTTCACAATGACGTAATTACCGCTCCAATCGCTGGGTGCAGTGGTCACAGGCTCATAGGTGTTGCCGGCGTCACTTCCCATGTAGGAATACACCGCATAGAAACTGCTGTTCTGGCTGACAGTGTAATTCGCACCGGCAGCGTAAACCGTAGGCTCTGTAGCAGTGTCAGCATCCAACGGTGCGTCAGCCCAGCCGAGGAACTTGTAGTCGTAGCGGTAGCCGCTGACGTTCTGTGCCGCCGCCAAATTGACCGCGGTACCGTCCTCAATGTCACTCTGCGTCAGGCTGTCGACCACGCTGCCGTTGACGTAATAGGTCACGGTGAAGGTGGAAGTGGGATCCGTGTAGTTATCCTTGTAGGAATAGCCGCAGACGGAGCAGGTATGGGTGGTGTAGCCCTGGCTGGTGGTCGTCGGCGGGGTAACGACATCGGTGAAGCTGCACGCCTCGGTCACAACATCGCCGCAGTTGGCGCATGTCTTGCTGTGGGTGCTGCTTGCTTCGGAGGTGGCGTCGTCATGCGTCCAGTCGCCGTAGCTGTGGCCGGTCGCCGGGATTGTCGTGCCATAAGCGATCGTCTCGCCGCAGTCGGAGCAGACCGTATTACCGGTGTAGCCGTCCGTCGTGCAGGTGGCTGCAAGATAACCGGAGAGATAGGTGTTTGCATGGCTGCAGGTCGTGGACTGCGTATAGAAGTAACCGCAGACATTGCAGGTATAGGTGATGCCGGTTTCCGTTACCTCAGCGGTAAAGCTGTGGTTCTCGGCGGTCGTGGGCGTGCCGCACCAGATACATTCGCCCCAATGCTGGGTCTCATTGTATTTGTAGGTGTAGCTATGATCGACAACGGGGAGGGTAACGCTGTAGGAATAGCCGCAAACAGAGCAGGTATAGGTCGTGGAGCCTTCCTTCTGGCAGGTCGCGGCGGTCGTCGATTGCGTCCAAGTATGGGTGCAGCCGGTGACGGTGATATCCGGCGTATGGATGGCGGAGGCGTAAATCACGCGGTCATCGCCGGTGCCGACGCTGAGCTGCAGGGTGGCGTAGGTCGTGCCTGCGCCGTTGGCACGGACGGAAGAACCGAAGTTCTTGCAGGTGAAGATCTCCTCCGTCTTGCTGCGCCAGTACTCGTCGAAGGTCAGAGCATTCAAAATCGCCAGAATCTCCGCGTTGTCACTGGTGATGGTGTAACGGAGGGTGGTCGTAGCGGGCAGGCCGTTGGCTTCCTGAGAATCCAGCTCGGTATTGTCCGCTGTGGCGGTCACATAGAAGTAGTCCGTCTCGCAGATCTTGCCGCATTGCGTACATCTCTTGACGAAGCTGCCGCGCCCGTTGGTGGAAGCGGAGCCGGTGTAGGTTGCCTTGGTGTTGAACTCCCAATCGCCAAGTGTCTCGTGTGCGCAAGGCGTTGCAGACCCGTCGCCGAAGGCGTCATCCTCGATCAACTCATCGCGGAAGGCATGATAGGTATATTCGCTTCCCTTATTGACCGGGTCGTAGATGCGCACGGCGTCAAAATACATGTCGTAATCGCCGGCGTCATTGTAGTCAAAGACTGCGTTATAGACGGCGGTGACCGTGACGGTATAAGTGCCGTAGCCCAAACCGGTCTCACGGATCAGCGGCACCTGATACATAGCGGAGGATTCGCCGTCAAGACCCGTATTGATGACCCAGTTGGTCGTGGTAACATGCCGGACGTACGTGCCGCTGCTATCCTGCGTATAGTTGCCGTCGGCATCCTTCGAATAGAAGTCGGTCAGCGCCATCATGGTGAAGCTGCTGTCACTGGTGGTATCGGTCACGCCGTCATGCAGGATATACACATACTCCGTAGGATCAACGCTGCCATCCCACGCGGTATAAGTACCGTCGGCGTTCTTCATGTAACGGGCATACTCGGTATAGCCGACAACCTCAACCGCTTCGGCAGAATAATTATAGCCGCGGAAGGTGTCAATAATCGTAGATACCACATACTTGCCGGTATCGTTGTTAAGAACACGAACCATGACTGCGCCGGTCTCGTTGGAGTTCAGACAAATCACGTCAAAGCCGGTGCCGACAAAGGTGAAGGTCACATAGGGATCACGGGCGGAATAGCTAAAGTTATTGTTCGCGGAAACATTGACCTTATGGATCTGACCTGCGGAATACTTTGCGCAGGAGGCAGAATCATAATTGGTGTCGTAGCCGTAGATATCGGAGCTTGTCAGACTGGAGGTCTGCGCCTGGACTTCCTCGGTGCCCACCGTCGTCCATTCGCCGCGCTTACCGTTGGTATACGAGAAGACATTGTTGCTGTCCTCATAGTAGACAGACTCGGCAGGGACGATATTGACTGTGGCGGAAGCGCTGCCGCCTTT
Source organism: Faecousia sp. (assembly GCA_051867015.1). GTDB lineage: Bacteria > Bacillota > Clostridia > Oscillospirales > Oscillospiraceae > JAZOXB01. The sequence continues at coordinate 18,064 of JBJDYD010000079.1, read as the reverse complement.
GGACAGGGTCACGGTATAGGTAAAGGAGACGGTCGATGTGATCCATCCGGACGGGGTATAGGTCAGGGTGTTGTCTGCGTTGACGGTGACATTCGCGTCGGAAGCGGCCATAGCCGTTACCGTCAAGCCGTTCAGCTCGTCATTGGCAAGCACGTCAATGGTAACGCTACGGTCATAGTCCACTACGACAGTATCATCATTGAGCCGGAAGTCCACCGTCTCAGCCTGCACCGTGATGTTGACGGTATTGTAAAGGCCTGTCGTGGTGACGGGATCGGAACCGTCAGACGGCGTTGTCGTAGCGGAGACGCCGGAGACAATGACCTGCAGGGTGAATTCCTCGCTGCGGTCGCAGCCGGTCAGATCCAAAACGCCGGTGGAGGCATCAATGGTCGCACCGTAGCTGCTGCCCACAATCGCCCAAGTGCCGCCGCTGGTGGTGAAGGTGCCGTCTGCGGGGGTCTCCCCTGCCGCGTTGGTGACAGTCTTATCCAGAGGAACACTGGTGGTAGAGGCGCTGACGGAGAAGTCGCCGGGCTGGCCGCCGTCATGGGTGATATCCACGGTATAAGCGACGTACTTGACGTAGACCTTATAGGTGAAGTCAGGTACGGTCTTGCCGTTGGCAACCACATTGGAAACGGTCACGGTCAGGATGGCGTCCTCGGTGAAGCCGGTCATGCTCAGAGTTGCGGAGCCGTCGCCGTCGTTCGCGATAAAAGCCGCCGCGCCGGAGCCGCCGCTGGAGATCACAACGTCCCAAGACATGGCGCTGTTATCAATGGCATAGGTGCCGGTGGAGGTTCTGCCGTCGTTATAGACGGTGGTCAGGTTGCTGTCGGATTTCACATAGAAGTCCAACGGGAGCTCATTGACCGTGTATTTGACGGTGTAGCTGGTCTCCGTCTCCTTGCCGGAGGCCTGCTCAAAGGCGATGCCGGTGTAGGTATCGCTGGTCGGGATAATGACCACCATGCCCTGGGTAGAGATGGTATGGTTGACGTTGTTGATATCGTCACGAACCACATAGCTCAGACCGACGATGGCATAGTCATCAGCGGAAACGCCGGAGAAGGTCATTGCGCCGGTATTGGCGTCAATGGTCATGCTGCCGGTGGTGTTGGTGGAGACGATGCTCCAGGTGGGACCGGAAACCAAAGACCAATTGGGTTCCGTGGCAATATCCGGGATCAGCGCGCCGTCCAGGGTGACAGTGGGAACGCCCACCTGTACCTCAGCGTGCTGGGTCAGGGTAACCTGATCGCCGTTATAGGAGATCTGTGCGCTGAAGGGGTTGGGATTGCCATAGAGGAACAGGTTATAGCAAATACTATTATTCGTAGCCGCACCCAAGTTGCCGTTGGTGTCATAAGCGCCTTCGCCGTAAACGCGGAAACGGGAACCAGAAGTGGCTTCATACTGTAAGGGGTTAAACAGGATGTCGCGGTTGTAAATCGTACCCGTAAGCTCAGTATTGGCGGTAGAGGAGTACACGCTCTCAATCATGACCTGGTCAGGTGTATAACCCTCCGACGTGGAGGTCAGACCGTCGTCAGTAGTCGCCCAGCGGATGGTCCATAGAGGCTTGAGGTCGCCATCTGCCAGCTCAATGGCATAATACAGACCGTTATCGCCGGCCTCTGCAAGGTTGTTGTTTGCCAGATAATAGCTGGTGCCCTTGACACGGATGGTGTAGTACCGATTGACATCATCCACCAACTCGATCTCAAAGGCATAGCCGTCGGGGATCTCCGTGATCTGGTCAAGGACGGTATAGTCGGTGCCGTCGATGCTGAAGTCATTGTCGCCCGTAGCAACCATGGAGATCTCATCTCTATCGCTTTCGGTGGTGTAGGCACTGTTGATGGTACCGGTCGCCTCGCCGTCGGTGATGGTCAGGCCGTCAATATGGGAGGCGTTGTTTTGAGCCTTGGTGCTGGAACCCTGGATGGAGTTGCCGTCTTCCACGATGGCGCTGCCGTCCTCGCTCCACTTGGGCGTCATGATCCAGAGGTCGTTGAGCTGGTAAAGCTTGCCGCCTGCACGACCGATGAAGATGTACTCGCCGGTCCAGTCATTGGTCTCCGGCATATTGGTCTGGGTCATCAGCGTATAGCCGCCCAGGGAGGTATTCTCAATGACCGTCAGGGTCTGGACCGCGGTGTAGTCCTTGCCGCCGACGGTGTAGGTGACGGTGATATCCGTCATGCCGACCGTGATGGCAGTGATCAAGCCGGTGGAAGCGTCGATCGTCGCGACCGCAGTGTCGGAGGAGCTGTAGACCGGCGTAACATCGGTGATCTCCACGCCGTCACGGGTCAAGGTGGAGGTGGCGGTGCGGGTCTTACTGACCTTCAGGGTGGAAGAACCAATGCTCAGGCTTGCAACATAGGTGATCTCCGTCTTCTCGAAGACCGCAGTATAGGTAATGGTCACGCCTTCTTCCGTGACAGCGGTGACCTCGGGATCCCAGTTGCTGAAGGTATAAGAATAAGTATCGTCGGAAGCCTTGGTGGGGGTTTCACCCTTATAACTGGGCGTTTCACCCGCGCGGTAAGACTCCGTGGCGACCGTCGTACCCTCGACAACCCAGTTGACCGTGGTGAAGCTGTGGGTGGTAAAGACGGCGTAGTAGGTCACACTCGCAGTGGCGTTGGGGAAGGAAGTCAGCACCGCACCGCCGTCCGTGGCAGACCAACCGGCAAAGTCAAAGTAGTTGGTATCCGTGTCGACCATGGTGGGATTCTCCGCAGGCGCGGTCACTTCGCTGTTTTCCGCCACGGTATCCTTCTGATACTCCGCACCATTAGCCATCCACGTGATGGTATACATCGTGCCGGGGTTAGTGGTGTAGTTGGACAGACCGCCGCTTTCCTTATACAAACGCAGAGTCCCCGTGTAGTTGGTGCCGGTTGCATAATATCTCCAGGAACTACCGTTATATACCGCCAGAAATCTCGTGCCACCATCGCTACCTTGCATTAGTAGACCATAAGCTACATCGTCGGAAAACTTCCATGTCGTCGTGTCGCTACCGCTAACAATGCTGATACCTTGTGCTTTGTCCGTAGACTTCAACGAATACATACTGCTTCCATTCACATGGCTAACTGTGAAACCGTTCGAATTATTACCGGTAAGCGTCCAAAGCATATTGGAGGTCACTGTGTTGGTCAGCTTATCCCCGCTTACAGTAATTCCGGAACCTACGTCAGGATTAGAGGTAGTCGTGGACTCGCTGGGCAGGTAGTAAGCATTATTCCATGTTATAACATAATTGCCTTCCGTGACATCCGCAGCCGAAGATACCAGGGTGTATTCCTTGCTACCACTACTTCCATCAGACGCTTTGGCATAGACCGCGTAGAGGTCGACGTTGCCAGTAACGGCCTCGGTACCTGTATAAAGCGTGGGCTCGTCAGACTGGGTGCTGGTAATGGGTGTCTCAGTCCAGCCGACGGGCTCCCATCCATCAATCGTGGGAACCGTAGCCGGTGTGCCGACAGAGCCGCCCTCTACCACGCTGATAACAGAAGTCGTCCCGTCAGCATAGTGGTAGGTGACGGTGTAGGTCGTCGGCTCGTTGACCGTGATTGTATAGGTTGCTGTCTTTGTAATGTCGCCATCTTTATAAGACACGGTAACGGTCTTAGTGCCAGCCGTCGTCATATCGGGTTCACTGACAGAAGTCGGCGTGACCTGTTTTGTAGAATTGTCATCATAAGTGGCGTAAACTACAAGCCCGGTAGAGTTGAACGTATCGCCAACCGTAAAGGTCGTCTGAACACTCGTCGTATCCAGTGTGATACCAGTCAGGGTCGCCGTAGCGGTAGTGCCAGAGCTAATAGGAAGCAATTGGATGCGATAATAGGAGCTTCCAGTTGCATTCGCTTGAGTGTAAGAACCAAATACATGGCTGCTATTGGCACTCAAGTACATTACATTACTTGTTCCACTCGCAACAAGGTAAGTGGTATTATTGTCAGATAAGGTAAACAACCAATCAGACTGTCCACTCGTTCCAAGACTTGTGGGCACATTTAGGTTAACATTCGATGCACTCGTACCATTTCTTGAAAGGTATTTTGTTGTTGTTCCATCAACAAAGTATATGTTATAATGCCCAGTTTTGTTAGTTGATTCTTTCAAGGTCCATGTGTATCCGCTGGCATTCTCTGCCGTTACAGTACCATCGGAGTTTACCGCTATTTCTTCGCCAGTGATAGTTGTCTGCCACTTTGTCGGATTATTCGGCAAGGCATAATAAGTATCACCGATTTGAACAGCAATCACGAAGTCTCCTTCAGCGACTGTTGCCGTTGCTGCGCTCGCTGTCAGTCCTATTGTCGGAAGCATGGAGAGAACCATGCAAAGGACAAGCAGGGTTGACAGGAGCCGTTTTGTCAGTTTCATCATTCATTTCCTCCTTTATGCTTACTTACATTTCGTTCCGTCATAGGGTATTTGCCTTGCGGGGATTGGGAATTGCGCGATGTGTTGAGGCGTGGGGCACGTGTTTCCCGCGCAATGCATGTAAAACGCAAGCCTTATCGCCGCCGTTTCCGCCCCCTTGCCGATACTAACCGGCGAGGGGCGCAGCATACGGGGCACCATGCTTTGGAGCTTTGCCGCCGTAGCACGCATTTTTCGACAAAATACGTGTTAAGGAGCATGGCAAGCCGCATTTTCCGGCATCGAGAGAAAAACGCCCTCTCCCACCACCTAAATATACATATAAATATTAGCACAAGTTACCATTGGATGCAAGAAAAAGTTATCGTTGTTCCCCAATTATTTTTGTCCGTTTTCAACTCTTTTTTATCCATTACCGCTTGCTCCTGTTTCGCCGGTCTTCGGTTACTTAACATAATTTTGAAAAGGCTTTTGAAATGACTGCACGGCATCGCGCAATACTTCCTTTTTTCTTTTTACGCCGCGTACATATTTGCACATTTTCCTGTTGAAAAAAAGAGAATTATATGATAGAGTGTATGAGATATAGTATCGAAATGTAAGGACGCCGGCTGCGAAACTTGCAGCCATGCCGAGAAGCCGGAATATTGCGCAGGAAATTACGGGAGGTTATTATGATTGATCTGCACTGCCATATCATCCCAATGGTGGACGACGGGGCGCTTAACGCTGCCGTTGCCTGCCGGATGGCAGCGCATGCTTACCGCAGCGGCACGGATACGATTGTCGCCACGCCGCACTGCAATCTGCAAGGCGCCCGTTCCAACTACCGCGGACGGCTTTACACCGAATTTTTTTCCCTCTTTCGCGCGCTTCTGCGCCAGCAAGGGATTCCGGTGGAGCTCCTCCCCGGCGCGGAGCTGTTTGCCCACCCTTCGAATCTGCGCCGTCTATTGGACGAACGGCGCGTCGTAACGCTGAACCACTCGCGCTATCTTCTGACCGAGTTTAATTTTCAAACCAGCGGCGAAGATATGTCCGATGCGCTTGACTTAATTGCCAAACGAAAGTTTGTCCCCGTTGTCGCACATCCCGAGCGCTATGCAGCGGTGCAAAATGACCCACGTTTCGTTGCACGTTGGTTTGCAAAGGGTTATGTGATCCAGCTCAATAAAGGCAGTCTGCTCGGGCGTCTCGGTAATTCCGCGCAGCTTACGGGCGAAGCCATCCTTACAGCGGGTCTTGCGCATGTCATCGCTACCGACGCGCATGACATGCGATACCGTCCGACGGGCTTTCATACACTTCTCCCCTTCCTGCAGGAGCGCTGTCCGCCGGATTACATTGAGCTTCTTCTTGAAACCAACCCCCGCCGCATCATTTCCGATGCGCCGATTACCGTGCCGAAGCACGAAATACATCTTCCGTAGGTGATTGCTTATGAGAAATTTACAGATCGTCGTTATAACCGTTTTTTTAATCGTTTCCATCATATTTTCGGTCTTTTTCTGTTATGACCGTTTAGCCGTTGACCACACAGCGCCGCAGATTATCTCTGACGGTGTGCCGCTGTATGTCAGCGTGAATGCCACAGACAAGGAGCTTTGTTCGGGTCTGATCGCCTACGATAACGTAGACGGCGACATCAGCGACCGCATTATCGTGCGCAGAGTCTCCCGCCTTTCCGGTGCAAACAGTGCTTATGTCTACTATGCGGTCTTTGACTCCTCGTCCAATTACTGCGTTTTCAATCGCACAATCTATTACACCGATTATTGCAAGCCGCGTTTTTCTCTCTCGCAGCCGCTGAACTTCACAGCAAACAGTATCATTACGCTTGAGGATCGTCTGTCCGCCTATGATGTTATCGACGGTGACATCTCCAACCGCATCCGCCTGTCCTCTGTCAGCGTGTCCAATACTGAGCCGGGAGAATATCCGATCACCGTGCAGGTCACAAACAACTCCGGCGATACCTCCTCAATCACATTGACCGTATTGATTGAGAATACAACCTCGCGCCATCCGACCATCACCCTCTCCGAATACATTTATTATGCCACCTACGGTGAGGAGCTGACTGAGGAGACGCTGCGTTCGCTGATCGTCGGCGCAAGCGAATCCTCCGCAGGTAAGGCTGTAGATGCGGCGGATATTGAGATCAGCGGCGAGGTCGATACCACAACACGCGGTTCCTACAGTGTTACATATTCTTATACGAACGCGCAGGGACTCACGCATGCTGTCATACTGAACGTCATTGTAGAATAAGGAGGCGCTGCTATGGACGACAAAAAACGAACCCAATGGTCGAATTACGACTCATATTGCATCTGCCGCTTTATTCTGCGTCACGCTTGGATGGTGGTTCTCTCCGCTCTGATTTTTCTTATGGGCGTCTTTTTGCTTCAAAATCTTGCCTTTACGCCGACCTATACCAGCTCCGTCACCTTTGCCGTTACCTCGCGCAGCACTGACGGTGCCGCGGCGGGCAACATTGCGGTGACAAGCACCGTCTCCTCAAAATTCGGCGAGTTGCTTGCCAGCGATATTCTGCGCAATGCGGCAGCGGAGCGGCTCGGTTTGGAGAGCTTTCCCGCCGAGGTCGCCGTAAACGCGCCTGAAAACACTAACATACTGATTATGAATGTCACAGCGGCCTCGCCCGAGCTTGCGTATAAATGCGCGCTTGCCATCATGGATTGCCACTCGAGATACTCCGCGACTATTTTTGCCACGGCTGTATTGGATAATATCAACGGTCCTACCATTGCCTCAATCCCCGCCAACAACGCCTCTCGTACAACGCTTCTGAATCTGTCCGCTCCGATCGGCGCAGCACTGATGGTAGCACTTCTGTTTTGGCTTGCGCTGCAGGCGGATACCGTGCAGACCCCCATCGGCGCAAAGCAACAGGTTGACGGGAAGCTTCTTGCCACGGTTTACCACGAGCGAAAGCGTCTTCCCTTACGCGCCCGTTTCCAGCGCAAAAAAACCTCTCTGCTGATCTCTTCGCCCACCTGCAGCTTCTATTATACCGAAACGATTCACCAGCTTCGTGTGTTCCTCGAACGCGCAAAGGAGGCGGACGGCTGCAAGGTATTTATGGTCACAAGCTGCGAGGAAAACGAGGGAAAATCTACTATCGCCGCCAATCTTGCGCTCTCTTTAGCGCAGAAGCACAGCAAGGTTCTCCTGATTGATGCCGACCTTCGCAAGCCCTCGCAGATGCTGATTTTTGAGGAGAGTGTTCAGCACGGAAACGATTTGAGCGCTTGTCTTTTGAAGGAGTTTTCAAAGGAGAAGCTTTTGCAGGCAATCACACACGACGAGAGTACACACCTGTATAAGCTCTTTTCCGATCCGCTTTCCCGCAGAAAGATGGAAGCCTTTTCTGCCGACACCTTCCGTCCTTTGTTGCAGGCACTGCGTGAAGAATTCAGTTATATTATCGTTGATACGCCTCCCATGAACATCTTCGCAGATGCGGAAGTGCTCGCTGACGCGTCTGATGCTTCCCTTCTCGTTGTCCGTCAGGACGCGGTGCCCGCGATCTCCGTCAACGATGCGATTGACTCTCTTTCGGAAATGCATGCAAAATTCCTCGGCTTTGTGCTGAACAATGTTCGCTCCTTCCGCGTCAATGCCGCATTGTCCGGCAGACACGGCTACGGCTATGGCTACGGCTACGGCTACGGCTACGGCTATGGTTACGGTTACGGCAAGGAGAAGCAGCTAAAGAAATCCTCTGAGAAGGAGTTGAGCAACGGTGAATGAAGAAGAAAAGCGCGTTAACTTAACCATTAATCCGCGGATTCTTTTGCACAATTTTCTGACAGCTGTCCGGCATCTGCTTTGGATTGTTTTGCTTCTAAGCATCGTCACCGGTGCTGTGGTCTATGTGCGTGAGGATCGCTCCTATTATCCGCTTTATTCCTCCTCGGCTGTATTCTCCGTCAAAGCGTGCTTTGTCGCTACGACCGATATCACCAGCAACAGCGCTTATCTTGACAAGAACGCCGCCTTGACGCTCTCCCGCACCTTCCCCTATGTCATTAACAGCGAAAACACGCAGATGCTGCTGTGCGCAGAGCTTGGAACCTCGAGCTTACCCGGAAGCGTGACGGCATACTCGACCGCGGATGCCGGTCTTTTCACCATGACTGCCACCAGCAGCAACGCGCAAAGCGCCTATGACCTTCTGCTGGCAACCATAAAGATTTATCCGCAGGCAGCCAGCAGTATTCTCGGCGACACGCAGATCGACATCATCAATCTGCCTCTTGAGCCTTCGACAACGCCCGTTGTTCAAAACAACGCGTTATCCACTGCAGTAAAATACGCAGCCATTGTTTTTGCCCTCGGTCTGCTGGGCTGCTTCCTGCTTTCGTTGACACGAAAGACCATCCATTCCTCAGAAGACCTGCGTAAGCTCGTCAATTTGAAATGCTTCGGCTATATTCCGCTGATTAAGCTGAAAAAGCACACAAACAAGACCAATCTCAGTATCACGATCACCAATCCTCGCATCGGTTCTTCCTTTAATGAGTCGATCCGTACCCTACGGGTAAAAATTTTAAAGGCGTTAAAAGCAAAAAATGCCCAAGTTTTAATGGTCACCAGCACCATCCCCAACGAAGGAAAAACCACGGTCGCCATCAATTTGGCACTGTCTCTTGCATCAGAGGGCAAACGCGTGATTCTCATCGACGGTGATCTGCGCAAACAGTCCCTAAAGTCAGGCATCGGTATCACGCAGCCGTCTGACGGTTTGGTGGAGATCCTCACCGGCACCACCAAGAATTTCCGGCTGTTAAACGTTCCGGACTCCACGCTGCTTCTTCTCTCCGGCGACATGACCGAGGAGCAGCCGCAGCCACTGCTGGATACGCCGCGCATGCAGCAGGTCTTGGATCTGCTGCGTGAAAAGCTTGACTATATCATCATTGACACGCCGCCTGCCGGAATCCTCTCCGACGCAGCTACCATTGCAAAATACTGCGACGCAACACTTTATATCGTCCGTCAGGATCTTGCAACCTCCTCACAGATTCTCAGCGCCATTGAGTCTCTTTTCTCCGTCGGCACGGATATCATCGGCTGCGTTTTGAACCAAACGCAGGCAGGCACTACCCGCTACGGCTACGGCACAAAGTACAGCAGCTACGGCTACGGATACAACAACTACAGCTACAAGGGCTATGGCTATAAATACAGCTCTTACGGCAAAAGAAACTCCCGCTACAAGGAAGCAGAGGAGCTTTCTCGTGAGATTGAAAGCACAGCCCAAAATGATAAGTAGGCTCTCACGAGAGCGCAGGCAGCGCTGCCGGCTCGGCTGTCCGCTTGCCGCGTGCATCTGTAAAACTATCGGCGGCTGACAGCCGCCGATAGTTTTACCGAAAGCGTTTATAAAGGGTTTTCACATTGACACAGGCACCCGCGGAAAGGAATACACACATGAGTATTTTTCAAAAAGTAACAAAACGCGTGCGTGACGGTACGCTGAAAGAGATCGGGCGCGAAACTCGCTGGATCTACTATCATACACGTGCCTATCGCAAGGCGGTGCTGTCCTATGTTCTTCTGGGGCTGCTCTCGACAGGGCTTGGCATGGTCTCCGCACTCGCCTCAAAAGAGCTGGTGAATTCCATCGTTCTGCTCGGCGCGGAGGGTTACGGCGGCAAGCGCATCGCTGCCGTTGGCTTTGCCGTTGTTTTTTTGGCAGCTTTGGGAATCTTGCTGAACGCCTTTATCAGCCGCTACAGTGCAAGGATTAATCTGCGTGTATCAAATGAGCTTCGCGCAGAGGTATTCGACACATTCCTGCGCACCGACTGGGAGTCTCTGCAGCAGTACCATTCAGGCGACCTACTCTCCCGCGTCAATACGGATGTCACCAATGTCGCAAACAGCGTGCTCGGTTGGCTGCCGACGCTGATCATTAAGCTGGCGCAATTTATCGCTTCCCTTGCCATCATTCTCTGCTATGATCCGACCATGGCAGTTTTCGCGCTGATTACTGCACCGTTCACATTGGTTGCAGCAAAGCCTTTCGTCTCAAAAATGCGCATTTTCAGCAAAGAAATGCGCACCGTCAACAGTGAAATGACGGCATTTCATGAGGAAGCACTGCAAAACGTGCAATCCATCAAGGCGTTTAATCTTGTCGATCCGTTTACCGACCGGCTGAAGCGGGTACAATCACGCTATTATGATACCGCTTTGCGCTTTAACCGTTTTTCCGTTGTCAATTCCTCCATTCTCTCTGCCGCCGGTCTGCTCGTCAGTTATCTTTGCCTCGGTTGGGGCGCTTACCGTCTTTGGCGCGGGTATATCGACTTCGGCACTATGGTTCTGTTCATTCAGTTGGCGGGCTACGTCTCCGCAGCCCTCTCCGCGCTCATCAAGCTTGTACCCTCCGCAATTGAATGCACCGTCAGCGCACAGCGTATTATGACGATTTTCGAGCTCCCCCAGGAAAAGGTGGAGGGTCTTGCGGAAGTGGAGGCACTCAAAAAAGAGAAATTCTCGCTTCGTCTCGATCATCTGCGTTTTTCTTATCAAAACCGTTCACTCGTGCTGGATGCGCTCGAACTATCCGTCTCCCCCGGGGAGATGATCGCCATCGTCGGGCCGTCGGGAAGCGGCAAGACAACGTTGTTCCGTATCCTGCTGGCGCTTCTGCACCCGTCAGGCGGCACGGCGGAGCTGGTCAGCGGTGAGCTGCATGTGCCTCTCTCCCCTGCCACACGTTCCTTATTCTCCTATGTTCCGCAGGATAATGTCATCTTTTCCGGCACAATTGCGGACACGCTTCGCCTTGTGCGCCCAAACGCAACCGATGAAGAGATCTACGCAGCACTGAAGGTCGCCTGTGCAGACACCTTCGTCCGATCGCTGCCGCAGGGCATCTACAGCACGCTGCGGGAACGAGGCGGTTCCCTTTCCGTCGGACAGAATCAGCGTCTCGCCATCGCCCGCGCAGTCTTGGCAGACGCCCCGATTCTCCTTCTTGACGAGGTCACCTCCGCACTGGACATGGCGACTGAGGAAAAGGTTCTGAAAAATATCGCCGCGCTGCCGAATAAAACCTGCATTCTCACCACGCACCGCCCGAGTGTTCTCTCCCTCTGTGACCGCGTTTATCGTATCCGTGACACAAAATTAACGCAGTTAACGGAAGAAGAATACCGTAAATCATGATCTTGCTATACGCTGACATTCGTGAGAAGCAAGCGTAACTGATACTGCGTTCCCCTTGTAGGTATACATTCCTTACCTGTCATTGCGAGGAACGCCGCGACGCGGCAATCCTGTACTTGTAAATGTGCGATTGGGCATATAACGAAGCAGTCAATGTAGGTCTGGGGACATGTCCCCGACCGACAGCTAAGCAATTCTCCTCCGTTTCATCCGGCTTTTTAGCACTCTTTCGTTTAGAGTGCTAAAAGTTCACAGTCCGTTCATAGAAAAAGGTATCTTTGTTCATACTATGGCGGGAAAATAAAGCCAGAAAAACAAATGAGACACACCCGTGAGGGTGGTCGAAACGATGAATGGAGGAATTCTTATGTTGACAATCACACCGTACCGTAAGCACAATGAGGCTAATCTGTATAACCCGTTCCGTGAACTGGAAGAGTTCGAGCGCAGCCTGTTCGCACCTGAGGCACTCGCCTCCTTCCGCACCGACATTGAAGACGACGGCGACAAGCTGATCCTGTCGGCTGATCTGCCGGGCTTCAAGAAGGAAGACATCCATGTGGACATCGACAGCGACCGTCTGGTCATCAACGCGGAGCGTCATTCCAACTACGAGAAGAAGGACGGCAAGGGCAATTACCTGCGCTGCGAGCGCTCCTACGGCTCTTACAGCCGCAGCTTCAGCTTGGAAGGTATCGATGCCGACAACATCAGCGCATCCTATCAGGACGGCGTTTTGAAGCTCGCCCTTCCGAAGCAGCAGCCCGCCAAGGCAGACACTCGCAGACTTGAAATTCAATAATCGGCCATAAAAAATCTCCCGCCGTTTGGCGGGAGATTTTTTATGGTTAAGCTTTCTTATGAATAAAAATCACACCCAAGCAGCCCTCGCCGCAGTGGCAGGAGACCGTACAGCCCGCAGAGGTATCATAAATCGTGTCAAAATCCATGCACTCGCGTACTGTCCTATGCACCGTCTCGCTAATCTCCGGCGTAACAGGCGTGTGTGTAATAAAAATGCGCTCAGGCGAAATATTGTCTGTATGCTCTAAACGGTCGCGGACATATCGCTCCATACACTTGGCATAGTTGCCTCGGTATTTCTTACCGACGATCATCTTGTTATCCACAACCTCAATGCAGGGCTTCAGCTTCAGCAGATTCGCGCCGAGCGCGGTTACGGGTGAGCAGCGCCCGCCCTTGACCATATAGTCCAGCCGATCCAAAAGAAAGCTGATATCGACGCGGGTAGCAAATTCATCCAGTGCTGCCTTCATCTCGTCCAGATCCGTCGCGCTTTTTGCCAGACGGCAAGCTTCCATAACAACCTGCCCCTGTCCTGTGGAAAGGCTGCGCGAGTCGATCACGCGGACATTCGGCATATTCTCAGCGGCGAGGCAGGCATTGTGGTGCGTGACCGAGAAGCCGGAGCCGATGGAGATATGCACCAAAGCATCATAGCCCTCAATATGCTTTTGAAACGCTTCCTCATACTCTCCGAGCGGAACGGCAGAAGTGCTGCAAAGCGCTCCGCCTGCGGCGACATGGGCAAAAATATCCGCAGGGACAATATCCACCCCATCACGGAAGCTCTTACCGTCCTTATTCACATACAGCGGAATGATTGTAATATCGTTTTCCCGAACCAGCTCTGGCGAGAGGTCGCAGGTGCTGTCGGCAGTGATCTTGATTTTCATGCTGCTCACCCCATCTTTATGATTTGTCAAATAAATTATAACAGCCGAACGTTTTTCTGTCAAAGGGCAGTTGCCTTTTCATGCCAAATGTGCTATTGTTATAATGGGGTTTTATATAGTATTTCAGAACAAAGAACCTCCGAACACTACTGTCCCGATTACACTTACGCGCGAAGCCGTTCAGCAATCTTTGATTGTAGCTCTGCGACATCTCCCCGCCATCCGCGAAGCGGCAGACGGTGCAAACAAATCCGTGCGCACTCGGCAGTTCCTACACAAGATTGCCACGTCGCTGCGCTCCTCGGAATGACACGAAGAGGCGGCCCTACTTGTCATTGTCAAGCCAATGCGCACACCGGCTGCGGCAATCTCCGACTGTAGGTTTGTACGCAAGCGGCTGCGCAGCCGTTTACGGCAAAAAACCTGCCGATTCCGGCAGGCATTTTTATGCCTTTTTATGCACATAGCAAATGCCGAGGGTTCCCTCGCCGCAATGGCAGGAGATCGTGCAGCCCGCAGTCGTCTCATACGTCGTTTCAAAGCTCATGCACTCGCGCACCGTCCGCCGCACCGTCTCATGAACCTCTTGCGAAACAGGCGTGTTCACGATAAAAATGCGTTCCGGCAGGATATCTTCCTGATTCTCCAAACGGTCAAGTACATAACGCTCCATGCATTTGGCATAATTGCCGCGGTACTTTTTTCCGACGATCATCTTGTTATCCACGACCTCAATGCAAGGCTTCAGCTTTAAAATATTCGCCCCCAGTGCGGAGACGAGGGAGCAGCGCCCGCCCTTTACCATATAGTCCAGACGGTCAAGCAGGAAGCTCATATCCACACGGCCGGCAAATTCGTCCAACGCAGCCTTCATCTCATCCAAATCAGTCGCGGTCTTCGCAAGTCGGCACGCCTCTAAAACGACCTGCCCTTGTCCCGTGGAGAGGTTCCGCGAGTCAATGACACGGACATTCGGCATATTCTCCGCCACAATGCAGGCATTATGGTGCGTCACCGAAAAGCCGGAACCGATGGAAATATGCACCAACGCGTCATAGCCTTCCAAATTCTTTTTGAATGCCTCCTCGTACTCACCGAGGGAGACGGCAGAGGTGCTGCAAATCTCTCCGCCGGCTGCCACATGCGCGAAAATATCCGCAGGCACGATATCCAAACCGTCACGGAAGCTCTCGCCGTTCTTATTGATGTGCAGCGGAATGATGGAAATATTGTTCTCCCGCAGCAGCTCCGGCGACAAGTCGCAGGTGCTGTCGGAGGTGATTTTGATTTTCATACAGTTCACCTATCTTTCTTTTTTCGCGTTCATTATATCAGCGGAAAAAATCAGTGTCAAAGGGCAGTTGCACTTTCATGACAAATGTGTTATAATTAGAATGAGGTGGTATGCAATGACGCTGATTGAGCATTATTTTACCTATTTACAAGAGCTTGCCGACGGTTCGCGCCCCGCGCCGGAGGGCATCGTGCTGCACGAAACGGAACCGATGCCCCGTGCGGCGGAGCTGCAAACGCAGATTCAGAAAATGGGCGTTCCCGAGTTCGTCCGCCGCTGCGCTGCGCAGGACGGGCAGACCCTTCCGGAGGAGCTTTATGCCGCCTATCGTGACGAGGATCTGCGCGACGCACTAAGTGCAATGCTTGAAAACACCGAAGCCGCACCCGCTCCCGACGAATCCGATCCCGCTGCGCCGCCGCAGATTGACGAGCCGGAGGGACCGCGCAGTGCCTATGAAGTGCTGCTGGACTGCTGCTGTTTAGATGAAAACCTTCTGTTCTATCTGATTGACGTTTTAAAGCGCGGCGCAGAGGAGGAATTTCAAAAGCTCGCCCTCGTCACCGCCCGCAAAGCATTCACCCGGGCGGATTTTCTTTACTGGTTTGCTACAAAGCCCGCGCGCAGCACCCGTGAGGAGCTGATCTGCGTCACATTGATGGATGCCTGTCTGGATCGGCTTGCTGCCGAAGGGCAGAAGGAGCTGATCGCCGCCCTGATCTGCGGTGACCAAACGACCTTTGAGCTGTTCCGCTGCGACGCGCCCGAGCTGGTGCATCTGCCGGAGGCTACCTTTGAATGGTTTGACAGTAACTATCTGCGCGGTTATTATCCGATCCGCTATCTGCTCAAATACAACGGCGTCGTTTTTCCGAAGGAGGCAATGCAATGACACACCGTACGCTTGCCGAACAAAACTTCGAAAACGGGTATAATTGCGCCCAAGCCGTTCTGCTCGCCTTCTCCGATCTGACGGGGTTGGAGGAAAAGACCGCGCTCTCCCTCGCCTCCTCCTTCGGCGGCGGAATGGGCAGACTGCGGGAGGTCTGCGGCGCGGTCAGCGGCATGTTCATGGTCGCCGGACTGCTCTACGGCAGCAGCACAACGGAATCCCGGCAAGAAAAAACCGCGCATTACGCGAGAATTCAGGCGCTCGCCGCCCAATTCCGCGAGAGAAACGGCTCCTATCTCTGCCGTGAGCTGCTTGCCGGTGTGCAGACGACGGCAGGCGCTGCGCCGGAGGCTCGTACAGCGGAGTATTATATAAAGCGCCCCTGTAAGCTGCTCTGCGGCGACGCTGCCGAAATCTTAGACCGTTACATCACCGAAAATCCTATCAAATGAAAGGGCTCTTATGGAAGAAATATTAAAAGTCGAGCATCTGTCCAAAAGCTTCCGCCTCTCGGCAAAGCAGCAGCGGCTGGAAAAGACCGGCGAAAAGATACGCCGCGCTGTCAACGATGTCTCCTTCTGTGCCTATCGCGGGGAGATCTTCGGCTTGTTAGGCCCGAACGGCGCGGGCAAGACGACCACAATGCGCATGCTTGCAACTCTGATCCGTCCCGACAGCGGCGACGCGTTTTTAGACGGCGCAAGCATCGTAACGCAGGAGACAGAGGTGCGCTCCAAGCTCGCGTTCCTCACGGGTGAGCTGAAGTTAGAGGACTGCTTTACGCCGGACTATCTGTTCACCTTTTTCTCCGATCTGCACGGCATTGAACCAATAGTCCGCGATAGGCGGAAGCAGGAGCTGTTTTCCCGCTTCGGCATCGACGAATTTGCGCAGACAAAGCTTGCCGACCTCTCGCAGGGCATGAAGCAGAAGGTATCTATTGCCGTCTCCATCGTCCACGACCCCAATATCATCATTTTTGACGAGCCGACCAACGGCTTGGATGTGCTGACAGCAAAGGTCGTGACGGATTATCTGCTGGAGCTGAAGCAGCTCGGCAAGACCATTTTGATTTCGACGCACATTTTCAGCCTGATCGAAAAGGTCTGCGACCGCGTCGGCGTGCTGATCGGCGGAAACATGGTGCTTTGCGACACACTCGCAGCAGTCTGCGCAGGAAAAAGCTTGGAGGATCGCTTCTTCGACCTCTATGCGGAAACGGCAGGTGCCGGAAAATGAGAAATGGTTTGCTTACGATCTTCAAAAAAGAGCTTGCCCGCTTCTTTAGTGATAAGCGTATGGTATTCAGCACGGTGCTCCTGCCCGGACTGATTATCTATCTGCTTTACAGCTTGATGGGCAGTGCAATCATGAACAACTTTTCCGCAGATGAAACCCAGCCGCCGCTCGTTGCGGTTTTCGGCTCCTCCGATGCCATCGAACCGATCCTTTCGCAGTCCGTCCGGTTGGCGGATTTTGCTGCAAAGGAGGACGCGATGGATGCCGTCAGCGCGCAGACTTTGGACGCTCTCGTTGTTTTCCCGGAGGGTTTTGACGCGGCGGTCAGTGCCTACGAAATCGGCTCCTCTGCCGCGCCGAATGTTGCGATTTATTATAACTCCACCGCATCGGATTCACAGGCGGCGTATCTGCTGTTGGACGAGCTGTTCAGCGGCTACGAAGCGACGCTCTGCAATAAATTCGATGTCAACGCAGGCGGCGTGGGATACGACCTTGCCTCCGATACGGATGAGACAAGCAGTTTCTTCTCCATGATGCTGCCGATGCTTTTGATGATATTTCTCTTTTCCGGATGCATGGCAGTCGCGCCGGAGGCCATCGCGGGCGAAAAGGAGCGCGGCACAATCGCCACTCTGCTCATTACGCCCGTCAGCAGAAGTCAAATTGCCCTCGGCAAGATCATGGCGCTGTCCGTCATCGCGCTGCTCTCCGCCGCGTCGAGCGCAATCGGTACCATTCTTTCGCTGCCGAAGCTGATGGGCGGCGCGGGCAGCATTTCCGGCAGCCTGTATTCCACAGGCGACTATCTTCTTTTGGCGGCGGTGATCGCCTCGACCGTTCTGCTGCTGGTCGCGCTGATCTCCATCGTCTCCGCCTTTGCAAAGACCATGAAAGAAGCGCAAACCTTTGTCATGCCGCTGATGCTCGTGGTCATGTTTCTCGGCATCACCGCAATGTTCGGAAACGGCGCCAGTACCAACAGCGCAGTATATTTGATTCCGCTGTATAATTCCGTGCAGAGCATGGTGAGCATTCTGACCTTCGACATCTCCGCCTTACATCTGCTGCTCACGGTAGGCAGCAACCTTGTCTATGCCCTGCTCGGCACCCTCGTACTGACACGGATGTTCCAAAGCGAACGGATCATTTTTTCCAAATAACCCAATGTTCGCACCCTTGCCGTAGGGGACGGATACTATCCGCCCGCGTGTAGGAACTTCCGACCACGCACAAAAGCAGACAAAAAACTGCCCACGGCTCTCTACGCGGGCGGCTGATAGCCGCCCCTACTAGTATAAAAGGCAATAAATAAGTAGCCAT